>DASWZY010000124.1:0-3651 GCA_036407055.1 Binatia bacterium
GATACTCACCGCGGCCGCAATCCGAAATACGAAGGCTATGGGCCGAGCTTTCGCGCGCTCAACCGCAACAAGAAGAGCATCACGCTCAACCTGCGCGAGCCGAAGGGGAAGAAAATCCTCCTCGATCTGCTCGCAACCGCCGATATCTTGATCGAAAACTTCCGTCCGTCGACCCGGCAGAAGCTCGGGCTCGATTACGAGGACCTCGCGAAGCTCAATGGCAAATTGATCCACTGCTCGATCTCCGGCTACGGCCAGAGCGGCCCGTACCGCGACAAGCCCGGCTTCGACACGATCGGTCAGGCGCTCTCCGGCATGATGAGCCTGGTCACCGACCTCGACGATCCCAAAGTCGCGGGCGTCTCCTTCGTCGATCATTCCGCCGGCATTTTCGCCGCCCACGGAATCATGGCGGCGCTGCTCGCGCGGCAAAAAACCGGGCGCGGGCAGTTCGTCGACGTGTCGCTGCTGCAAGTCGCCGTCGCCTTCATCGAATCGCACGTGGCCGATTATTTGAACGGCGGCGAGGCGGTCTCGCGCGAGAATTTTCCCAAGGGACGCATTTACAGCCTGCTCGACTGCGATGCGAAGCCGTTCATGGTCCATCTATCCGGCCACAACAAAGCGTGGGAGGGGCTGCTGCGGGCCGCCGAGCTCGATCATCTGATCGGCGATCCGCGCTTCGCTTCGCGGCGCCATCGCACGGATCGGCACGATGAGATCGTAGGTTTTCTGCGCGAGCAATTTCGCGCCAAGCCGCGGAGCTACTGGCTGCCGCGGCTCGACGCCAACGATATTCCCAACGCGCCGATCAACACCATCGCCGAGGTCTTCGACGATCCGCAGATTCGCCACATGCGAATTCCCAAGGCGATCCATCATCCGGCGATGGGCGCGAGCAATCTCGTGGGCAGCCCGATCGACCTGACCGGCACGCCGCCGAAGTTCTACCGCGCGGCGCCGGTTCTGGGCGAGCACACCGAGGAGATCCTCGGACGACTCGGCTACGACGCGCGCGCGATCGCGGAGCTGCGCGCCGCCGGCGTGATATAGATTTAGAGAAGCTAACGAAAAGGAGACGGGATATGGACTTCAACCTGCACGAAGACCCGCCCGAGCTCGCGGATTTTCGCAGCGAGGTCTCCGCGTGGATGGCGGAGAATATGCGCGGCGGCGAGCATCTGCGCTGGTCGGCGTCGTGGTCGACGCGTGAGAACGAGGAGGAGTACCGCTTCCGCCGCAATCTGGCGAACAATCTCGGGCGGCAAGGCTGGCTCTTTCCGATGTTTCCGAAAGAATACGGCGGCGCCGGCCTCACGATCGACCATCAGATCGTGCTCGAGACCGAATTGATAAAATACGGACTCAACCTCTCGCACGTCTTCTACACGCTCGCGCGCATCGTCGCGCCGGTCGTGCTCAAGTGGGGCACGGAAGAGCAGAAGCGCGAGTTCCTCCCGCCGCTGACGCGCGGAGAAATCTCCGTCTGGCAGGTCCTGACCGAGCCGCAGGGAGGCAGCGACATCGCCAACTGCCAGACCAAGGCGATCCGCGACGGCGATGATTACGTCGTTACGGGACAAAAAGTCATGGTCGGCCATCATGTGCCGCCGGATTATCTGTGGACGCTCGTGTCCACGAACCCGCAAGGCAAACGCCACGAGAATCTCGGCTGGATCCATATGCCGGCGAATCTGCCGGGCATCGAGATCCAGCACATGCACCTCATGATGGGCATCAAGAACGCGGTTTTCTTCGACGGCGTGCGCGTGCCGGCGAAGTACCTCGTCGGCGGCGAGAACAACGGCTGGAAAGTCGCCAACACGCACCTCGAGCTCGAGCATGGCGGCGACGGCCGCATCGGCGTCGATCCGCTGGTCGAGCGGGTCGTCGAATACTGCCAGAAGAACGAAGTCGCGGGGCAAAAACTGATCGAAGACGAGCGCATCCGCGACACGATCGCCGACATGATGCTTGAGCTGAACACGCTCCGGCGCTTCAATCAGCGGAACTTTTACCATCGATTCGCGCGCAAGCCGCACCCGTACGGCGGCGTGCAGCAGCGCTATTTCCAGCGCATGGCGCGCCTCCGCAACGGCGAGCGTCTGCAGCAGATCATGGGCATCGACGCGCTCGTGCAGGACCTCTCCGTGCACGAGATGGTTGATTTCGAGTACGCCGTGCGCACCGGTCCCGGACAGCTCCACGGCGGCGGTACGCTCGATACCGATCGGCTCGTGTTTGCCCGCCGCGTCGGCATCGGCAGGCCGCTGGTTGAGAAGGCGCCGGAGACGATTTAGCGCATCGACGAGCGAGAGGACTTATGGATCTAACGCTGAGCGAAACGCAGGAGATGCTCAAAAAGGTCGCGGCGGACTTCGTCAAGGCGGAAGTCCCCGCGCACCAGATGACGCAATGGTATCGGCTCAAGGAAACGTTCCGGCCGGAGATCTATCGCAAAGCGGCCGGGCTCGGCTGGGTGGGCATGCTGCTGCCGGAGTCCTACGGCGGCGCGGACGCGAGTTTTGCCGACTGCGGGGTCGTGTTCGAGGAGCTCGGCCGCGGCCCCGTGCCCGGGCCGCTTTTTTCCGCCGGCACGCTCGGCGCGCAAATTGTCTTCGAAGGCGGCTCCGAGGAGCAGAAAAAAACCTGGCTGCCGCGAATCTGCGCGGGCGATATGATTCCCGTGCCGGCGCTCGCCGACACGGCGGCCGCGTGGGGGCCGGAGAGCGTCGAGACGCGTCTCGCGAAGAGCGGCGACGGCTGGACTCTCAGCGGCAAGAAGCGGTTTGTCTTCGACGCGGAGGCGGCGACGGACTTCATCGTCGCCGCGCGTACGGACAACGGCGAGATCGCGCTCGTGCTGATCGATCGGAAAAGCCCGGGCATTTCCGTCAATCGGCTGATCGGTTTCACGGTCTCGGCCGCCGAAGTCGCCTTCGATCAGGCGCGGGTCGCGAGCCAAAACGTCATTTCCGCGGGAAGCGGCTGGCGCGTTCTTGACGCGGCGCTCGAAAAAACGCTCCCGGTCCTCTGTGCCTATCAAGTCGGCGGCTGTCAGGAGATATTCGATTTCACCGTCGAGTACACGCGCTCGCGCGTGGTGTTCGGCCAGCCCATCGGCCGCTTCCAGCGCGTCCAGGACCACTGCGTCGATATCTCGATCCATCTCGACGCGGCGCGCTGGGCGGCGTACGAAGCGCTGTGGCTGCTCGATACCGGACAGCCGGCGAAGGCGGGCGTTCACGAGGCGAAGGCGATCGCGAGCGAAGCCTATCACCACGCGTGCAACTACGCGCATATGGTGTTCGCCGGTCCCGGAACCGATTACGGGCATCCGCTCATGGCGCACAGCGTGCTCGCGCATACGATCTATCAATACCTCGGCACGCCGGCGCACCACAAAAGGTTGATGATGGATGTGCTGTTCCCGCGGAAGTGAAACGCCGCGGCGGTTAGCAGGATTTATTCGTCTTACGAGCTTTTGCGCGCTCAACGCTTCGCCTGCGCGGCGGAGCATCCCCAGCTCATACTAATCGGCAGTACCGCGCCGCCGTATTTTTTCAGCGTGCCGCGGTAGGTGTAGTGCCCGCCTTTTTTCATCCGTAGGGCGGCGGCGCGCTCATCGTCCGGCGCGGAGACGAGCACGTC
>DASWZY010000125.1:0-7570 GCA_036407055.1 Binatia bacterium
GAACCCTCATCCCGACTCTCAAGGAGGATCCCGCCGACGCCGAGGTCGTGAGCCACAAGCTCCTCGTCCGCGCCGGCATGATCCGTCAGCTGAGCCGCGGCATCTATGATTATCTTCCGCTGGCACTGAGATCGCTGAAAAAAATCGAGACGATCGTGCGCGAGGAGATGGACCGGGCCGGCGCGCAGGAGCTGCTGCTGCCGATCGCCTCGCCCGCCGAGCTGTGGCAGGAGAGCGGCCGCTGGGACGTCTACGGCAAGGAGCTGCTGCGCTTCAAGGACCGCCACGAGCGCGATTTCTGCCTCGGACCGACACACGAAGAGGTTATTACCGACCTGGTTCGCCGCGCCGTGCGCTCCTACCGCGAGCTGCCGTTCAACCTGTACCAGATTCAGACCAAATTTCGTGACGAGGTGCGGCCGCGCTTCGGGCTTATGCGCGGGCGCGAGTTCATCATGAAAGACGCCTACAGTTTCCACACGACCGTGGAAGACTGTCGGCGCGAATACCAGAATATGTTCGACACCTACCGGCGCATCTTTACGCGCTTGGGGCTCAAGTTCCGTCCGGTCGAGGCCGATACCGGCGCGATCGGCGGCAGCCTGTCGCACGAGTTCCAGGTCCTGGCGGAATCCGGCGAGGACGCGATCGCGAGCTGCGATCGCTGCGACTATGCGGCGAACATCCAGAAGGCCGAAGTGAAAGTGCGGCCGCACTCCGGACGCGATATCAAGGAGACGGCCGCGGCGCATAGAAAAGTCGCGACGCCGGCGAAGAAAACCGTCGCGGAAGTCTCGGAATTTCTCTCGCTGCCGCCGGAGCGATTCATCAAGACAATGGTGTGTAAAGCGGACGGCGAGCTCGTGGCGGTTTTGGTCCGCGGCGACCATGAAATCAATGAAGTCAAGCTGAAAGACGCACTCCATGCCGATGAGGTCGCGCTCGCGAGCGAAGCCGAAGTGGAAAAAGCGACGCGCGTGCCGCCGGGCTTTTTGGGGCCGATCGGGCTAAAGCTGCGCACGATCGCCGATCACGCGATACAGGGTATGCGCGGCGCCGTCACCGGCGCGAACGAGGCGGACGCGCACTTCGTCGACGTCGATCAGGAGCGCGAGTTCACGCCCGCGACGTTCGCCGATCTGCGCGCGGCGGTTGCCGGCGACCTCTGCCCGCGCTGCGATGCGGGCAAGCTGGAGATCCATCGCGGCATCGAAGTCGGACAGGTGTTCTATCTCGGAACGAAATACAGCGCTAAGATGGGCGCCACTTACCTCGATCCCGAAGGGCGCGAGCAGCCGATCGAGATGGGTTGCTACGGCATCGGCGTCTCGCGGCTGCTCGCCGCGGCGATCGAACAGAATCACGACGCCAACGGCATCATCTGGCCGCTCGCGATCGCGCCCTTCGAGGTGATACTGTTGCCCATCAACTATCTCGATGAAAGAATCCGCGCCGCCGCCGATCGGCTGTACGACGATCTCCGCGCGCGCAAGGTCGATGTGCTGCTCGACGACCGCGACGAGCGGCCGGGGGTCAAGTTCAAGGACGCCGATCTGATCGGCGTTCCGCTGCGCATCACGATCGGGGCCAAAGGGCTCGACAAAGGCTGCGTTGAGGTGCGCCGGCGCCGCGACGGCTCGGTCGAAGAGATTCCAGTCGACCAGGCGTCCGACAAGATACGCGAAACAATCGCCGCAGCACTCGGCTCCGCGGCGTGAGGTTTTCATGGCGTCGAATCTTCAGCTCGTGCGCCCGCCGCTCTCGATGCGCGAGCGGCTGATCGTCGCTCTCGACGTCGACGATCTCGCCGCCGCGAAGACAGCGATCAAATCGCTTGCCGGCCAGGTCGGCATGTTCAAGGTCGGCAAGCAGCTTTTCACCCACGCCGGCCCGCAGGCGGTCAAGCTCATCCACGATCTCGGCGGCGAGGTTTTTCTCGATCTCAAATTTCACGACATCCCCACGACCGTCGCGAAAGCAGCGATCGCCGCGACCCGGCTCGGCGTCAAGATGTTCAACGTGCACGCGTCGGGAAGCCTCGAGATGATGCGGCTCACCGTGCGCGAGGTGAACCGGGTCTGCCGGCAGGAATCGCTCCGGCGGCCGATTCTGCTCGCGGTCACGGTCCTTACGAGCTTAAATGAGAGCGATCTCAAGCAGCTCGGCATCGCCGGCGAGGTCGGCGACCTGGTGGTGCGTCTTGCGCGCTTGAGCCAGGACGCTGGCATGGACGGGGTTGTCGCCGCGCCGCACGAAGTCGCCGAGATCCGCGCCGCGTGCGGGCGCGGCTTCATGATCGTCACACCGGGAATCCGGCCGGAAAAAACCAGCCATGACGATCAGAAGCGCGTCATGACGCCGGCCGACGCGGTGCGCGCCGGCGTCGACTATATCGTCGTCGGCCGTCCCATCATGGAGGCGAAAGAGCCTGCGCGCGCGGCGCGCGAGATCATCGACGAGATGGAGCGCAGCGGCGCGAAGATTATCGTATAGGGGGCATTTTTTATGGCGGCATTCACCCTGCATCTCGCGTTCAATCCGGCGTCGAATACCAAGGCGCTGTTCGACGGCTCGGTCGGCGTGAAGAACGCCGAGCTGAAGCTCGAGTCGCAATTCGCCGAGGGCTTCGACAACGTCGGCACACGCCATCGGAAGATCATCGCCGGCGAATTCGACGGCGGCGAGCTTTCGATCTCCTCGTTCATTCTCGCGCGCCAGCGCGGCGTCAAGCTGCGCGGCCTGCCGGTTTTCCTTTCGCGCAAATTCCGCCACCGCTGCATGTACTTTTCCGCCGCCTCGCCGCTGAAAGATCCGTCCGAGGTTTCCGGCAAGAAGATCACCGTCCACCGCTACAACGCGACCACGCCGGTGTGGCTCAAGGGCATTTTGCAGAACGAATACGGCGTCAAGCCGGCGAGCGTCGAATGGATCGTCGCCGAGCCGGATATCGCCGAGGAATCGCTGCGCCCGCCGCCGCCGGAGATCCGCGTCCGCCTCGTTTCCGAGCCGCGCACGCGCGAGCACGCGATCGAATTGGTCGAGCGCGGCGAGATCGACGCCGCGCTCGAACCCTACGACGCGCTGGCCACCAATCCGAAGCTGCGCCGTATGTTCCCCGATCACCGCGGCGCGGAGGAGGATTTCTTCCGGCGTAACCGCGTGTTTCCGATCAATCATTTGTTTGTGCTGAAAGAAGAGGTGGCCGCGCGCCATCCGGGAGTGGTCGAAGACATTCTCGACGCCTTCAACCGCGCCGAAGCCGCCGCCGACCGCTACCGCGGCGACAAGCAAAAAGAGGAAGCGGCGTGGGAGCGCAAAGTCATGGGCGGCCCGTTCGAATACAGCCTCAACCGCGGTCCGGCGCGGAAGTCGCTGGAGACGCTCTTCACCTATCAGATCCAGCAGGGAATCTCGGACAAGAAGCCGGAGCTGGAGAGTCTATTCTTTCCCGAGGTGCTGTCGGTCTAGTCAGCGGATTTTCAAACCGTAAAAATGGTTCACGGGGCCGTGCCCCATGCCGATCGAATAGCTTTCTTCGATCGCGCGCGTGAGGTAGCGCTTCGCGCGCCGCACCGCTTCCTCCGGCTTAGCGCCTTTGGCTAAATTGGCTGCAATGGCGGCGGCGAAGGTGCAGCCGGTGCCGTGCGTGTTGCGCGTGCGCAGGCGCGGCGCGCTGAACTCGCGGAACTCTTTTCCGTCGTAAAACAAATCGGTTGCGGGTCCTTTCCGGTGGCCGCCCTTGATCACGACGCTTTTCGCCCCCAGCGCGACAATGCGCCGCGCCGCTTCTTTGAAATCCTCCGCCCGCTTCAGCCGAAGTCCCGTCAGTTTCTCCGCCTCGGGCACGTTCGGCGTGACTACCGTCGCGAGCGGAATCAACTTCGTCTTCAGCGCTGCGAGCGCATCCTTGCGCAGCAGGAGGTCGCCGGACTTCGCTACCATCACCGGATCGACGACGAGGTTGCGCAGCCGATGCTGACGAACCTTCGTTGCGACGATCTTCACGACCGCCGCGTCGAGCAGCATGCCCGTCTTGACCGCGCCGGCGCCGATATCTTCGGCAACGGCGTCGATCTGCGCGGCGACGATGGCCGGCGGCAGCGAATGGATTTTTTTCACGGCGCGGGTGTTTTGTGCTGTGATCGCGGCGATCGCGCTCGTGCCATAGACGCCGTTCGCCGCGAACGTCTTCAAATCCGCCTGGATGCCCGCGCCGGCGCCGGAATCCGAGCCCGCGATCGTGAGCGCTGTCGGAATTTTTCGCATCCCCGCTACATGCTGCCGACGAGCACGATCGGTCCCGTCGCTTTAGGTACACCGCCCACCGGCTCCAGCGTGACAGCGAATTTTTCGAATGCTTTCGATTCCGGCAGCTTCGGCAGACGAAAGACGACGCGGCCTTGCTCGTTGACCGTGAAGACGCCGGCCGGAACGGCCTCGGCGCCCGCGAGCCCCCAGAGCTCATAGGCCTTTTCCGCGGACGTCTGCGGAAGGCCGATCGTCAGCAGAATGCCTTTGCGCGCAACAGGATCCCACAGAAGCTGCGCCTTGCCTCCCGACGTCGGCGGAACACCCGTCAGACTGACGATGCGGACCTGAGGATTCGAAAGAAAATCCATGATCTCCTTATTCTGCGCCTTCTCAGAATCGACTACGCCGAGCCTGCCTTGCGCATCCTCCAGCTTTCTACGCGTGTCGATCAGCTGCCACGACAGAACGAGCACGAGGCCGGCCGCGGCGAGCGCGCCGACGCCGACCGGCCACGACCAGCGAATTCGCGGCCGCTCGCGCATCGGCGCGGCGGTCTGCGCGCCGATCCGGCGCATAAGCTCGGTCTTGATGCGCGGCGGCGGCGCAACCGGCGCGAGTGACGCGGCGGCTTGCGCGAGGGCCTCGCGGCTGTCGCGCAGGACTTCTTCGCACTGCGCGCAGCCCGACGCAAGGTGCGCCTCGAACTCCTTCAGCTCCTCGCCGTCGAGCGCTCCGAGCGCGTAGATTTCCGCGCGTTCAAGCCATTCTTCGTGATTCATAAAAACTTCAAGCCGTTTCTTTGCCTACGAGCTCGCGCAGGCGCTGGAGCGCCGCGCGCATCCGCGTCTTCACTGTGCCGAGCGGCTCGTTCGTGCGCGCCGCGATCTCCGTCTGGCTCAGGCCGTCGAAGTACGCCATTTCCAGCACCCGGCGCTGATTATCGGGCAGCCGCGCCAGCACGCTGTCGACCATGATGCGCGCCTCGGACGCCGCCGCGCCGCTCTCGACTGCGGCGTCATAAGATTGTCCCGACGGGCGCTCCATCGACACGAAGCTCTTAAATCTTCTACGTATGGAGCGCAGCTTGTCGATTGCGCGGCTGCGCGTCATCATGACGAGCCATGCCTCCGGAGTGCCGCGCTCGGGGCTGTAGCTCGGCGCGTCGCGCCATACCTGCAGAAAAACTTCCTGAAGGAGATCTTCGGCCGCGGAGCGCTCGCGCAGCATGCGCAGCGCGAAGGTAAACACGAGCGTCGAATACGCATCGTAAAAACGGCCGAAAGCGCCGCGGTCGCCGCCGGCGAGTTGCCGGATGAGTGCGGTAGCTTCATCGGCGGCCAATGCGGTCATGCGCCTCCCCCTATCACGAAGGCGCAGGGACTGCCACCGGAGTGCCTGTAAGAAGTCATTGCCGCGAGCCATAACGCGTATGCCGGCGCAACGTAAAATACACCCTTGAGTTATACGATCCGAAAAGAAAAACGGATTTCGCCGACCCGGCAAAATTTCCTTCATGATAAACGCCAATCCGAAGCGTAATGGCGGTTCGTAGACCGCACAAAGGGGATGAGACGATGCGATTCGGGAACACTATCGGCCTGGCCGCAATTGCGCTGCTGCTCGGATGGGCGCCCTGGCTTCACGCGGAGAGCGTGACGACGATCAACATCCAGACTTTTCAGTTCCAGCCCAAGCAGATCGAGGTGAACGCGGGCACGACGGTTACCTGGATCAATCAGGACGACGTCCGCCACACCGTGACGTCCGGCGCGCCCGACAACAAGGACGGGCGCTTCGATGCGCCGCTTGCCGACAAAGGCGCGAAGTTCAGCTTCACGTTTTCACAGCCGGGAACGTACACATTTTTCTGCGACCGCCATCAGCACATGCGCGGCGAGATTACGGTGAAATAAACATTCCACTGCGCTTCATCAAAAAACACAAACCGAAAGGAGAATTCGATGCGAAATAAAATTCACAAACTGACCGGAGCCGTAGCGATGGGCTTCTTGCTCACGACGGCGTGCGCGCCGATGGCTTCCAAGGCCGGGGCCGAATCGGATCACAAGATGATGATGCAGAGCAGCGGCAAGGCCGCCGATCTGCGCACCGGCTTGAATATCCTGTTTGCCGAGCACGTGTCGCTCGCCGCGAGCGCCACCGGCGCGGCGCTCGGCGGGCGCGACGCCGAGTTCAAAGCGGCGGCAGGCGCGCTCGACGCGAACTCGGTCGCGATTTCGAAGGCGATCGGCTCGGTCTACGGCGCGGACGCCGAAGCGGCGTTCCTGCCGCTGTGGCGAAAGCACATCGGCTTCGTGGTCGATTACACCGTCGGCATCGCGACCAAGGATAAAGCCAAGCAGACTAAGGCGGTGAACGAGCTCATCGGCTACACCGACGACCTCGGCGCGTTCTTGAGCTCGGCGAATCCCAACCTGCCCAAGGCGACGGTCGCCGAGCTTGTCAAAGGGCATATCCTGACGCTAAAAGACGTGATCGACGCGCAGGCGGCGAAAGATTACAACAAGACCTACATGCTCCTCCGAACCGCGACCGGTCACATGCATATGATCGCCGATCCGCTCGCGGACGCGATCGTGAAGCAGTTCCCCGAGCGCTATGCGGGCATGTAGCTGTGAACAGCGGTGGCAATGCGGCCGGGGCTATCCGCCCCGGCCGCGTTTTTAAAGAAGGATGTATGGGCGGTTTTTTAGGCACCGGCGCTTCGTTCGCCTCCGACTTCAACCTCACGCTCCAGCTCTCGATGGCCGCGGCGCTCGGCGTCGGCATGGCGCTCGCGCGGCGGAAGCATTATCGAGCCCACGCCGTCTGCCAGAGCGCGGTCGTGCTGCTTAACGTGGTGCTCATCGCCCGCATCATGCTGCCGGCCTTTCGCGACGGCGTGCTGCCGGGGCTCCCGGCAGAAGCGGCAAAGCCGTACTATTCGATCGCGACGCTGCACGCCGCCGCCGGCGGCGTGGCGCAGCTGCTCGGTATTTACATCGTTGTCGCCGCCGGCACGAAGCTCCTTCCGGAGCGCCTGCGGCTCAGGAACTACAAGCACTGGATGCGAACGGAGCTGGCATTGTGGTGGATCGTGGTTGCTCTCGGTGCGGCGACATATTACGTTTGGCTCTAAATTTTCCCAGGGAGGAAAAAATCATGCCTCGAAAAAGCCCGGCCAAAATAATTTTACTGGCCTTCGCGCTCTTTCTCGCGAGCGGCTGCACGTCGAATTCCGCCGCGCAGGCGGCAAGCGTACAATCCGGACCGTCGCTCTACAAACGCCTCGGCGGCTACGATGCGATCGCGGCGGTGA
>DASWZY010000126.1:0-7427 GCA_036407055.1 Binatia bacterium
CGCGGAGAAAATCGCGGCGCAAAGAAAAATCAGCCGCATGCCATAGACCGCACGTCCGCGACTCGGTGAAGAAGACCTCAATCGTTCTGGATTCGGGGATGAACTGCGGGGTCGCAAAGCTGCGTCAGGACCTGAAGCCGCTCATGTACGGCAGCTTCGCCGCCGTGGCTTTGACCTTATCGAGATTGGCGCGGAGCATTCCCGTCGAGTCCCACGAGCCGTCGACGAGCGCTTTGCGATGGGTCTCGGGAATGTCGACGGGAATCGACTTGCCGTCGTAGCTGAGCTTCTTCGCCTGAATGTCGAGCGCGAAGGAAGTCTCGGGCTTCGAGTCGGCGCGGCGCATCAATTCTTCGATCTCGCGCTCGCCGACGGTGACCGTCGGCATGCCGATCATAACGCAGTTCCCCGCGAAGATCGCGGCGAACGATTCGCCGACGACGGCGTGAATGCCGAAGCGGTAGAGCGCTTGCGGCGCGTGCTCGCGCGACGAGCCGCAGCCGAAATTTTTATTGACGAACAATACGGATGCGCCCTTGAACTTCGGATCGTTGAACGGATGCGGCTTCTGTTTCCCCGCGGCGTCGAAACGCTCGTCGAAAAACGGATAATTGCCCATGCGCGAGAACGTCGGCTCCTTTAAGTAGCGCGCGGGAATGATGCGGTCGGTGTCGATATCGTTGCCGCGGACGATGATAGCGCGGCCCGCGACATTGGTGATTTTGGATTCGTTGCCCATGGTGTTGCCGATCCTATGCGAGATACTCCCTCACGTCGACGACTTTGCCGTTGAGCGCGGCGGCGGTGACCATCGCGGGGCTCATCAGCAGCGTGCGGCCGCCGGGGCTCCCCTGCCGGCCGATGAAGTTGCGGTTCGACGACGACGCGCAGATCTCCCGCCCCTGGAGGCGGTCGGGATTCATCGCGAGGCACATCGAGCAGCCCGCCTCGCGCCATTCGAAGCCGGCGGCGGTGAAGATTTTGTGCAGCCCTTCCTTTTCCGCGAGCGTCTTGACCTCGGCCGAGCCGGGCACGACGAGCGCGCGGATACCCGGCGCGACGCGCTTGCCGTTGGCGATTTTGGCGGCGGCGCGGAGATCGCTGAGACGCGAGTTGGTGCACGAGCCGACGAACGCGACGTTGATCGGCGTGCCGAGAATCGACGCGCCGGGATTCCAGCCCATGTGGTCGTAGGCCTTGCGCGCGCCGTCTGGGTCGGGGAACTCTTCGGGCCGCGGCAGCTTCTCGGAAATCCCGACCGCCTGGCCGGGATTGATGCCCCACGTCACCGTGGGTTCGAGCTTCGCGCCTTCGAGGTCGACGACGTCGTCGTAGCGCGCGCCGGTGTCGGACGCGACCGATTTCCAATAAGCCACGGCGCGGTCGAACGCCTCGTCTTTCGGGACGTACTGCCGCCCGCGGAGAAAATCGAATGTCGTCTGATCGGGATTGACGTAGCCCACGAGCGCGCCCCCCTCGATGCTCATGTTACAGACGGTCATGCGCTCTTCCATGTTCATGCGGTCGAGCACCGCACCGCCGTACTCGTAGGCGAAGCCCTTGCCGCCCGAGACGCCGAGCTTGCGGATGATATTGAGGATCACGTCTTTAGCATAGACGCCCGGCGGCAGCGATCCGTTGACATTGATGCGCCGGACTTTCAGACGATCGATCGCGAGCGTCTGCGTCGCCAGCACGTCGCGCACCTGGCTCGTGCCGATGCCGAAGGCGAGCGTGCCGAAGGCGCCGTGCGTGCTCGTGTGGCTGTCGCCGCAGGCGAGCGTGATGCCCGGCTGCGTGAGTCCGAGCTGCGGGCCGATGACGTGGACAATTCCCTGCTTGTCGCTCTCCAGGCCGAAGAAGTCGATGCCGAACTCGCCGACGTTTTTCTCCAGGACCTGGATCAATGTCTCGGCCTCGGCGTCGAGAAACGGACGCGTGCGCACGTCGGTCGGCACGATGTGATCGACGGTCGCGAAGGTGCGCTCGGGAAACGCGACTTTAAAGCCGTTCTCCCGCAGCATGTCGAAGGCCGGCGCGGTCGTGATCTCGTGGATCAAGTGCAGGCCGACGAAAAGCTGCGTCTGACCGGTCGGCAGAATGTCGACGGTATGCGAATCCCAGATTTTATCGTAAAGCGTGCGCCCTGAAGCCATGTTCGATTCTCCGAGTGAAAAATCAATATAACCGGCGGCCCGGGCCGGCGCAAGCGACGAAGAAGTTGAAGGGTTGAAGCTTAAAGCCCGGAAAACCTCTTGTCTTTAACCCTTAAACCCTGAAACCCTTTAAACCCTTCAACGCGAGGTTATAGGCCGAGCTCTTTCTGCGCCTGCTTCAAGTAGCTGAGATCGAGGTACTTCTCCGGTCCCGGCAGCGGCTCTTTGACGAAGCCGTCGTTCGCCTGGACCTGAATATTCATTTTAAATCCTTCGAGGGTCACGGCGCCGTCGGAGGGATAAACCTTGTGCTTGACGAAATAGTCGACGCCGATCTTCCCGTACGGCGGCTTCATGCCCATCTCCTTCGTGAGGAATTCCGCCGCCTGGTCGGGCGCGTCGTTGATCCAGCGCAGGCTCCGGATATGCGCCTTGATGAAGCGCACGAGCGCCGCGCGGTTCTTCTCCGCCCACGCCGGATTCACGTTGACGGCGTTGAACTGATACGCATGGATGACTTCCGTCGTATCGCCGAGCTTGTTGAAGCCTTTGTCGATCGCCATGTCGGCGAACGGCACGCCGAGCACCGCGCCCGCAATCGCGCCGCTTTCCAGCGCGCTGAGGCGCGCGGGCGTGCCGCCGGTGATGATCGCGAGGCTGAAGTCGCGCGGGTGCTGCAACCCTTTGCTCTTCAAATAGCCGAGCAGAATCGAGGTCGCGCCGCCGGTGAGGCTCGCGACGCCGAGGCGCGCGCCTTTGAGGTCTTCGATTCTCTTATAATTCTTGCCGCCGACGAGATAATACGGCGCCGCATTGCTCGACCCGGCGACGGTTTTCAGGGTGCCGCCCTTCTCATCCCACAGGATGACGCTGTCCGGATTGATGTTCGCGACGTGCAGCTCGCCGGCGACAAGCGCCCGGAGCTGGAGGTCGGCGCCGCCGATGAAGACGAGCTCGACCTGTACGCCCTCGGCGGCGTAGAAGCCTTTTTTCTGCGCGACGAAAAACGGTAGATAATTGAGATCGCGCGAGACGTAGCCGGCCTTGATCGTCTCGGCGGAAAGCTGTTGCGCGAAGAACGAAACCGCCGCAAGAAGCACGAAAAGCACCCGTCGCTTTGCCATGCCGCCTCCCCTTCCGAACGTACGGGTGGTTCGCGAACCGCCCGTACTCTGAAATTATTTACCGATGCAGTTCTCTAGCAGCCATTTCACGACGTCGATGCGCCGCGCGAACCAGACGTCGGAGAACGACCGCGCGTACTTGATCGATTCGTCGTAGACCTTGCCGGTGGCCGGAAACGCCATCTGGCAGTGCATCGCCATCGTGAGCAGCTTCGGCTCCTCGGCCGATTCCTCGTAGAGCATGTCGAACTCGTCCTTGAACGCGCCGAAGAGGTCGCGCGCGGTGATGCCGCGGCGGTACATGCCGGTGTCGTTGAGGCCGCTGATCGCGTTGCGGTACGGCACCTCGATCAAGCGCTTGCCGTTCACTTCGACCAGATACGGCGTGTCGTCGTTGACCGCGTCGCCGTGCCATAGAAACCCCTCGTCGGCGAGCAGCTCCAGCGTGTGCTCGGTATGGCGCATGCCCGAGGAGAGGCAGCCGTACGGCCGCACGCCGACGAGGTCCTGGAAGATTTTCATGCAGGCGCGGATCTCGTCGCGCTCATGCTCTTTCGTCAGATAAATCGACTGCACATCCTCGGCGTAGTTGTGGCCGACGACCTCATGACCTTCCGCGTGGACCGCCTTCACCGCTTCGGGATACCGGATCGCCGCCAGGCCGTTGATGTTGAACGACGCCTTGAGGCCGTGCTTGCGGAGAATTCTGAGAATGCGCCATACGCCGGTACGGCCGCCGTAGTCGTTCTCGCTCGCGGTGCGAAAATCGTATTTGCTCCGCGTGTCCTCCGCCGTGATCGGATTAGAGCCGCCGACGTGATGCGTCCGCCGGTGCTTCGGATCGGGAACCTCCGTCCACGCCTCGAGATTGCCCGCGAGCGTCACGGCCATGCGCGCGCCGTTCGGCCATTTGATCTTGATTTTCTTTCCCTTGGAAAAGACGTCGTAGAAATTATCGTGCGACGGCATCATAAGCGCGCCCTCCCGTCTCAAAGCTGGATATATAGGCAAACTTCGCGGGCTGTCAACGAAGCGCCGCTACGTTTGCTGGCTCAAAAGATCGTAGATCAACGAATAGAACTGGAGGGCGGACGGTAGATAGACGGTGAAATACTGTTTGAAGGAATATTGATTTTGCGACGGATCGACGTGCGTGAAAAGGCGCAGGATCGCGACGTGCACGCGCGACTTGTCGCCGACGGCGTCGGCGAGGCGCAAACTTTCAGTATAAGGAATCAACGGGTCGGTGCTGCCGTGGCCGATGATGAAATGCGCGCGGATCGCGGGAACGACGGGCGCCATCGAAAGCTTTTGCAGATACTCGCGCAGCCGCGGATCGATTCTCTGCACCAGGTCAGCGGTGCGGTTCGGGTCCGTGTTGGTTAGAAGCTCATAGACGTATTTACCATTCGAAGTAAGCCCTTTTAGCAGGGGCGCGATGTTCGCCGGCGTCTCCATCTGCTCGTTCTTGAATATCTCGCGCAGGATTTTGCGGTCGTTTTCATTCCCGACGTAATCGACGTTGTTTTGGAAGAAGACCCATTTACCGTAGGGCTGCGGCTGGAGATAGCCTTTCTCCCGTCCGTATTCGAAATAGCCCGTCGTAATGAAGCGGATGACATCGATCGGGTCGTAGTAGCCGCCGAACGAGACGACGAACTTGACATGGTCGCGGAGCTCCGGCGCCGCCGCGGCCATCATCGTCGGCCCGGCGGCGTAGCTGAAGCCCATGAGGCCGAGCTTTGCCGGGTCGACGATATCCTTCAACGTCGCGAGATAGTGCGTCGAGGCCACGATATCGTCGACGTCGCTGAAAGCAATGCGGAAGGACTTCATGCCTTTGAGATCGGGAACGAGCACGGTGAAGCCGACGCGCGCGAGCGAGTAGGCGAATCTCTTGAGGCGCGGATCGTTCTTGCCGTCCTCGATGATGCCGTGGGTAAGCAGCAGCCCGGCGCGCGGGCTGCGTCCCTCGACGTAATAGAGATCGGCGTCAATCTTCCCGTGCTTGCCGGCGATCTCGACCGTTTTCATCGCCGGTGCGGGAGTAAGCCACGCGAGCTTGCCGCGCTCGGGCGCGTTCAGCGTGCTGCCGTCGAGCATGTCCCACATGAAAAGCGCGGTGAGAGCGCCGAGCCGGATCTGAGAAAAGAACACCACGACGAGGAGGAAAAGCAGAGCGGCGGCGATAAGCGATTTTTTCAATTTTGCCTTTTTACTTTTAACTTTTACCTTCCTCGTACCGCACTTCCATGAGGAAGAGCCCTTCGGGCGGGGAGGTCGGGCCGGCGAGCGTGCGGTCTTTCGCCGCGACCAGCTCCGCGAACGAATCCGCCGTGCGCTCGCCGCGGCCGATCTGGACGAGCGTGCCGAGGATATTGCGCACCATGTGGCGTAGGAAAGCGTTGGCCTCGATGTCGAAATAGACGAGCTCGCGCTCGCGCCGCAGCGAAGTCTGGTAAACGCGGCGCACGGAGTGCGCCGCCTCGCAACCCGAGGCCTGAAACGACGCGAAGTCGTGGTCGCCTTCGAGGCAGCCGAGGGCGCGCTGCATCGCGGCGAGGTCGAGCGGCTCATGCACGTGCCACGAGTAACGCCGCTCGACGGCTGTCGGCCACGGATCGTTCCAGATGCGGTAGCGATAATGGCGCAGCCGCGCGTCGCGCCGCGCGTCGAAGTTATCCGGCGCGCGCTCGACGCGGCGGACCGCGATGTCGCGCGGCGTCACGCCGTTGAGGCCGCGCTGCAGCCGCCAGAGGTCGATCTCGCCTTCATGAATAAAATTCGCGACCTGCCCGAGCGCATGCACGCCGGCGTCGGTGCGCCCCGAGCCGTTAAGGCGAATCTTCGCGCCGAGAATCTGCTCCAACGCCGCCTCGATCGTCTGCTGCACCGATCGGCCGTTCGGCTGGACCTGCCAACCGCAATAGTCGGTGCCGTCGTACTCGATCGTGAGTTTGATATTCATGCCCGCGCTTCGCGCGTCCTCGCTGCGCTCATGTCCTCGCTCCGCTCGGAATCTCAGATCTCAGATTTCAAATGGCAAAATAACGTCCGCAGCCTCGGGGGTCGCTTTGAAAGTTCGTTCCGAGTCCCGGTCATCTCTGTCATTTGAGATCTGAGATTTGAGATTTGACCGGCCGAAAGGCTGGTCAATACGATTTCGGCATGCCAAGGACGTGCTGTGCAAGGAACGCGAGCACGAGGTTATTGCTGACCGGCGCGATCGTGAGCAGACGCGTCTCGCGGAATTTTCGCTCGACGTCGTACTCCGCGGCGAAGCCGTAGCCGCCATGGGTGTTGAGGCAGGCGTTCGCCGCCTCCCACGCCGCCTCGGAGGCGAGTAGCTTCGCCATATTCGCCTCCGCGCCGCAGCGCTCCTTGCGGTCGAATTTGGTCGCCGCCTGAAAGCGCACGAGGTCGGCGGCCTCGATGCGCGCGTACGCCTGCGCGATGGGAAACTGAATGCCCTGGTTCGCGCCGATCGGCCGGTCGAAGACGACGCGCTCCTTGGCGTAATTCGCGGCGCGCTCGACAAACCAGCGGCCGTCGCCGATCGCCTCGGCCGCGACGAGGATGCGCTCCGCGTTCCAGCCGTCGATGATGTAGCGAAAGCCCATCCCCTCCTCGCCGATCAGATTCTCCGCCGGGACTTCGAGGCCGTCGAAGAAAAGCGCGTTGGTGTGGTGATTGATCATGATATCGAGCGGCGTCACTTCGAGCTTGCCCTTGGCGTTGCGCAAGTCGACGATGAAAACCGAGAGCCCGCGCGTCTTGTCCTTCAATTCGTCGTACGGCGTCGTGCGCGCGAGCAGCAGCATGAGATCGGATTCCTGCACGCGCGAGATAAAAATCTTCTGGCCGTTGATGACGTATTTGTCGCCGCGCTTGGTCGCCGCCGTCTCGATGCGCGTCGTCTCCGAGCCCGCGTTCGGCTCGGTCACGCCGAACGCCTGCAGGCGCAATTCGCCGGTCGCGACCTTCGGCAGGTATCGTTTTTTCTGCTCGGCGCTGCCGTGGCGCAGCAGCGTGCCCATCGTATACATCTGCGCGTGGCACGCGGTCGCGCTGCCGCCGGAGCGGTTGATCTCTTCGAGAATGATGCTGCCTTCGGTGATGCCGAGGCCGCTGCCGCCGTATTCCTCGG
>DASWZY010000127.1:0-5666 GCA_036407055.1 Binatia bacterium
CGATATTGGACGATGCCGATAACCAGCAGGCCGAAGACGACCATCGCGCAGGTCACACCGCCCATGATCTGCCACTTGAGCCCCATCCGACGTCGCGAATCTGTTTTTTCTGTGCTCATCGTCACTCCTCGAATGCGCCGAGCGCGCGGACTTCTTCCGACATGACATTCTCGTAGCGCGCTCTCAGCGGCTTGCTGAGAATCTCGCCACTCGTCGAGTATACGAGCTCGTGGAATCTGCGCTTGGGAAAATTCTCCGTCGACTCGCCCATGGCATCCACATGGTCGCGAACGACCAGCGACGCCATCGGCCCCATCGCCTCGGTCAGCGCCGCGATCATGCGATAAATGGATTGCTGCGGAACCATCTCGGCCGGATTGGCTTCGAGTTCGGCAGCGTTTTCTTCCGGCTCGTTTGTCTCGGGTTTGATGATTGTTGCTTCAGGCTTTTTTATCTCGGTTTCGATGATTGTTGTTTGCGGCTCATTTGCGGCGGCAAATGGAACCGGCTCCGGTTCGGCAACAGCCTTGGGAGCGGACTCGGGGTTGGCAGCGAGTACGACCTTCGGGGCGAGTGTCGGTTTCGGAAAAGGCCTTTCGCGCGTTTCATCGGCTCTCGCCTGCGACTGCTGAATCTCGGCGGCGCGCTGCTGTGCGGCCTCCAGCGCCGCCCTTGCAGCGGATTGAATATGCGGCATCGGGCGAGGCGTGGGCTCCACGGCGGCCGCCCCATTTTCGTTTAACGACGGCGGCGGAGTCGGAGCGGCGATCGTCGGCTGCGCGGGCTCTACAGGAGCGTTAGCGGCCGATTGCATCTCCGGCATCGACCGAGGTCCGGCGTCTGCGGCGACAGTGCCATTTTCCTCGACTCGCGGGGGCGGTGGAATCGGCGCAGCGGTCTTCGGTTGCATGGGCTCTAGAGCAGCGTTAGCGGCCGACGGTATCTCCGGCATTGACCGAGGCCCGCCCCCGCTGGCCACAGCGTGATTTTCCTCGACCCGCCGAGGCGGTGGAATCGGAGCGGCGATCGTCGGTGGCGGGCTTTTCGCCTCGGCATCGGCCGCCAGCGCCTCGGGAAACTTGATCGGAATCGTCGCAGTGGTTACGGGAACGGATTTTTGCGGCGCCAAGCTAAGGTCGAGATCGCGGGCGACCTCCTTGATAACCGCTACCCCGACGCTTCGCTGGTCGAGCGCATACGCTGTCAGCATGCCGTTGTCGCAGATCACGTTGATGAGCCTTGGAATGCCGCCCGAATACGCGTAGACGGCACGGATCGTCTCGACCGGAAAAATCACGCCGCGACCGCCCGCGATCGCGAGACGCCGCGCGATGTATTCCTCGCATTGGGCCAAGTTCAGCGGACTGAGATGCCAGCGGAGCGCGACGCGCTGTTTCAGTTGACGCAGCTCGGGCTCGTTCAGGCGCGCGTCGAGCTCGGGCTGGCCGACGAGCAGGACCTGCAGCAGCTTATCTTCGGAAGTCTCGAAATTCGACAACAGCCGCACGCCTTCGAGCACCTCGCGCGAAAGGTTCTGAGCCTCGTCCATAATCAGGGCGACGCCTACATTGTTCTTGTACGATTCCAGCAGAAACTCGTTGATGAGCGCGAGATAGTCGTGAAGATCTTTGACCGCGTCCTTCGGAGCGGCAAGCCCGAACTCTTCGCAGACGGTGCGCAGCAAGTCGCGGATATTCGGAATCAGCGTGAAAATAAACGCGATGCGGGTATGACTGTCGGAGAGTTGTTGGAGCAAAGAACGGATGAGCGTCGTCTTGCCGGTGCCGACCTCGCCCGTAAGCACGACGAAACCGCGGCGCGCCTGGATGCCGTAGGTCAACTGCGCCAAGCCTTCTTTATGGCTCGGGCTGGCGTAGAGAAATTTTGGGTCCGGACTGACCGAAAAAGGCTGGCTCGTTAAGCCGAAATATTCACCATAGATAGGAAGCGTCGACATTAAAAGGACCGTTGGAAAGGGGGTTGCCCACGCAGATCCCGCTACCACACAAAGCCTTTCCAATCATCTGGGGTCCGATAGTACCCGAGGTGGCAAAAGAATGTCAACGCCGGAATTTGGATATTCGGGAATCGGGCAAGTATGCCCTTCTATTCGAATCTACCGTCGCGCATGCGGTAGACTTTTTTGAATTGCTCGACTGCCTTGGGATCGTGGCTGGCCATGATCACCGTCTTGCCGTAACGCTCGGCGAGCGAGACGAAGAGCGCCGAGATGGATGCCGTGTTCTCGGTATCGAGATTGCCGGTCGGCTCGTCGGCGAGGATCAGCGCCGGATCGTTCGCGAGCGCGAGCGCGACCGCGACGCGCTGCTGCTCGCCGCCGGAAAGCTCCTCGGGACGCTTGTGCATCTTTTCCGCCAGCCCGACCATGCCGAGAAGGCCCTCGCAGCGGCCAGCGCGCTCGGACGGCACGATACCGGCGATCAGCATCGGCAATTCTAAATTCTCGAACGCGGTGAGCGTCGGGATCAGATTGAAAAATTGAAACACGAAGCCGATCTTGAGCAGCCGATAGCGCTCCATCTCGCGCTCGCCGAGCGCGCCGAGCGTGTCGCCGCCGACGACGATCTCGCCTGCCGACGCGTGATCGACGCCGCCGAGAATATTCAGCAGCGTCGTCTTACCGCAGCCCGAAGGCCCCATCAGCGCGATCGCCTCGCCGGCGTCGATTTGCCAATCGATGCCCTTCAGCGCGCGCACCTCCTCGGCGGACGTGCGATAGCTTTTCGCGAGGCCGGCAACCTTGACGTCGACGCCGCGATTGACGAAAAAACCGTTCTCTGCCATCGAAGCCTCCGCAAACTACTCCAACATTCTTTCCCGCGCCGAGCGGCGGAACACCCACAGGCTGAATAACAATGCGATGCCGCCGATCACGATGAAGAGTCCGGCACCGATCCAGACCGTCGCACCCGAGAGCACGAGATGCGTCGGCAGCAGGTGGACCACCGACTTGATCTCGCGCAGGTCCCAAATGAGATTCGTCAGGCCGAAGCCCGCGGCGGCCGCGATCACCACGCCGATGATGAGGCCGGCGAGCGCGGGCGCGAGCAGCATCGACGCGAAAAATTTGAACATGAGCCCCGGCGACGCGCCGCGAACGCGGAGCAGCCCGAGCGTGCGCCGGTCCTCCAGATAATTCGTCAGCGCGATCGCGGCGATCGCGATCAGCGCGAGCAGCATGCCGCCGACGAGATAGATGCGCATGTTCTCGAGCGCGAGAAAGATGAACATGTCGCCGCCGATCTTCTTGAGCTCGCGGCCGAGCACGCGCACTTCCAGCGGCCGCGCCTTAAGAGCTCCGGCGATCGCCTGCACCGCCGCGTCCGCGCCCTGCTCGCGCTTGAGCCGCACGAGCAGCAGGACGCGCGGCACGAGCACCTTGAGGTTGCCGATCTTCGCATTGTCCGCCGTCGCGACCAGATAGGCGTCGTTGCTGGAGAGATAATTGAGATAATCGATGCGCGCCGAGACGAAGCTCTGCCGGTCGGCGATGCTGCGCGGCGGTATGCCGGGCAAAAAGCCGATCACACCGCCGCCGGGAACGAGCACCGGCTTTTTCTCCATGTCGGCGCCGAGCAGGATCGGATCGCCGGCCGACAAGTTCCAGAACTGGGCGACCGGCGGCGAGGCGGCGACTTTCTCAGTCTTGAGGTCGCGGACGATGCCGCTGAAATTTCCGCCGACGCCGAGCTTCTCGTCGTAAAAGACCGTCTGGAGATAGTGCTCGGGGTCGTCGATGAGATAGAGCGGCACGCCGCTGAGGCCGTAGCCCGGGAAGAAAAAGCCCGGCAGCAGCGCTTCGACGATCGTATCGATCGAGACGATGTTGTCGTCGCGCACGGCGCCGAGCCGCTCTTTGACCGCGGCGCGGAGCGCCTCAGCCTGCGCGCCGAGACCCTGATCGAGCTTCTCCGCCGGCACGAGGTCGCCGGGGCCGAGGGCGATGTGCAGCTCGCTCCCGATCTCGACCGTCGCGCCGCGGAGCGCCTTGTCCTCGAACGATCTCGCGCCGATACTCGGATAGAGGCTCACGCTCGCCATGAGCGCGACGATCAGCAAAAAGCTCGCGATGCGGTGCGGCTTGAACGACATGTGGCGGAGCGACAGGCGGCGGAGCCGACCGCCGAGCAGGCGCGAGACCGCGGCGAGCAGCGCCGTCATCAAACTGCGGCGTGACACGAACAGCGTGACGATGCCGTAGACGACGAGCGGCAGCGCGACGAAATCGAGCGCGCGGTCGAGCATGAAGAGCGACTTGATGAAAAATATCCACGAAGCGGAGTCGTCTTCGGCGAGCGGAAAACGGCGCGCCGGATCGAAGTCGGCCGCCCAGCTCACGAGCTTGTAAAGGCCGATGAGCAGCGCGGCGAGCTGGAGCGGACCGAAGCGCATCGCCGCCTCCATCGATTCCGACGGCGCGACGCGGCGCGACGCCTCCAGCGGCGAGATCGTCGTCGCGTAGCGCACGAGCTTGCGGCTCGACCAGAGCGCGAAAACAAGCCCGACGACGAGAAACAAAAGCATCTGCAGCGGCCCCTGGACGTGACCGAGCACCGTCCACGACAGCGCGCCGTGCTCGTAGAGCGCGAGCGGCAGCAGCGTGCCGAGAACGAGCCCGATCACGCCGCCGATCAAGCCGCCGGCACCGATCGAGAGCAATAGACTCTGCCCGAGCAGCGCGCCGGGCACGCCGCGGAGCCGCATGAGGCCGAGCTTGCGCCGCTCGTTCAGGATCAAGAGCGCGGAGAGATTCGACGCGAGCATCCAGGCGATCGCGAGCAGCGGGATCGCGATCAATAATGTCACGAAGAGAGCAGGCGCGAGATCTCCGCCATGCGGTTCAAGAGCACGAGAATCGCATTGTCGACGAATATTGTCGGGCCGAGCGAGCTCACCTGCGCTTCGATGTCCGTTTGGAGTCTTTTGAGGTTGGCGAGCGAGCCGCGAATGTCCCAGCCGGAAATCAATTTCTTTCGATCGACGCGCGCGAGGTGGATGACTTCCGGCAGATACTCGCCGGCGGTCGCGTGAATATCCGTCGATCCGCCCAGCGCGCCGCGGGAGAGCGCGTCGAACCAGCGGAGCCGCTCGAAGTCGTAGGGCATGACCAGGATGACGCCGATATAGGGCACGAAGGAGATCGTGCCAATCTCATCCATGAAGTAGCGGTTGACCTCGGCGCGTTCCAGGCGCACGACGCCGCGAAGCGGCAAGTCGAAAAGCTCGGCCTCGCCTTTTTTGCTGTGGCTGTGGACGATGACGGAAAAATTCTTCGCGCCTTGTAGCGCGAGAAACGCGTGCCCCATCTGCTGTTCGGGGCCGACGAGTGCGAGATGCGCGCCGGTGTCGCCCGCTTTCGGCCGCACTTCGGAAGGCAACAGCGACATGTCGGTCGCCGCGAGGATCGACACCCATGGCGACGCGAGCGGCTTGCGGTCGACCTGGAGCGCCGCCTCGGGCGGCGGCTTCGAGCGCAGGAACGTGAGGCTCTCGACGCGCTCGACTCCGTCCACGGCGCGGAGCCGCGGCGTGATCTCCTTCGATAAGGCGAATTCCGTCGTCTGGTAGAGCGCCACGTCCCACGACAGACGCGAGAGCTGGTCTTCGATGTAGAGCTTCAGCGCGTGGCGCGACGCGACGTTGAT
>DASWZY010000128.1:0-59070 GCA_036407055.1 Binatia bacterium
TTGATCGAGCGCCGGCGCACGGGACAAAACACCGTCCTGATCATCGACGAGGCGCAGAACCTCGACCCGCCGGCGCTGGAGCAGGTCCGTCTGCTCTCGAATTTCGAAACCCCGACGGAGAAACTGCTGCAGATATTCCTCGCGGGGCAGCCCGAGCTCCAGTCCAAGCTGGATCTGCCGGAGCTCAGACAGCTGAAGCAGCGCATCTCGCTCCGCTGCGTGATTCGTCCGCTCACCGCGGAAGAGACGCGCGATTACATCAACCATCGCCTGCGCATCGCCGGCGGGCGCCGCATCGACATCTTCAGCGATGCCGCGCTCCAGCGCATCACGCGCTACGCCGGCGGCATCCCGCGGCTCGTCAATATCGTCTGCGATCACGCGCTGCTCTTCGGCTACGCGGAGCAAAAGCGGCGCGTCGATCAGGACACAATCGACCAGGTGGTCGCTTATATCGAGCAAGGCGCGCGGCCTCAGCAGGCCCGGAAAAATCGTTTCAGCGGCGGCTGGTCGCTCGTCAAAGCGCCGTTTCACTGGATTTCCGGAGCGCTCGCGACCTTGCTGCTGCTGGCATTCATGTTTTTAGCTCTGAAACTAAACGCGACGGAAGATTTTTCGCTGCACGTTGAGAACTATATCGTCGAAGTCCTACGCTCGGTTTTCAGCATGTTTGCGATGATTACGTGACCGGGGATGGGCTCGAAAGCGAGGTGACGAGGAACATGAGCAAGTTTTTCGAAGCGCTGGAGCAGGCGGAGCAGGAGCGGCTGCGGGAGGAACGTGTGGAGCACGACAAGAACGGCGAGGCCCGGCGGCCCGACGAGAATCCCCCGCCCTTTGCGAAGAGCTTGGGTCAAGACGCCGTAGAGCCGCAACCGGTTCACGCGCCGGTCGCACCGGCGAGAAGAAAAATGCAGCGAGAGACGCACGCCGGAGCACTGGAAGATCATTTGGTGACTCTCCTGAGTCCGGCGGCCGCCGACGCCGAGCAGTATAAAACCCTTTGCTGCGCCGTCGAAGAAGCGCACGGTAGCGGCAATCTGAAAGTCGTCGCGGTCACGAGTCCCGGCGCCGGCGAGGGAAAGACATTGACCTCGATCAACATGGCTGCGACTCTGGCGCAAACGCCGGAAAACCGCGTTCTTCTCATCGACGCGGATCTTCGCGAGCCTTCGATCGCGAGTCACTTCGGCCTCGACAACTTCGACGGACCGGGGTTCATCGACGCCATTCAAGATGCATCCCTCACGCTGAAAGACGTCGAGCGGACCATGCCGACTTACAATCTTACAGTCGTCACCGCGGGTCAGGCGCTCGAATCTCCGTATGAAGCCCTGAAGTCGCGCCGCGCCGAATCGTTCATCGAGGAGGCCCGGGAGCGTTATGACTACATCGTGGTGGACACGCCGCCCGTCATTCCGGTTCCCGACTGCCGGGTGATCGCACGATGGGTCGAAGGCTTTCTCGTCATCGTCGCCGCGCACAGGACTCCCAAAAAACTTCTCGAAGAAACGTTGAACGCGCTGGAAGCGAATAAAGTGCTCGGGCTCGTCTTTAATCGCGACGACTTCCCGCTCGCGAACTACTACGGATACAGCTACGCATATGGCAGTTACGGACAGCAAAGCCGCAGGCGATTGAATAATCGTTTGGTAAGGAAAATGGCTCCATCGAGAGTATCGACCGGATCGTAAGGAACACATCCCATGTCCGCTACGCTGCTCTTCATCGAAGGAAGCTCGATTTTCGGCGCGGTCTACATGGTCCTTGCGGGATGGATGCATCTCTTATTCAGAGATTGGAGCCTCATGCACGTGGCGAGCCAGCAGGCATTCGGATTCTCGATCTGCTGCTCGTTCGCTTTTTATTATAACGGCCTTTACAACCTCAGAAACGTCCGCAACCTGGCCGAGACGTCTCCGCGTCTGATCCGTTCGATCCCTCTGGCGCTCCTGCTGCTCGCGCTGCTCTACACGGTATTTCCCGCCAGCAAGATCACCCCGGGACTTCTGATCTTGAGCGCCTGCGTCGTGGCCGGGGTGCTGCTCGCATCGCGCGCCCTCTTATACAAGATACTCCGGCATCGCCCGTTTTCTTATCGCGTCCTCATTTTGGGAACCGGACCGCTGGCGCAAAAACTGATCCGGCAAATGGAGCTGCAGCCGGCCTGCCGCTATTACATCGCGGGCATTGTCGACGATTCGGCGACTTCCACGCTGTTCGAAGACGAATCACTTCGAGGCGTGCTCGAGCGCCTCGGCTACCCGTACATGGGCCCTCTGCGCCATCTACGGAAAATCATCGATATTTCACGGGCCGATCGCATTATCGTTGCGCAGCCGGAAGGCCTGGAGCATTGCCCAGTCCGGCATATTCTCCTGGAATACCGCCCCCGCGGCATCGTCATTGAAGACGGTGTCGAAGTTTACGAGCGCATGACCGGCAAAGTCGCCATCGAATGGCTGAAGCCCGAGACGCTGCTTTTCTCCAAAGATTTTCGCCGTTCCCGTTTCGACGAGGGGCTTGCCCGCCTCGCGAGCTTTATCGCTTCGGTTCCGGGCCTGATCGTTCTTGCGCCCTTTTTCCTCATTGTCGCGCTCGTTATCAAGTTCGATTCTCGCGGGCCGATACTCTTCATCCAGGAGCGCATCGGAAGAAACGGCAAGCCTTTCAATCTCCTGAAGTTCCGCACGATGCACCCGGCGGAGGAAACCACATCCGAGTGGGCGAGCGACAACGTCGATCGCATCACGCGCGCGGGAAAATGGCTGAGAAAATTCCGTCTCGACGAGTTGCCGCAGTTGTGGAACGTATTGAAGGGGGAGATGAATCTCGTCGGCCCGCGGCCGCACCCCGCGTCCAACTTCGCGCTTTTCGTCCTCGTCTCGCGGAACGCTCCGGAATGCGGGCAGCCCATCCCCTTTTACGCGCTGCGCTCGATGGTCCGTCCGGGAATTACCGGCTGGGCACAGATTCGCTACCGCTACGCCAACGGTCTCGACGAGGAGATCGAGAAGATGCGCTACGATCTCTACTACATCAAGCACATGTCGTTCTATTTCGACGTGCGCATTCTTTTCCAGACGATTAAAGTCGTTTTGTTCGGTCAGGAGTCGCGCGACCTGCCCGCGGAAGGATTGACTGCCGAGCCCGGCGAAGAGCTGGGAAGCGCCGCGTAGACGGAGGAACCATGAAAACCAGCGCTTTGCAATTTCTGGTCTGTCCCCCGTGTCAAATCGAGCTCAAACTCGAAGAGAAAAGTCGCACAGCCGCGGAGGTCATGGAGGGGCGGCTTCAATGCCCCAAGTGCGGCGCTGCGTATCCCATCATCCGAGGCGTACCCAGGTTCGTCGAAGACGGCTCGTATGCAGCCAGCTTCGGCGATGAATGGAACTGGTTCAGTACAGTCCAGATGGATTCTCTAAACGGTACGCGCCAATCGGAGGAGACTCTGGACGCGACGACCGGCTGGACTGCGCAGGATTATAAAGGAAGCCTGACCCTCGACGTGGGCGTCGGTTGCGGTCGCTTCGCCGAGATCGTCGCGAACAAAGGCGGCGAAATTGTCGGCATAGACCTAACGTCGGCTGTTGACGCCGCCTTCAAGAATATCGGCGCGCGCGAGCGCGTACACATCATCCAGGCGAATCTCTTTTCGATGCCTTTTCGGAAGGAGAGCTTCGATCTCGTCTATTCGATCGGAGTGCTGCATCACACTCCCGATACCAAAGCGGCTTTCGACCGCACTGCCGAGATGGTCAAGCCCGGCGGGGGCTTAGCCGTCTATCTTTACGACCGCTACGGCTTCGCCTACCATTTCTCCGACATGATTCGCGTCGTCACGACGCGTCTGCCACTGAAAGCGGTTTATTATCTGAGCACGATTTCCATTCCCATCTACTACTTGTATCGAATCCGCAAGCTCGGCAGTGTGTTCTACACTTTTTTTCCCATCTCCATGCACCGCGATTGGCGCTGGCGGTGGTGCGAAACCTTCGACTGGTATACGCCGAAGTACCAATGGAAATTGTTTTACCCGCAAGTGCATCGCTGGTTTCGCGAACATCGCTTTCATAAGATCATTATGTCCGATGAGCCTATCCGGATGTCGGGGAGAAGGTCTGTTCAACTTCGCCAGCATCCCGAGGCTGAGTCTCTAGAACGCGTCCAGCAGCTCGCGAGTTGAACTTTTCTTTCGGTCGGCAGCGTCCTTCTCACCGTCGCTGATGGTCCTCTGAACATCACTGGTAATGGCTCCAAGTTCATCTCTGGAATGGTGGCGCCCAGTCGCCTTTAACGCGGCCGCCTCGACTCCCGAAGGGGCAGCGCACCGTCGTTCGAGCGGCGCTCTGCCCTTCTCGGTTCTCATGACGTTTACTTTCTTAATGCTCCTGGCGCCTCAAAGCTTTTTTCCCGTGCTGCAAACTTTTCGCCTTCCTTTAATCGTCGCCATTCTAGCGACGGCTACTTACATCTGCGATCGCATCATACATAATGCGCCGCTCAGTTACGGTACTCGTGAAATTTGGCTGATTGTGCTCCTGACTGCATGGGCGGCGCTCACGGCCCCGCTCTCGTATTCCCCCCAAGATAGCTGGAGTTTTTTGCTGAACACCTACAGCAGGACTCTCGTTGTCTTCTGGTTGGTAAGCAATGTCATCAACTCGAGCGAAAGACTGTATCGGACTTTTTGGGCGCTGACGCTGATGGCAGTACCGCTTGCCGGCACGGCAATTCAACATTTTCTTTCAGGCGTTTACATGCAGACCGGCGGCGACCGAATCTTCGGCTATGACGCGCCGCTCACCGGCAATCCCAACGATCTCGCGCTGATGCTCAATCTCATTCTGCCCCTGACCATCGCGCTATTGCTGACCCACCGAAGCCTCTCGGTGCGCCTCCTTTTGCTCACGGCGATCTTCTTATCGGCCGCGGGCGTGATCGTGACCTTCTCACGGACGGGGTTCCTGACATTAGTGACGCTGCTGCCGCTTTACCTTTGGAAATTGCGCAGCCGCCGGGGCCAGCGGTGGGTTTGGGCCCTGGTTCTGTTGATTTTATCATGCATTCCAATTGTGGGACCGGCCTACATCGACCGGCTATCGACGATTACCAATATAGAAGCCGACAAGTCGGGCTCGGCACAGGAGCGTTGGGCGGACATGAGCGCGGCAGCGGCCTTCACAATCGATCATCCACTCTTCGGCGCGGGTATCGGCCAGAACCACCTCGCCCTTCTGGAAGAGCGCGGTCCGGAGGGCGGAATCGTTCACAACGTCTACCTGGAATATTCATCAGAGCTCGGATTGATCGGACTTGCGATCTTCCTGCTGTTCTATTTCGCCAGCCTAAAGTCCGCCGCGTCGGTGCAGCGGCGCGCCGCCGACGATGGAGACACCGAGATGTTTTACATGGGGGAGGCGATCCAGGTCAGCCTGATCGCGTTCGGCGTCGCCGCGATGTTCCACCCCGTGGCCTATAGTATGTACCTCTTCTACTTCGCCGGCCTCGCGGTGGCGGCTAAACACGTCCTCGCGATACGACAGGACATGGCATGGAAACGAACAAAATAAAAGTTTTGAAGTTTCTGACGAGCTTCGATATCGGCGGCACCGAGCGCCACGTCGTGAATTTGCTGCGCGGTCTCGACCGTACGAAGTTCGACGTCTCGATGGCGTGTCTTCGCAAACAGGGGCCGTTTTTGAAAGACGTCGAGCGCCTGAACATTCCGGTCGAAGAGTACAGTCTCGGGAGCTTTCGCAGCCGCAAGGCGATCCAGGAGCAGATCCGCTGCGCCCGTTGGATTCGAGCCAACGGCGTTCACATCGTGCACACGTACGGCTTTTACTCCAATGTTTTCGGCATTCCGGCCGCCAAGCTGGGGGGCGCGTCGTACGTGATCGGCTCGGTCCGGGACACCCTCGAATTCCCGCGCGTCCAAAGCGCGGTTCATAAGTTCGTCTGCCGGTTTGCCAACGCCATCTTCGTCAACGCGGACGTCATCCGCGGCCGGCTCATCGCCGGGGGATACAACGGCGCGAAGATCAACGTCGTGAAAAACGGGGTCGATCTGTCCCCCTTCGCGCAGAAAAACGAGAGCGGCAAGCTGCGCCAGGAGTTCGGCCTTTATCCGACGGCTCCGCTGATCGTCGTCCTCTCGCGGCTCAGCAGCGTCAAAGGCATCGATTACTTTATCGAGGCCGCGGCAATCGTCGCCAAACGTTTCGAGGAGGCGCGGTTTTTAATCGTCGGCGACTTTAAAGACGACCCGGCCTACAAAGCGACGCTCAAGCGTCAGGCGATCCGCCTCGGCCTCGGCCGCCGCGTCGTCTTCGCCGGCTTCCGACTCGACGTGCGGGAAATTCTCTCGGAGGCGACAATGTCCGTGCTGCCGTGCCATTCCGGCGAGGGCCTTTCGAACGCGATTCTCGAAGCCATGGCCACAGGCCTGCCCGTCATTGCCACGACGGTGGGCGGCAATCCCGAACTCGTCGCCGACGGAAAGACCGGCCTGCTGGTGCCGCCGCGCGACCCGGGCGCGCTGGCGAACGCGATGTCGCTCCTGCTCGCGGATCCGCAAAAAGCGCGCGCGTTCGGCGCCGCCGGGAAGCAGCGCGTCATGACGGAATTTTCGCTCGAGCGCATGGTGCGCCAGACCGAAAATTTATATCTCCGCGCGCTAAACCGCGACGTCGAACTGCCCGACAACGATCGTGAAATATGTCGCGAAGCGACGGTCCAAGACGGCGGCCGCAGGTATCGCAATATGGATTGGCCGCCCGCGCGATAATCCGATGGGAGTCACCATGAACCATGCAGGCGCCGATAACGTCAATGGCCTGAGCGGTCTCGCCGGCAAGCGGGCGGCGCGCGACGAGGTGGAAATCTTCTCGACCTGCCCCGAATCGAGCCGCGTCGCGCCGGAGATTTACCGGCAGCAGTTGATCGAGGTGGCACGCTGGAGCGACGCGGCAGGCTGCCGCGGCATTCTCGTCTATTCGGACAACTCGCTGCTCGATCCATGGCTGCTCTCGCAGATCATCATCGAAAACACGAACGTGCTCTGCCCGCTGGTCGCGGTGCAGCCGATCTACATGCACCCGTTTACGGTCGCGAAGATGGTCGCGACCTTCGCGCAGCTCTATCGCCGGCGCATTTATCTCAACATGATCGCCGGCGGCTTCAAAAATGACCTTGCCGCCTTGAATGATTCGACGCCGCACGACGAGCGCTACGACCGGCTGGTGGAATACACGCTGATCATCAAGCGCTTGCTTTTGGGTGAGACGGTCACGTTCGAAGGCAAGTTCTACCGGGTCGACAAACTGAAGCTTTCACCGCCCCTGCCGCCGGATTTGTTTCCGGGCATCTTTATCTCCGGCTCGTCGGAGGCGGGCATGGCCGCCGCGCGGGCGATCGGCTGCACCGCAATCAAATATCCGCGGCCGACGCATGAAGAGGAATCGGTTTTGGCCTGCGGCATCGATTGCGGCATTCGCGTAGGTGTGATCGCGCGCGCGCGCGAAGATGACGCTTGGGCGTTCGCCTACGGTGAGTTTCCCGAAGATCGCAAGGGCCAGCTCACACGGCAGCTGGCGGCCAAGGTCTCCGATTCTTTATGGCACCGGCAGCTCGCCGAGCTGGAAAAAGTCTCCGACCGGACTGCGTATTGGCTCGTGCCATTTCAAAACTATAAGACGATGTGCCCATATCTCGTCGGAAGCTACGACACCGTCGCCGCGGAGATCGCGCGCTATCTCGCGTCGGGCTACACGACCTTCATCCTCGATATTCCCCGCGGTGCCCAAGAGCTCAGCCACAGCCGCATCGCGTTCGACCGCGCACTCCGGCCGCTCGCATGATTCGCTTGCTGCACAACTGGTTGACGCTTAACGCCGAGCGCGCACCGGGGAGCATCGCCGTCGTCATGGAGACTCAAGCGATTACGTACGGCGAGGCCGAACGCCTATCTAACCAGCTCGCGCGCGGCCTGAAAGACGCGGGCTGCCGACGCGGCGACCGGGTATGCCTGCTCGCGCCGAAATCCATCGACGCGATCGTCGCAATTCTCGGCATCATCAAGGCCGACTGCACCTTTGTCCCGCTCGATCCTCAATGCCCGGCGGCGCGTCATCGCAAGATCATCGAGAACTGCGAATCCCGCTGCATTCTCGCGGCGGGAAATACCGCGACGCTGCTCGACGAAATCTTCGCCGCCGGCGCCTTCGATTTTCCTTTTTCGGCCGGCGCGCTCGGCGGCGCGCGCATCGACGGTCCGCACTGCCGCGCGGCATTCTCGGCGTCGGATTTCTCGACCTATTCCGGCGCGCCGCTCGAATATCGAAACGACACCGTCGATCCGGCGCACATCCTGTTCACTTCCGGCTCGACGGGGACTCCCAAGGGCGTCGTGATCACGCACGCGAACGTCATCGCGTTTGTCGACTGGGGCAAGGAATACTTTCACATTCGTCCCGGCGGGCGGAACTCGTGCCACTCGCCGCTTCATTTCGATCTCTCCACGTTTGACATTTACGGAACACTCGCAGCGGGCGCCGAGCTGCATCTGGTGCCGGCAGAAGCGAATCTATTGCCGCACAAGCTGGCGGACTTCATCCGCCGGTCGGAGCTCACGCAATGGTTTTCCGTTCCCTCGATCCTGAACTACATGGCGAAATTCGACGCCGTGAAAGACGAAGACTTTCCGGAGCTGCGCGAGCTGCTCTGGTGCGGCGAGGTCTTCCCTACCCCGGCGCTGATCTACTGGATGCGGCGGCTGCCCCACGTTCGCTTTACCAATCTGTACGGCCCGACGGAGACAACAATCGCGAGCAGCTACTACACGCTGCCGGCATGTCCGGCCGAGGAAAGAAGCTCGATACCGATCGGCACCGCGTGTCCCGGCGAGTCGCTGATGGTCTTGGATGAAAAGCTCGAGCCCGTTCCGGCGGGCGAAATCGGAAGTCTTTATATCGGCGGCGCGGGCCTGAGCCCGGGATATTGGCGCGACGAGGAGAAAACGCATGGGGCTTTTGTGCGCCAGCCCTGCGGCGACGATCGCTCCGAGCGCGTCTATAAGACCGGCGATCTCGCCTCCCTCGGCCAAGACGGTCTCGTTTATTATGTCGGCCGCTCGGATTTCCAGATCAAGAGCCGCGGGTATCGCATCGAGCTCGGCGAGATCGAGTCGGCGCTCCATTCGTTGCCGGACCTGCAGGAGTGCGCGGTCGTCGCCGTGACTCTCGGCGGATTCGAAGGCGCGCGCGTCTGCTGCGCATACGTTCCGCTCGCCGGGGAGTGCGCCGGCCCGCTCACGCTGCGTAAAGAGCTGAGCCGCCTGCTTCCTTCGTACATGCTGCCGACTCACTGGCTCGAATTCGACTCGCTGCCGAAAAACGCCAACGGCAAGATCGATCGGCGGAAACTCGTGGAGGAATTCAAGAACCATGAAGCCCCTGCCGCGTGACGGTGAAGCGAACGCGTCCATTGCCCTTGCTGCGCCGCTGTGCGACCGAATCGCCGTCTTGTTTTCCGACAAGCTCCATATCGAAGTGCCTTCGCTGGAGACGGACCTGATGGAAAGCGGCATACTCGACTCTCTCACGCTCGTCGAGCTGCTGTTTCACATCGAGCAGGAGCTGGGGTTTAAGATTTCGCTGGAAGTGGTCGATCTCGATCACTTTCGCTCGATCGCACGCATCGCCGATTTTCTCATGTCTCGTAACGGCTCCCATCGGAACGGCGGCGACAAGACAATCTGAAGAAATGGGTATTGTCAGGACATTCGTCGAGGAAGACATCCCGCGAGTCGCCGAGCTGCATCGGAAAGTCTTTCAGACCGGCGATGCTCCGTCCCTCGATCTTCAACGCGCCTATCGATCTTACTTGACGCGTATTTTTCTGCGCCATCCGTGGCGCGACCAAAGCGGCATCACCTCGCTCGTGTTCGAGGAGAATTCCGGCGAGATCGCCGGCTTTCTCGGCGTCGTGCCGCGGCCCATGTCGTTCAACGGAAGGCCCGTCCGCGCGGCCGTCAGCTCCCAGTTTATCGTCGACCCCGCCCGGCGCTCCACGCTCGCGGCGGTCAAACTGCTCCAAGCATTCATCAGCGGCCCGCAGGATCTCTCGATCGCGGATGAGGCGAACGATGCGTCGCGAAAGCTTCTCGAATCGCTCGGCGGCAGCACGGCTCTCCTCTACAGCCTCTACTGGTTCCGCATCTTGCAGCCGGCGCGCTTTCTGCTTTCGCGCGCCGGCGCCGGTATGCCGCGGAGCGTCGCACGCGTGCTGCTGCCGGCTTGCCGACTTATCGACGCCGTGACCGTCCGGCTCCCGCGCAGTCCCCTGCGCCGGTCGGAGCCTTCCGTCACGGGCGTCGATCTCGGCACTGCGCATCTGCTTGAGTGTCTCTCCCGCGTGCCGCGACGCTGCGCGCTGCGGCCGGAGTACACCGAGCGCTCGCTCGACTGGCTTTTGAGCGTGATCGCGCGCAATCACGAGTGGGGAGACCTGCGCAAGGTTGCAGTACGCAATGACCGCGGGGAGATCGCCGGCTGGTACATCTACATCGTGGCGCCGAACGGCCTCGGCGAGGTTTTGCAGATCGGCGCGGATGAGAGGACGATCAAGCTGGTTCTCGACCATCTCTTCGATCACGCGGCGCGCCACGGCGCGTCGGCGCTCTCCGGCCGATTCGAGCCGAGCTTCGTACAGCAATTCCACGAGAAGTATTCGATGTTCCACCATCGCGGGCATTGGCTGCTGGTTCATTCGAACGACCCCGAGCTGGCGCAGACAATCCACCGCGGAGACGCCTTTTTGACGCGCTTAGAGGGCGAATGGAGCATGCGGTTCCGGCTTATGGCGCAATGGCCGACACCCCGGCACCGTAAAATTCGCATCTCTTACCGCGAGGTCCCGCCGGTTCCACTCGACGTGGCGCGGTCGGCCTCGTAACTGAGCCCAGGAGCAAGGATGAATATTATCGGCATCAGCGGCTTGGAAAACTCCATGGCGTTTAAGCGCCGGCAGTGGCCCGGCCTTGAGGAGCGCGAGTACCGCATGTCGCAGGGATACGACGCCGCCGCGGCGCTGATCGTCGACGGAGCGCTGGTCGCCGCGGCGGCCGAGGAGCGCTTCAATCGCAAAAAACACAGCGGCGATTTTCCGCGCCAGGCGATCGAATATTGTCTCGCCGAGGCCGGTATCGAGCTCGACGAAGTCGACGAAATCGCCCATGCGTTCGATTACACGCCTTTCGCCGCGGCGTACTCGGTCGATCCCGTCGGTGCGGCATGTTATCGCGAAGTCTATTCCAAAGAAGCGCTGTTAAAATCGGTCGAGCGCCACCTCACAGGCTTTCCGCTCGCGCGCGTGCAGTCGGTCAACCATCACCTGTCGCACGCGGCAAGCGCGTATTTCACCTCGGGCTGGGAGGAATGTCTCGTCGTCGTGATCGACGGCATGGGGGAAGCGCACAGCGCCTCCGTTTATCGCGCCGCCGCGGACCGCATGGAGCGCATCCACCAGATTTCCGCCGCCAACTCGATCGGCATTCTATACTCGCTGATCACGTTTCATCTCGGCTTCGATTTCAACGCGGACGAATACAAGATCATGGGGCTCGCCCCTTATGGAGACCCGGAGAGGTTCCGCTCGTTTTTCGAGCAAACCGTGCTGTTGGGCGAAGACGGCTCGATTCTTATTCCCATCTTGAAGCTAAACCGGACCCGCGACGAGCGCGAGAACCATCTGCGCACGCGCGAATACCTCGAACGCGAGCTGGTCGCCGCCCGCGATCCCGAAGCCGAGATCACGGACGCGCATCGAGACGTTGCCGCCGCGCTTCAAGCGTGTCTCGATCGCACCATGCTTCACTTGTGCGGCTATTTCGGGAGAAAGATGGGTCTCAAGCGCCTCGCGCTCGCCGGCGGCGTGGCCCTCAACTGCACGGCGAACGGCCGGCTACTCTCCTCCGGGCTGTTCGACGATATTTACGTTCAGCCGGCCGCCGGCGACGACGGCGCGGCGCTCGGCGCCGCGCTTTATCGCGCGTCTGTCAATGGAAAAGTATCCAACGAACGGATCGCGACGCCGTTTTACGGACCCGCGCACGGCGCGGCTGACATCGACGAGGCGCTCGCGCGCTTCACCGACCGCATCGAGGCGGTTCGCTTCGCGAGCCTGGACGAAACTTGCCGGGAAGCCGCGCGGCTGATCGCCGACGGCGGGGTCATCGCGTGGTACCGCGGGCGGATGGAGTTCGGGCCGCGCGCGCTGGGGCACCGTAGCATTCTCGCCGATCCCGGGCACCCGGAGATGCGCGACCGCATCAACGCGATGGTGAAAATGCGCGAAGCGTTTCGGCCGTTCGCGCCCGCTGTGACCCTCGAACAGGTCCACCATTGGTTCGAAGTCGCGCCCATGACCGAGCTGCCCTACATGATCATGACCGTCGACGTGCGCCGGCGCTACCGGCCGGAATTGCCGGCGATCACGCATGTGAACGGCTCGGCGCGCGTGCAAACCGTGTCGCGCACGGATAATGCGGATTTTCATTCGCTCCTCACCGCCGTCGGACTGACCACCGGGCGCGAGATGGTCCTGAACACGAGCTTTAACGTCAAAGGGCAGCCGATCGTCAATTCGCCCGCCGAAGCGCTCGAAACTTTCCTTGGCACAGGAATAGATTTTCTCTTCCTGGACAACACGCTCGTGCGGCGCCGTCGGGAACCGGCATAAGCATGAATCTTCCATCGATCCAAAAAGTCGACACGACGGAAGCGTTCGAGAATCTCAAATCCACATGGCGAGAGCTTCTCGAATCCAGCTCTGCGAATTGCTTTTTCCTGACGTGGGAATGGCTTTTCACTTGGTGGACCCATCTCGCCGGAGAACGGAAACTCTTTATCCTGACCGTTCGGTCGGGAGACGAGACGATCGGCATCGCACCCCTGGTTGAGCGGCCGGTGCGATTCGGCGGTTCGCTGCGCTCGCTGGAATTTCTAGCTTCAGGGGCGATCGGCTCCGATTATCTCGACCTGATTGTTCGACGCGGATACGAAGTCGAAGCTGTCGAAAGCATCGCCGGCTATCTTGCGGAGCGAAAACTGATGCTCGCGTTGAGCCAACTCGGAAGCTCTGCTTTAGCGTGGCGGCTGGTGCGGAGGCTCGAGAAGCGAAGCGGGTATCGTCCATTCCCGTTGACAACCGATGTATGCCCATACATCGATTTGGCCGGCCATACTTGGACTTCGTACTTGAGCACTCTCGGTTCTTCTCACCGAGCGAATCTTCTCAGAAGGTGCAAGCAGGTAGACCGCGAATTCCAAATGCGGTTCACGCGCGCGCGTAGCGAAGAAATGCGGAGCGAGTTCCTTGCGATCCTTGTCGAGCTGCATCGAAAGCGTTGGAGCGGGAAAGGTGCCTCGGAAGCATTCTCGACTCCGGACATGATCGCATTCCATCAGGAGCTTTCCCGGCTCGCCCTCGCGCGGGGCTGGCTCAGGCTGTTTGTGCTTTGGCTGGACGACCGTCCGGCTGCGGCGCTTTACGGCTTTTGCCGGAACGACCGGTTTTACTTTTTCCAATCGGGGCTCGATCCGGGGTACTCCCGCTACAGCGTCGGCCTCGTGACCATGGGCTTAGCGATCAAAAGCGCTCTCGAAGAGGGCGCGGAAGAATACGATCTGTTGCACGGCGACGAAAGCTATAAGTTTCTCTGGGCGCGGCGCAAGCGGAGCATTCATAAGCTTCAACTCTATCCTCCCGGCGTGGCGGGCCTGGTGCAAGGAAATCTTTCGCATGCGGGACACCTCGCACGAAAAGTCGGTTGGACGATTCTCCCGAAGGCTATGGCCGAGAGAATCGCGACGGCAAGGCGGAGGGCTCAGTTGAAAGGACATTATGCTACGCAATCTCGTTAAAACCGGCGCCGCGTCAGCGCTCCACTGGAGCGGTGTCACACGGTGGATCGGAAACGATGCGCCTCTCGTCCTGAGTTACCACAGAGTGGTGGAGGATTCTTCGAAACACGTAGGCGATTCCATTCCACCGATGCTCGTCACTATGGAGATGCTGGAGCGGCAGCTCGACTGGCTTGGAGGTCGCTACACTTTCGTCTCTCTCGATGAGCTGGCGGCGGCGATTGAAGAGGGCAGGAAAACTGCGCCGCGAATCGCCGCCGTCACATTCGACGACGGCTACGCCGACGTCTACCATCATGCGCTGCCGCTGCTGAAGCGCAAAGGAATCCCAGCGGCCGTCTTCGTCGTCAGCGACCTGATCGGAACCCAAAGGATGCAATATCACGACCAGCTTTATCTGCTGCTCGTCCGTGCGTTCGCGTCGAAATCGCCGCGCGGGGTCATCTCACATCTTCGTAAATCGGGGATACGTCCTCCGGAGCCCGACAGCTTGAGCAACGGCGGCATCGACTACTCGAAGATTGTGAACTCTCTTTTGGCGCTGCTGCCGCGCGCCGAAATCGAGCGCTTCATCGCCATCCTCGAAGAGGAAACGCACTTCGTTCCCGCGCCGCTGGAGACGCATCGCTCCCTCACCTGGGAGATGCTCGACGAGATGCATCGCGCGGGCGTGGTTATCGGATCCCACACTCGGACGCATGCGGTGCTGCCGAACGAAAGCCCGGAAAAAGTGCTCGAAGAGATCGAGGGCTCGCGCATCGAGCTGGAGCGACGGTTGAAGATTAGCGTGCGCCACTTTGCCTATCCCGACGGAAGATTCAACCAATCGACGGTCAATGCCGTCGCCGCTTCGGGATACAGGTACGCTTACACGACCGGCCGAATCCGCCAGTCGAGTTATCCCCTGTTCACCATTCCGCGGCGTGTCTTGTGGGAAAATTCATGCACCGATCCCATCGGCCGCTTTTCGCCGGCACTGCTGGATTGTCTCATCCATGGCATTTTCGATCGCGGCACGCCGTCTGCCAGAGAGCACGCGGCGGAGAGGTTTTCCCGGCCTTATGAACTCAACTTTTAAGCCTGCGCTTCTGCTGATGGGCGGAAGGATGGTGGCTTTTGCCGCGACATTCTTCATTCCAGTCGTCCTGGTGCGAGTTTTCGACCAGACCGAATTCGGCACCTACAAGCAGCTATTCCTCGTTTACGCGACTCTCTTCGGCATCTTGCAATTCGGCATGGCGGAGAGCCTTTACTACTTCCTACCCCTTGGCCACCGGAAAGGCGGACGCTACACCGCGAATGCGTTGGTCTCTTTGGCCGGCGCCGGCATCGTAGGTCTCGCGCTTGTCGTATGGAAGGCGCCGCTCATCGCCAGCTGGCTCGGCAACGGCGCGCTGGCCGCGTACCTGCCGGCTTTGGGAGTGTATGTTCTGTTGAGCGTCCTCTCGGTCACGCTCGAGATCATCATGACTTCGCGCCAGCAGTTTTTTACAACGGCCGCAAGCTACGCGATCTCCGAAATCGTTCGCGCCGCCGCTTTCATCGTACCGGTACTGCTGACACGCCAGCTCGAATGGCTGCTGGTAGGGGTGATCGCATTTGCGGCCGCCCGCCTGGCTGCGACGGTGATTTACGTGTTCCACGAATTCGGCCGAGACGTTTTTCCCCACGCCGCAGCGTTGAGAGAACAACTTGTTTATGCGCTGCCGTTCTTCGGATCCAGCCTCCTGGCGGACTGGGCGTCGCAGTTTCATCAATATGCCGTTTCGCACTACTTCGACACGGCGACGTTTGCGATTTATGCGGTCGGCTGCATGAATATTCCACTCGTCGAGCTGGTTCACAGCCCCGTCGGCAATGTCATGATGGTCAGGATGGCCGAATACGTGAAAGACCGCGACGACGACGCCGTGCTCGCGATCTGGAACGACACGACGAGGAAGCTCGCGCTGGTTTTCTTCCCCATGCTCGGATTCCTCCTGGTCAGCGCCCGTGAAGTGATCGTGTTTCTTTTCACCAGCAATTACCTCGCCAGCGTCCCGATATTCATGATCTGGTCGATCAGCGTCCTGCTGCCGGTGCTGCAGACCGACGCCGTACTGCGCGTCTATGCCGAAACCCGATTTTTGCTCTACGCCTCCGCCTTTAAACTCGCGGCAAGCGTCGTCTTCATTCTCGCTTTCATACGACTGTTCGATGTGTGGGGCGCGGCTCTCATCACGCTGATCGTATCGTTTGCAACCAAATTTATCTGCGTCGCGCGATTTAAGCACATCGCTAAGGTCACGCTTCCGGAGCTTCTGCCGTGGAAAAGCCTGGCGGCGAACGCCGGCGTGACTGCGGCGGCGTACGCGGTGACACTTTTGATCAAATCGCAACTGCAGGCCCGCACGCTTGTGATTCTCATGGTCACGGGGACCGTGTTCGGTGTCACGTATGCCATTCTGGCGCTATTGGCGGGAGTTATATCCAGCGACGAACGGCAGGCGCTCGTCGACTCGTTGCAGCGCATCCCGGTGCGCCTGGCAAAAGTCGGCGCACTGCTGAAAGATTAGACCGAGACACCTCCATGTGCGGCATTGCGGGAATTTTCAGCTTCGGCGACGCGCCGGTCGAGGAAACGGAGCTTCGGCGTATGTGCGCCGCGATCGTCCACCGCGGCCCCGACGACGACGGCTTTTACTTCGGAGCGCGCGTCGGCTTGGGCATGCGGCGGCTGAGCATCATCGATCTTGCCACCGGACATCAACCGGTGCGCAACGAAGACGGCTCGGTGTGGGTTGTCTTTAACGGGGAGATCTACAATTTCAGAGACCTCCGCCTCGATCTCCAAAGGCGCGGGCACGCCTTTTACACCTCGACGGACACCGAAGTCATCGCGCACCTGTATGAGGAATACGGCGAGCACTGTGTCGAGCCGATGCGCGGCATGTTCACCTTCGCGATCTGGGATGCCCGCCGCGAGACTTTGCTATTAGGCCGCGACCGCCTGGGCGTGAAGCCGCTGTACTACGCCGAGACCGGCGGCCGGCTGGTTTTTGCATCGGAGCTGAAATCGATACTGGAACTGCCCGATATCGAGCGGCGGCTCAGCGCGCGCGCATTGAGCGCGCTTTTGACGTCGCAGTGTACGCCATCCGACCAAAGCATCGTCGAAGATGTGAAGAAGCTGGAGCCGGGGCACGTCTTGATTGCTGCGCCGCACCGCAAGCCCGTCGTCCGACACTACTGGGACGTGCGCTTCGAGCCCGAAACCGGCCGGAGCGAAGCCTACTTCGTCGAAAAACTGCGCGAGCTTTTAACCGAATCGGTGCGTTTGCGGCTCGTCAGCGACGTCCCGCTGGGTGCGTTCTTGAGCGGCGGCATCGATTCGAGCTCGGTCGTCGCGACGATGGCGAAACTCGTCGCGTCACCGGTCAAGACATTTTCCATCGGCTTCAAGGAAAATCGCTACAACGAGCTCGATCACGCGCGCGCCGTCAGCAAACAATTCGGCACCGAACATCACGAGTTAATTCTCGAGCCCGACGCTCTATCGGTCCTCGACAGTATCATCTGGCATCTCGACGAGCCCCTGGGGGACGCCTCGTGTATTCCGACGTACATGGTGTCGAAGCTCGCGTCGCAGCACGTCAAGGTCGCGCTCTCGGGCGACGGCGGGGACGAGATCTTCGCCGGCTACAGCCACTATATCGACGAGGCGGGCGAGCGAAGAATCCATGTGCCTACACCGTTGCGAAAAGTGCTCCGGGGCGCCGCCAAATTGATGCCGATAGGCATGACGGGGAGAAACTACGTCTATCACTACTCGCTCGACGGCACCGAGCGCTACCTCGATTGGCTTACGCTTTTTCCGCAGGACGATAAAAAGTCGCTGTTTCAGCCGGAGATCCTCGAGATGATCGGCGCTTTCGTTCCGCTGGAATGGGAGCGCGAAGCGCTCCGCCGCGCCGGCAACGACTGGCTTTCCGGCGCTCAGTATCTCGATATTCACCGATACTTGCCGCTCGACATCCTCGTGAAGGTCGATCGGATGAGCATGGCGCATTCTATCGAGGCGCGCGAGCCGCTGCTCGATCATAAACTCGTCGAATTCGCCGCGACGATTCCGGCCGAGCTGAGGCTCAGGGGCGGAACGACGAAGTACATCTTCAAGCAGGCGATGCGCGGCATTCTGCCCGACGCGATCATCGACCGGCCGAAGCAGGGGTTCGGCGTGCCGCTCGAGCACTGGTTTCGCGGCCGTCTCTCGAGCTTCGTCCGCGATCTCCTGCTGTCGCGGCGCAGCCGCGAGCGCGGCATCTTCAACCCCGCGCATATCGAGAAGCTTTTGAGAATCCACGAAAGCGGCCGCCGCCGCGATACGGAGCTTTGGCTGCTGATTTCCATCGAGCTGTGGTGCCGGACCTTTCTTGACGTTTCCGCCGCCTCCACGGCAGCGACAAGAATGAGAGAGCCCATTCGAATAACCGCCTGACAAATTGTCACAAGGCTGATGAGTTCCGGAGGTAGCCTATGTATACCGTCGAACACTTGGCCAATATTCGATTGTACGAGCTCGAGCGAGTTTCCCCCTATGTACGCAAAGGCTCGAAAGTTCTTGAAATCGGCGCCGGCATGGGCTTGCAGGCCAAACAATTGAGCGAACTGGGCGTCCGCGTCACGGCGATCGACGTTCCCTCCAGCTTTTACAAACCCGACCAAATATGGCCCGTCATCGAATACGATGGCGTCCATATTCCGTTCCCCGATGATTATTTCGACGTGGTCTTCAGTTCGAATGTTCTGGAACACATTCCCCACGTTCTGTCATTTCAAGCCGAATTGCAGCGCGTGCTGAAGCCCGACGGTATCGCGATCCATATTTTGCCGTCGGCGTGTTGGCGGATTGCCAGCACCATCGCTCATTACGCATGGGTTGTAGACGGCGCGTTCAAGCACTTCTTAAAGCGCAGATCGACTTTCGAAATCGAAGAAGCCGGTAATCCACGCAGCGAGCCTGCGAACAACAAACCGCGCCTAATCAGGACTCTCATCGCGCCCGAAAGACATGGAGAGTTCGGCAACACGATCACGGAAATGTATTATTTCAGCAAATTTCGCTGGAACCGTTTATTCAATGCAACAGGATGGACGATCGAAGAGCATTCTTCGAATCGATTGTTTTATACCGGCTATTGTATCTTGGGTTTGAAGCTGTCGATCCGCGCGCGCCGCCTTTTGAGCTATGTCTTCGGCAGCGCGTGTCATGTGTTTATATTGAGAAAAGCTCCGGCGCCGGCGTTTGCCGCGGAGCGCGTCGCCGACTCAGGCGCAGACCGCCGCACCGTGGCGGCCCTTATCAAGGCCGTTGTCCCCTTATACTGCTTCGCGTCTCAGCTTTGCGACTTCTCGATACTTTCTGACTTCCAGATATTATGATCAGCCGCGTTCACCGGCGGTGGCTGCTGATACTTGTCGCCGCATTATCCCTGCCGGTTCTCGGCCGTGCAGATTCTTTTCCCGGCGGCTTTATCGAAAAGGCGGACACCAAAGTCGTCCGCCCGCGCTTGACGGCATCGCAGATAGCGTCCTTTGTCCCCTCCAATCGCGGCAAATTTCGCTTTCCCCCGCCGTATAACACGGAGGCGATCCGCATCACGACGGCGGCCGACTGCGGCGGCAAAGATTGCGTCGCGCACGTCGGCTATTCGTACTGGATGAACATCAACAATCACGTCGGCAGCGATACGATGCTGATTTTTCTTGGCCTGGACCGCCGTTACGGCGGCACCGGGCCGACTCTTTTCAGCTACAACAAACTTACCGACGAAGTAAAGAATCTCGGCCCGCTCTTCGACGGCGGGAGCCGTCTCAGCTGGCGCGGCGGGCTTGACTGGTATTTCAGCGCGCGCCAGCCGACCAAGCTATACGTGAACGACGAAGACGCGCGCCTGTACCGCTACGATGTCCGAACCAAGTCACTCGAGACCGTCTTCGACGCAGCTCCGCGATTTGGAAGGGACAAAGATATAACGCAACCGCACTCCAGCAACGACGACCGGGTTCACTCCGCGACGCTCCGCTGTAAAAGATCCGGCTGCACCGACGGAACGCATACGGCTGTCGGCGATGAGGACATGCTCGGTTGTCTTGTGTACAACGAAGGCAAGCACGAATTTTCCAATTATCCACGGAAACAAAAGTTCGACGAATGCCAGATCGACGCCAGCGGCCGCTGGCTAATCATTCTGGAAAAAGTTCAGGCGGCGGAGCCCGACAGCATCGATAACGTGATCATCGATCTCGAGACGGGAAAGCAGCGGACGATTTTATCCAACCAGAACAAAGTCTCCGGCGCCGCTCACGGAGCCATAAGCCATCTCGATCTCGGTTACGGTTACATGATCGGAGCCGACAACAGTTACCGCCTGGGTAACGCGAAAGTTCTTTATAAATTCGCTGAGGATCCGCTGCAGGGAAAGCTGGTTTACTACAATGGCGATTGGAACGCGCCCGCACCGAACCATATCAGCAACCGCAACAGCGGGTCTGACGTCCCACCGGAGCAGCAATACGCGTGCGGGAGCGGCGCAAGCAAGAACAACGGCCCGCGGGCGAACGAGATCGTTTGTTTCACTCTGAACGGTTCGTTGGATGTGCTCGTTGTCGCGCCGGTGATGACCGATTTGAACGTTTCGTCGCGATGCGACGACTACTGCTTGCAGCCAAAAGGGAATCTGGACGTGACCGGCCGTTACTTCATTTGGACGACCAATACGGGCGGCCAAAGACTCGATGCGTTCATGGTGAAAGTTCCCGGACAGCTTCTCTCTTCTCACAGAGCGTCCCGCTGATTTACACCGATTTGCAATCTTCACGCGATGAATTCACCGGCCTTGGCTCTTAAAAGCGGCCTCGCTGTGAGGCCGCACGCGCGCGTCAAAGTCGCGCTTGTCGCCGGCAGTCTCGATATCGTCGGCGGCCAGGAGGTGCAGGCGAGCGTACTACGCGAGCGCTTCCGGCAGCAAGGACACGGAGTCGATTTTGTTCCCATCAACCCGCGTTTTCCGCGCGCCGCCGGATGGCTCCGGCGCGTGCCGTATCTGAGAACGGTCTTGAACGAGGCGCTTTATATCCCCACGCTCGCCCGGCTCCGGCGAGCGGACGTCGTGCACGTCTTCTCCGCTTCGTACTGGTCTTTTCTTCTCGCCCCTGCACCGGCGCTACTCACCGCGAAGGTCTTCGGCAAGCGTGTGGTCTTGAACTATCACAGCGGCGAGGCGGCCGATCATCTTAGCCGCTGGGGCATCCTCGTCCATCCGTTTCTGAAGCTCGCCGATGAGATCGTCGTGCCATCGGAATACTTGAAGGAAATCTTTGCCCGCCATGGCTATCGCGTGCGCGTCATACGAAACGTCGTCGACACTTCGAACTTTCGCTTTCGCGAGCGCAGGCCCCTGCGGCCGCGGCTGCTGTCGACGCGCAATCTCGAGCCGATTTACCGCGTCGACAACACTCTGCGCGCCTTTGCGCTTTTACGCTCGCGCAATCCCGAAGCCACTTTGACCATCGCCGGCAGCGGCAGCGAAGAGCAGCGGCTCCGCCGACAAGCGGCGCCGTTCGCCGGCTCCGTCCGATTCGCCGGACGCGTCGAGCCGGCTTCGATGCCGCGCATTTACGACGAAGCCGATATTTTCGTGAATTCATCGGTAGTGGACAACCAGCCGCTGTCGGTCCTGGAGGCATTTGCGGCCGGCCTCCCCGTCGTATCCACGCCAACGGGCGAGCTCGCCACAATGGTGCGCGAGGGTGACACGGGTTCGATCGTCCCGGCGAAAAATCCAGAAGCAATGGCCGCAGCCATAGCGCGCCTGCTTGCCGAAGCCGACGGCACGCTCGCAATGGCGCGCCGCGCGCGCGCCGAAGTCGAGAAATACACGTGGCCGGCTGTTCACCGGAAATGGCTCGCCGCGTATTCGGGTGTCGCAGCATGAAATTGCATCGGCTGAAGAGCATGGGGCTCGGGGAAATCGCCTACCGCAGTCGACAAGAAGCGAACAAGATATTCGAGCGCGTCGGCGGTATTGGCAACGGCCGCGCCGCCGGACATCTCTTGAAGAAATCCCTCGCCCAAGACACGCTGCGAGAATTGCGCGGCGGTTCAAACGGCGACTTCCACGCGCTCGCGCGCGCTCTCCGCGAGCGTTTTCAGACTTCCGGCGCGAAGCGGTTTTTCGCCGGAGCCACCGATTCGCGATCGGTGCCATTGCTGCGGCAACACGCGCCGGAGGCGTGCGCTACGATCATTGCGGCGGCTGACAACGTGCTGGCAGGCCGTTTCAGGCTCCTGGGATACGACGATCTTTATTTCGGCGATCCCGTCCACTGGCGGCTCGACCCGATCTCCGGCCGCAGAAGCCCGCTTACGCATTGGAGCCGCATCGACCACCTCGATTTCGCCGCAGTCGGTGACCACAAGGTCGTGTGGGAATTGAACCGCCAACAATGGATGATCGTTCTCGGCCAGGCTTGCCGGCTTACGGGCGACGAAAAGTATGCGCGCGGTTTCGCCGGCTATCTGGGTCAGTGGCTGAGGGCGAACCCCGCGGGTTTCGGCATCAATTGGGCGAGCAGCCTCGAAGCGGCGCTGCGTATAATTTCCTGGACATGGGCGCTCTACTTATTGCGCGACTCCGCGACGCTCTCCCCCGAGCTCTACGTCCGCTTGCTGGAATGCATCTCACTGCACGCAACGCACGTGGAAAAATATTTGTCGTACTACTTCGCTCCGAATACGCATCTTACCGGCGAGGCGCTCGGCTTGTTCTACGCCGGCGTTGTATTTCCCGAGCTTCAATCGGCGCGCCGCTGGCGCGATCTCGGCGCACGCATCTTGATTGATCAAAGCGAGCGGCAGATCCTGGCCGATGGCGTCTACTTCGAGCAGTCCACTTGCTATCAACGCTATACCGCGGAGATCTATCTTCATTTTCTTCTTCTTGCGCGCCGCAGCGGAATTTGCGTGCCTGCGGTCGTCGAAGAACGCCTCCGGCGCCTTCTCGACGTCCTCCTCGTATTCCAGCGGCCGGACGGCTGTCTGCCCGACATCGGCGACGCGGACGGCGGCTGGCTACTGCCTTTCACGTCGCGGGCTCCCAGCGATTGCCGCGGCGTCCTCGCCGTCGCAGCGCGGCTCTTCGACTGCGCCGATTACGCCTGGGCCGCGAGCGATCCGGTCCCTGAAAGCATCTGGCTTCTCGGCGCGGTACGGCACCGCTCCGCGATAACGCCTGCTTCACCTCCGATCACCCGCGAGACAATGGCTTATGCGTGCGGCGGCTATGTCGTGATGCGCAGCGACTGGGCCCGCACTGCGCACCAGATGATCTTCGACGTCGGCCCGCTGAGCTCGCCCAAGAGCGGCCACGGGCACGCCGATCTCCTGAGTGTGCAGTGCTCGGCTTTCGGCGAGCCCTTCCTCCTCGACGCGGGGACCTACTGCTATACATCCGAGCCCGAATGGCGGGATTTCTTTCGCGGCACGGCGGCGCATAATACGGCGACGGTCGACGGTGAAAACCAAGCCCGCACTGCGGGGCCGTTTGGCTGGGATCATCATCCGCGCGCCCGCCTGCGCCGCTGCGTCTCGACCGCGGAGTACGTATTGGCCGACGCGGACCATGACGCCTACGCATGGCTCGCCGATCCGGTGATCCACCGTCGCCGCGTCGTGTTCGTGAAAGACCGCTACTGGTTCGTCGTCGACGACTTCCTGGGCACCGCGAAACACCGGATCGACGTGCGGTTTCAATTCGCGCCAATGAGTGTGACCATGGAAGCCGAGAACTGGATACGCGCACGGGGCAAGTCCAGCCACGGCCTGCTCCTTCGAACCTTCGCTAGCAGCCCGATCGAGGTCGCCGTTGCCGAAGGAAGCACGGCGCCGATTCAGGGCTGGATCTCCCCCGATTATGGCCGGCGCACCCCAGCGCCGGTCGTAAGTTGCTCCGCAGAAACGTCTCTGCCGCTAAGAATCATGACCATCCTTCTGCCATGCGAGGACGCCGCGGCGCCGCTTCCGTCGGTGACTCCCATTCACGAGAAGCCGGCAGGCATCATGGGTGCGCGATTTGCCGATGAAGACAGCACGGTGATTATCGACGACGACGCGGTCCGCCTGAAATAACGATCACGCACCGACCCGATTCGCCATAAATTTCGAATCAAATGTCCAGAGGTAAAGCGATGCAAGTTGAAAAACTCCGTCAAGAACCGCCGCGCGGAACAGCGAAGCCGCCGCTTCAAGGAGCTTCCCGAAACGCGTCATCGACGCCGCATGAAGCATCTGTCACGGTACTGATTCCTTGCTACAACGAAGATTTGACGATCGGAAAAGTCGTGCGGGACTTTCAGGCCGAGCTGCCCAACGCGACCATTTGTGTCTTCGATAACAATTCTACCGATCGGACCATCGAAGAGGCCGCTCAGGCGGGCGCAAGCGTCGTGCGTGAAAAACGCCAGGGCAAGGGATATGTGGTCCAGGCGATGTTCCATCGGCTGGACTCGGACGTTTATCTGATGGTCGACGGCGACGGCACTTATCCCGCCTCTGCCGTTCATGCATTAATGCGCCCGATTCTCAATGACGAGGCCGACATGGTCGTGGGATCCAGACTCCACAGTGAATCCGAAAGCCGCTTTCGGCTGGCAAATAAATTCGGCAACGGATTGTTTCTATGGATCTTAAACCGGCTGTTCCACGTTCGCTTGACCGATATTCTTTCCGGCTACCGCGCCTTCAACCGTCGCTTTGTCAAAGATATCCCGGTATTTTCCCGCGGTTTTGAGATCGAAACGGAGCTTACCATTAAAGCCCTGCAACGCGGGTACCGCGTTGTCGAAGTGCCTGTCGACCTCCGCGCGCGACCCGACGGAAGTTTTTCGAAGATACGCATTCTGCACGACGGCTTTCTGATTCTCAATACGATTCTGGCACTGTTCCGCGACTATAAGCCGCTTACGTTCTTCGGCTTTACAGGAATCGCCTTCGTTATCGCGGGATTGATCCCCGGCGCCATCGTTGTTTCGGAGTATTTGAGAACGGGACTGGTTTTGCGAATGCCGTCCGCGTTGCTCGCCGTTGGACTCGTCATCACCGGCGTGCTGCTGCTGGTCGTCGGGTTGACGATTCATACGATTGTGCGGCGCTTTCAGGAACTGGATTACAAACTGCAATCGGTCGCGAACGAGCTCAGAGCCCGCCGCTAGCGCGGCTCAAGACATCGGAGATCGTCAATGAACGAAGAAAACATAACGGTGTCGGATCTCGAAATCATGGCGCAAGCGCACAACTACCGCAGTTGGATGTTTCGGCAGATAGCTCCCTTCATCGGCCGGCGGATTTTAGAAATCGGCGCGGGCATCGGCAATTTTACGAACCTCATGCTCGACCGCGATCTGGTGGTCGCCGCCGACGTCTACCCGCCGTGTGTGGAATATCTGGAAAAACGTTTTGCCGACAAACCCCACGTGCTGCCGAGGCGGTTGGATGTCGCCGATCCGGCGACGACCGCTTTGGGAAAGTACGATTTAGACACGGTCGTTTGTCTGAACGTGCTGGAGCACGTCGAAGACGACATCGGCGCGCTTTCGCATATGTTCGCCGTGCTGCGCAGCGGCGGCAGTCTCGTATTGCTCGTGCCGGCTTTTGAATTTTTATTCGGGACAGTCGACTCGTCGTTGGGTCACCACCGGCGCTACACCAAACCGCCGCTGGTGCAAAAAATGCGACAGAGCGGCTTTGCCATCGAGAAGGTCTTCTATATGAACCTCATCGGCATAGCCGGCTGGTTCCTCAACAATCGCGTGTTCAAGAGAACGGAAGAGTCTCCGAAACAGATCGCGCTCTTCGACCGACTGATCGCTCCTGTAGCGGAACGTGCCGAAAAGTTATTCCAGCCGCCGATCGGCCTTTCCTTGATAGCCGTCGGCCGCAAAACTACTGTTTCATAAAACGGAAGCTCAGCATGGAGCATCAAAATGCCGATCGCCTGGCGGCGCCCGTCGGGCGAGATATCTCCGTAGACGAGCCCGGCGTGAGAGGACGCACGGCGTGGCTGCGCAGCTACGGTTTGTTGATCGCTTTATACGCCGTGATAACCGCGGCGACCGGTGCGGCTTTCATGGGCGATACCATCGGCTATGCCGACAGCATCCTGGAATCGAAATTCTTCGAGTTCGGGCATCTGCTCTGGTTCTTTATTGGCTGGCTCGCTTCTATGGCTCTCGCGCCCTTTACCGGCCTCGAGCCGCGCCTGAACATCATTTTCGCGCTCGTCGCGGTTAATTGGGCGGCCGGATTGCTGAGCGTGGTTCTCTTATACAGCCTAGCCCGGAACATTGCGGAACGGGAATGGCCGGCGATTTGCGCTACGATCGGGTTCATTTTCTCCCAAGCGTTTCTTGACCTCGCGCACAGTGGATGCGCGTATATCCCCGGCCTGTCGCTTCTCCTGCTCGGTCTTTGGCTGCTGTTTCGCGCCGAAGAGCAGCCCCGGCACGCTACGCGATACGCGATTCTGACCGGCGCGGCTTTTGCGACCACCGTCGCCTTATGGTTCCCTTACGTAACGGCCGTTCCCGGCGCTCTTCTGGCGACGCTCCTGTTGTTCGGATTTAACCGCCCAAGGCTTTCTTTCATCATTCGGACCGCAGTCGCATGCGGCTGCATCGCCCTGATTATCTACGGAACAGCTGCGCTGCTTCAGGGCATCTACACGCTGGGCGGCTTCATGGACTGGGTCCATTCGTCATCCCACGGCATTACCGACAAGGGCAACTTGCCGCGATTGCTTTTCGGTATTCCGCGCTCGTTTACGTTCACGGGCCGCGACGGCTCGATGTTCAAACGATTCTTGTATCACGATCCTTACAATCCGGTTTCCCTTTTCGACTTGTTCCAGGGAACGCTGGCGAAACTGCTTCTCTTCTACTTCCTAGCAGTCGCCACCGCCGTCGTCCTGGTACGATCCGATCGAGGACGTCGCCTGCTCGCTTTCCTTGTGCTCAGCACAGCCCCCCTGCTCGCACTGGCTCTGCTGTGGGAGGCAGGAGCGATCGAAAGATACTTGCCTCTCTACCCCGCGCTGTTCATTTCGTTGTCGTATGCTTTGAGTCGACGCACGAGATTTTTTCTCTACGAGATATTGGTCGGAGTCTGGATCGCCATGAACATCATAGTGAACACCAGCGCGCTGGCCAACTCGACGCTGGCAGCGCGCCAGCAGCGAGTGGCTGGTCGGGTGGAGCCATTGCAGCCGCTATTGAAGCCGCACAGCGTAATCGCGACTTTGAGTCAGCTCGACGAGCTGTGGGCGTTTCCCTGGGACTTTCCGTTTCATCCCATCAATCAAAAACAATCGCTACCAACGTATCATGTTCAGGAGCCCGGCACGACACAGATTCCCGTGTGGAGGCAGAACTTCGCCGCTAAGGCACGAGCCGTGTGGAGCGCCGGCGGCGACGTCTGGGTATCGAAGAGGCTGCTTGCCCCAAAACCGAAAGCCGAGTGGAACTGGGTCGAAGGAGACGACAGCCGAATTACCTGGCGCGATATCTACGATTACTTTTCAGAGTTCGAGTACGGTCAAGCTCTAGGCGGCGAAGACGGTTTCGTACTTCTCCGACAGTCGGCGAACAATGAGACATTACTCGCCCGATCTGACTCGGGCGCATGACGGCTCCCCAAGCGCTCCGAACGAGAAGGACGTCCGATTCGCGACATTCGCGTCCGTCGCTCGCTAGCTGAGCAGAAAGTTACGACGATGACTAACCCGATGAGAGACTCCACGCAAGTCATTGCTGCCGCACGCCGTCGCCCTTTTAAAATCGCGGCCGTCGGCCCTATCGTCGCCTGGCTCCGCAGCTACGGAAGAATTGCTGCGCTCTATATTGCCGCGACATTCTTCACCGGCGCCATCTCCATGGGCGATACCGACCATTACGCCGAATTCATCAGGACTTCCCAGGTGTGGGATTTCGGCCACCTGTTGTGGATTGTGCTCGCGTGGAGCGTATCGAGAACGCTGCAGCCGTTCACCAGTTTTACGCCGCTCAACAATGCGATTTTCACGATGATGACACTTAGCTGGCTGGCGGGACTGCTGAGCGTGCTTTTGCTCTACGACAGCACGCGCCGAATCGCCAAACAGAGCTGGGTGCCTGAATTCGTGGCCATCGGTTTGATCTTCAGCCACGCTTTTCTCAATTACGCGCAAACCGGGTGTTCGTATGTCCCAGGCCTGTCGATGGCGCTGCTGGGTCTTTGGCTTCTTATTCGAGAAGAGGACATAGCCGAGCACTCGAGAGCGAGCGGCATCGGCGCAGGCTTTGCGTTCGCCGCGGCAGTAGGCTTTTGGGTGCCTTACATCTTCGCCATGCCGGGTCTAACGGTCTCTACGATGATTCTCTTCGGCGTAAGCCGCTGGCGGTTGTTCCAGTTCGCCCGCGTAGTGTTGTCTTTCGGGATATTTTGCTTAACCCTGTACGGCGGCGCCTGCATGCTTCATGGAATCTACGATCTTGAAGGATTCAGACAATGGGCGATCGCCCCCGGAATGATGACCCAGATCAGCGGCTTTAATCGGATGGTTTTTGGCTTCGCGAGGTCCTTCTTCAACATGGCAACGGATGGCGTGCTTTATAAACGGTATCTGCTTCACGACCCCTACAATCCGGTTTCTTTTCTCGAATTGCTCCGCCTCAGCCTGGGGAAGCTTCTTTTCTTCTACGCGGCGTTCGGCGTTTGGATTTTCGCGCTATTCACCTCTCGCGCCGGCAGGCGATTCACGGAGCTTTTCATCGCTTGCGCCGTTCCCGTCATGCTCTTCGCGTACAGCTGGCAGGGGGGCGATACGGAACGGTACTTTCCGCTGTATCCAGCGATCTTCTTAATGCTGACCTATGCTGTGTCGGAAGGACGGCTGATCGTCTGGAGTCGTGTTCTCGCGGCTATATGGGTGTTCGGCATGATGTATACCAACGGCGCCGCGTTGTCGAATACGAAAATACGCGCCGTCCACGACCGGTCGATCGCCAGGATCAAAGACCTCCAGCCTTTGTGGAAACCGCACAGTCGAATCGCGACCGTGTTGATCCAAGACGATGTATTCCGTTTTGCATCCGACTATCCATTCGATCCCTTAAGCACGACGGGCATGTTGGCGTACGACTCCGAGCTCCGACTTCCCGCGGCGATCGACATCATCGATCGAGGCAGCGCCGACACACCGAAATGGCGGGAAAAGTTCGCGCAGCTGACGCTCCAGGCCTGGTCTGTCGAAGGCGATCTGTGGGTAAGCAAGCGCGTTTTTAACGACCGTCCGCCGCGTGCCGAAACGCACTGGGTCGAAGGAGACGATCCACGCGTCACGTGGCGCGACGTCTACGAATACTTTTTGCAATTCGACTACGGCCGAGCCGTAGGCGGAAATGACGGCTTCGTTCTTCTCGCCAGGTCTCCGAAAAACAAGCGTTTGCTCGACGGCCTCGACTAAGTCCGGAAGTCTTAAATCCGGAAACTCGCCAGTCGTACTCTCCGCGTCTGTAAGGAGCGCTCATGTGCGGCATCGCCGGTAGCCTTAATTTGAATCCGTCTTTGCGCGTCGACGAGGCGCGAATCAAACGCATGCGCGACGTTTTGCGCCACCGCGGTCCCGATGGCGCCGGTTTGTGGATCGACGGATCGGTCGGCCTCGGCCATCGCCGGCTCTCGATCGTAGACCTCGCCGGCGGCCGCCAGCCGATGGCGAACGAGGACGAGTCGGTGTGGATCACCTACAACGGTGAAATTTACAACCACGCTGCGCTGCGCCCGGTTCTCGAAGCGGCCGGACACATCTACCGCACGCGGAGCGATACCGAGACGATTCTCCATCTCTATGAAGAAGAAGGCGAGCGCTGCCTGGAAAAGCTTCAGGGGATGTTCGCTTTCGCGATCTGGGACAAAAGGCAGAGCCGGCTGCTGCTCGCACGCGACCGGCTCGGCATCAAGCCGCTGTATTACGCGATTACCGATACGGAAATCGTTTTCGCGTCGGAGATCAAGGCGATCCTCGCCTCGGGCGCGCTTCGCCCGGAATTCAACGAAGCCGTGCTGCCGGAATTTCTGGCGAATCGATTCGTCGCGGGCGACGAAACTTTCTTCCGCGGCATCCACAAGCTCATGCCCGGGCGGATACTTTCATGGTCAGCGGCGACCGGTGTCCAGCTGCGGCGCTATTGGAAATTGCCGGCAGCGGACGAGCGGAGCGACATTTCTCTTGAAGAAGCGGCAAACGATGTGCGCGAGCGGCTTTCGGCTGTGGTTCGAAGCCATCTCATGAGCGATGTGCCGCTGGGGCTTTTTCTTTCCGGCGGGCTCGATTCGAGCGCGATCGCAGCGCTCATGGCGCCGATGGTCCGCGAGCCGATCCGGTCTTTCTCGGTCGGCTTCGCCGAAGCCGAAGCGAACGAGCTCGGGTACGCGCGTCTGGTCGCGCGCGCCGTCGGCGCCGAACATCGCGAGATCGTGCTCCGTCCGGATGAATTTTTCTCGGCCCTGCCGAATCTCATCTGGCACGAGGACGAGCCGATCGCGCATCCGTCTAGCGTGCCGCTCCACTTTGTCTCGCGCCTGGCGCGGCAGCATGTGAAAGTCGTGCTCACAGGCGAAGGCTCCGACGAGCTGTTTCTCGGTTATCCGTGGTACCGCGCCACGGTTTGGAACGAGCGCCTCGGGCGAATGTATTTTCCCTTCATGCCCGAGAAGCTCCGCTTGCGGGCCAAAGCTATGGCGCGGCGATTGCCGCGGCGTCTCAGGCGGTATACCGAACGGAGCTTTCTCGCCCTCGATCCCGGCCCGCGCGGCCTTTTCTACGAGAATTTCGCAGTCTTTTCCGACCGCCAGCGCGCCGTCATCCTCGCGGACCGCGAGCTCGCCGGAAGCGATCCTTACATCGAGTGTCTCCGCCGCTACGACGAAGGCGAGGGCGACACGCTGGCGCGCATGAGCGCGGCCGACTTACAGACCTATCTCGTCGAGCTGTTGATGAAACAGGATCAGATGAGCATGGCGGCCTCGATCGAGAGCCGCGTGCCGTTCCTCGATCATGCATTGGTCGAGCATGTCGTGCGGCTGCCGAGTCGTTTGAAGGTGCGCGGCCTGACGACCAAAGCGGTTCTCCGCGAAGCCGTCAAGGATATTGTCCCGAAGGAGATCCTCACGCGCGGCAAGATGGGCTTTCCTGTCCCCATGGGAAAATGGCTTCGCGGCGCGTTCGCGCCGCTCGTCGACGAGTTCGTCCTGAGCCCGCGCGCGCGCGAGCGCGGGATTTTCAATCGCGCGGCCGTCGAGCGCCTAGCGGAGGAGCATCGGACCGGCGCACGTCCGCACGGCGACCGGCTGTGGCTATTGATCAATCTCGAAATGTGGCAGCGGATTTTCCTCGACGGCGAAGACCGCAGCGTCGTTCTTCGCGCGGCATGACCATGCGCGTACTGTGGCTCAATGTCGGCGGTCTGTGGCCGCTCAACACCGGCGGCAGGCAGCGGAGTTTTCATATCATCTCCGAGCTGTCGCTCCGCCATCGCCTGACGGTCCTCACCACCGAAGGCGCCGGCGACGATCACGCGGCGCTGGCCGCGCAGCTGCCACGGTGCGACGTAATCTCCGTGCCTTACGCGCTGCCCAAGCGCGGCAGCGCGGCGTTCGGGCTGGCACTGTTGCGCTCATGGGTCTCGGAGCTGCCGGTGACGCTCTGGAAGTGGCGCATTCCGGCGCTGCAGAGAGAAGCCGGGCGGATGCTAACGCCTGAGCGCATCGACCTTTGCGTCGTCGATTTTCTCTACGCCGCGCCCAACCTGCCGCGCGACGTCGCGGTTCCGACCGTGTTGTTCGAGCACAACGCCGAATACCTTATCTGGAAACGATTGTACGAAGCCGAGCAGCGCCCCTTCCGGCGCGCATTGTTGGAGATCGAGTGGAAAAAACTCCGGCGCGCCGAAGCCGCGGCTTGCGCGAAAGCGGCGATGACGCTCGCGGTATCGGAAAACGACCGGGCCGCGCTGCTCGAAGCTGCGCCTCGCGCGCGCGTGCGCGCGATTCCGACGGGCGTCGATACCTCATATTTTCACCCGAACGGCACGCGCCACTCCGCCGCTAAGCTCGTCTTCAGCGGATCGATGGATTGGTATCCGAACGAGGAAGCGATGCTCTATTTCATCGACTCGGTGCTGCCGCTGATCCGCCGTGCGATTCCCGAAGCGTCGCTGACGGTGGTCGGGCGCAATCCGAGCGCGCGGCTCCGCGCCGCGGCGAACGGCGCGGTCCACGTAACCGGCACGGTCGAGGACGTGCGGCCTTACATCGACGAGGCGGCCGTTTACGTCGTGCCGCTCCGCATCGGCGGCGGCACGCGCATCAAGATATTCGAAGCGCTGGCGATGGGAAAAGCTGTGGTATCGACGCGGATCGGCGCCGAAGGACTGCCGTTGAGCCCGGGCGAGCATTTCGTCGAGGCCGAGGGGCCCGAGGAATTCGCCCGCGCCGTGGTCGAGCTCATTCGCCGACCGGAGCGGCGCCGTGCCATCGAGCAAGCAGGACGGAAACTGGTCGAAGAGCGCTACTCGTGGAATCGGGCGGCGCGAGAATTTGAACTACACTGCGAGGAGGTCATCAACGATGCGGGTTAGCGTATTTGGGCTGGGTTATGTGGGATGCGTCACGGCCGCGTGCCTGGCGAAGGCCGGCCACCAGGTTATCGGCGTCGATATCACTCCGGAAAAAGTCGTGATGCTGAACGACGCGGTGCCGCCGGTCGTGGAGCCGGGCCTCGGAGAGGTCCTGGCGGAAGTCGTATGGGATAAACGTCTGCGCGCCATTTCCTCCACGGAAAACGCCGTGAAGGAGACCGAGCTCGCGCTCGTCTGCGTCGGAACGCCGAGCCGCTCCAACGGGCGGCTGGACATCAATGCCGTCGAGCGCGTCGCGCACGAGATCGGCGCGGCGCTCGCTGCGCGCTCCGATCCGTTCACCGTCGTGCTGCGGAGCACCGTGCTCCCCGGCACGACAGAGCAGACTTTTATTCCCGCGCTGCTGAGCGGCGCCGGACGAGGACTCGATTCCTCGCTGCGCGTTGCCGTGAACCCGGAATTCATGCGCGAAGGAAGCGCGCTCAAGGATTTCGCCCATCCGCCGTTCACTCTCGCCGGCACGGGCGACGAGGAGACGGTCGAGCAGCTGCGCGACCTTTATGCCAGCCTTGAGTCGCCATTTGTTCCGACCACGATCCGAACCGCCGAGATGCTGAAATACGTTTCCAACACGTTTCACGCGCTCAAGATCGCCTTCGCGAACGAGATTGGCGACGTCTGCGCCGCCTTCGGCGTCGACCCGCAGGAGCTCATGCGTATTTTTATGATGGATCGCAAGCTCAACATCTCGGAAATGTATCTCCGTCCGGGCTTTGCCTTCGGCGGCTCCTGCCTGCCGAAAGATTTGCGCGCGCTCATCTACGCGGCGCGGTCGGCGGATGTCGCCGTGCCGCTGCTGTCCTCGATTCTTCCGTCCAACGACGGCCAGATCCGCGAGCAGGTCGACGCCATCTTGAAAACGCGGAAGCGTAAGGTCGGCATCGTCGGCCTTTCCTTCAAGCCTGCAACCGACGATCTGCGCGAAAGTCCCATGGTGACTCTGGCGGAGGCGTTGATCGGAAAAGGCTGCGATGTCCGCATCCTCGACCGAAATGTCTCGCTCGCCCGGTTGATGGGCGCGAACCGGCGCTACATTGAGGAGGAAATACCGCACATCTCCTCGCTCATGTGCGAAAACGTCGAAGACCTGCTGGCGCACGCCGAGGTCATCGTTATCGGCAACGCCGACGCGGAGGCGGCGGCGACGCTGGATGCCGCGACGCCGGGGCACCTCGTCATCGACCTTACACGCGGCATGGTGCGCAAGAAGAAGCTCGAGCGGCGATTCGAAACGGCCGCGTAAGAATATTTTCAAGGAGGATGAACGAGCCTTGTTGAATATCAATGTCCAACAGTATTGCGGTGAAAAGGCTCTGCGCGTCACGGCGCTCCAACTCCGCACCGCCGGACTTTTGTCCACGGCGTTCCCGGGCATGGATCCTGAATTTCTCGCCGAAGGCTTTGAAGGGCAGAACCCGGGTGCAATGGTTGCCTGCCGCGAGAGCGTGCCCTTGGCGTACATGACCTATGCGGTGCGGTTAAAGCATTTCCGTGCGGCGATCGGGCCATTATCATTCGGGCACTTGCCCGTAAAACAGCTCAGGATCTTCGGCGTTATCGGCTCTCCGCCCGAAAGCGTCATCGACGAGTTCTTGCGGCAGCTCCTGGTTCAAAAGGAATGGGACGTCGCAGAAATGGTCGAATTAGCGCCCCATGATCCTCTTGCGGTGCGTCTAGCTTCCTTACGTCTGCCACGCGGCTTTCGGATCATCCGTAAAGAGGTGCCCACGGTTCAGGTAAAACTCGACGACACATTCGAAGATTACCTACACAACCGCTTTCATAAGAAGGCCCGGTACAATCTCAAGCGCGAGGTTCGGCTGCTCGAAGAAGCTGCGCCCGGACAAGTCCAGATGAAGATCTACCGCTCTCCGGAAGACGCGGCGCCCTTCCTCCGGGACGCGGAAAACATCGCCCGCAGGAGCTATCAATGGAAAATGGGGATGACTACCGTGCATATGACGCCGGAAAATGTGCAACGAATGTCGTACATCGCGCGCGGCGGGAAGCTGCGCAGCTACATCTTATATATTCGTGGCGTCCCGGCCGCTTACTGCTATGCGTCGATTCGCCACGGCGAATTGGCTTACCAAACCGTCGGGTACGACCCACAATTCGCCAAGCTCAATCCAGGCAAGGTGCTTCTGTTTAAAATTTTGGAAGATCTTCACAAGAACCGGGTTGTGGGTGCGCTCGATTTCGGCCGGGGCATAACCGACTACAAGCTTCTATTCGCAAACGCCGAGCGACCGTTGATCGATCTTAGTCTCTTTCCGCAGAACTCCTATTCCCAATTTCTTTGGCTGCTGGCGACCGCTACGGACGAAGGATACCGCCGATTGCGCCCGATCGTTCGTCAGTGGATGCCTTGGATTAAGCGGAAAGTCCAGAAAACGCTCGGCCTGCTGCTCCCCGGCCTAGTCGAGGAGCATGAAATCCTTCTTAACTTGACGGCACTGAATTAAAACTATGGCGACATGGGATTGCCGCCCGAGATTTTATGGCAATAGACATCGTACAGATTTTTGATTGTTTAACGCTGCTGTCCTTCGGACTGATATTCTACACTTATGCAGGATATCCCGGACTTCTGTGGATGTTGAGTAAGCTGGCGGGTAAACCCGAGCAGTCTTCGAGCGCACCACCGCAGTGGCCGGCGGTTAGCATCCTCATTTCCGCATACAACGAAGAACGCGCGATCCGCGCACGCATCGAGAATCTCTTGCAGCTCGACTACCCGAAGGACCGAATCGAGATTCTCGTCGGCTCGGACGGTTGCACCGACCGCACCGCTGCGATCGTTGCGTCTTATCCCGGCATTCGCCTGCTCGACTTCGCTCAGAGACGCGGCAAGGCCAGCGTCCTCAACGATCTCGTAGCGGCGGCGCGTAACGAGATCGTGGTTTTGACGGATGCCAACACGTACTTTCGCGCCGACGCGGTGCGGGAACTCGTGCAGGCACTTTGGCGCTATCCTTTCGGATCGGTCGTCGTCGGCCGACTCGAGCTCAGGTCGTCGGCCGATAAAGGAAACCTCGACGGCGCCTATTGGCGGTATGAGACGTGGATCAAGACGCTCGAGTCGCGGTTCGGCAGCCTGTTGGGCGCGAACGGCGCCATCTACGCATTCCGCCGCGACCGTTACAGACGCGTTCCGGCAGAGGCGATCGTCGACGATTTCCTCATTCCCATGCTTATGCGGCGCGATTGCGGCGATCGGACTTTCTTCGTCCCCGCGGCGCGCGCATGGGAGGAGTCGCCCGAGGAGGTCAAGCACGAGTTTCGCCGCCGGGTCAGGATCGGCGCCGGCGATTTCCAAGCCTTGAAATGGACATGGTCTCTGCTGTTGCCGACGTATGGGATGACCGCGCTGATCTATTTCTCTCACAAGGTGCTGCGCTGGCTGGGACCGTGGTTCCTGTTGGCGGGATTGATCGGCACGGTAACGCTGCTCGACGAGCCGCTGTTTCAGTTTTTGCTCGTGGGACAGGTTATTTTTTATGCCCTGGCCGTCGCGGGCACGACTCTCAGGCCTTTGCCGGCCATCGGCGGTTTGGCCGTGGCGGCGCGCTATTTCGTGATCCTTAACGCGGGGCTATTTCTTGGTCTCGTGCGGCTGAGCCTTGGCGCGGCGCGGCCGACATGGGCGACCGCGCCGCGCAAGACCCTGGACATGGAGGGCCGACGCTTACACGCTAAGGCGTCCGTGAAATGACCGCATTCGCGATCGTCGACCCGGCGCTCCATAGCGCGGTATCCATGTAGAGCGGGTACTTGGGAGTCTTCGCGCTCGTGTAGAACACGACGCCGTTCTTATAATATTTAACAATCTTATTTTCGACCGCGATGCGAAACACGTCGCCCGTGGAGTAGGACGTCGAACCGCGATATACACCGCTCTCGTAGACTTCCACGTAATGGCCACCGCTGCTGGAGAGGGCATCCCAAAGTGAGATAGCGTACGCCATGTTATCCCGGCTCGTCCCTGCGGTCGACGACGCGAGGCCGACGCTTCGCTGTGTCGTCATTTCCGATGCTGTGAATTGAACGTAGCCGTTGCCCGAGGAGAGGCTCTGCGCTGAAAGCGCTCCGGAGTTGGCGCAACCGCCGCAGTTTTCCTGAAGCGAATTGCCGCTCACCGTCACGTTCACCGGATTTACCCAGGTAACATTCTGAGCCGAAAATGTCGCCGTTGATTTCACACGCGAGCCCATCACCGTTACAGTCACAGACGCCGACGTGCTCTTGTTGCCGCGTTTGTCGCGAGCGATAGCCGTGAGTGTATGCGTCCCGTTTGTTGCCGTGCCGGTGTTCCAGTTCACTGTGTAGGGTGCAAAGTTGTCTTCAGAGCCAAGATTCTGGCCGTCGAGCTGGAATTGGACGCCTGCGATGCCGTCGCTATCCGACGCGGTGGCGGTCACCTTGATTTTCCCCTTCACGGATAATCCGCTACTCGGAGTAATAATCGCAACGGTCGGAGCGCTGCCGCCGCTGGGGCCCGTGGGACCAGTCGGGCCCGTCGAAGATCCTGTTGTGGTTAATGTAAAATCTGCCGACGTCGAGAGACTGCCGGCCGAGTCCTTAGACTTTACACGGTAGTGATACGTCGTATTCGCCGAAAGACCTGCGAGGCTCTGCCCATGCGACGTAACCATTGTGCCGTTGACGGAACTAGCACTTCCATAGGAGGCGGTCGTACCGTATTCCACCTGGGAATCGCTGGCCTTGTCGGTGTTCCAGCTGATGGTCGCGCCGGAAGACGAGATTACCGGAGCCGACACTGAGCTGATGACCGGGGGTGTATCGGCAGGAGGCGGAGGCGGCGGTGGAGGCGGAGGATTGGGGTTCGTGGGCGCAACGCCGGTCAAAACCTGCGATGGAATTTTTGCGATAAAAGCATCCATCCTGTTGGTGCCCGCGTTACCCGTCCAGATAAAATACTGTCCGGTGATATCCAGATTGCCTTTTGGCAGTCTGCAATAATCGTCGCAGCCGCTGATCATACCGATATTTACGTCCGTCATGACGGGCGCGACTACCAAGACGTCGAGCGATCCATCGAGACGGAAGCAAATAACCTCGTTGGCTTCCTGGCCGTTCTCGGCCGGCCGGGCGCCGCTGCCGCAGACGTACTGCTGTTCGAGCGGCAGATCGCGTCGCGCGTTCGCGAAACTAACATGCTGCGGTCCCCACGTGTTCCAAGAGGCGGTGTAATACACTACCTGGCCGCCCGAGATGGGGTTGCCGCCGAATTGCCAGGAACGGAATGCCCCGGGATGAGAATTCGCGTTGTCGGCGGCAATCATCGTGCCGTACCCGCTGTCGGAGTGTCCGCCGGCGCCGTCGCGGTCGAGCAATACGGTCTCGACTCCATTCGATAGATCGATAATTCGGTTATCGAGGTCGGAATTGGGATCGATGCCGGTTTTTTCTTTGATTAAGAGCCAGCGACCGCTTTTGTCAATCTGACATTCGTCATAGTTCAAGCCTTTCTGTGGGAAGTAGAAGAACGTGTTCGTCGATTGACGGTACGCGAAGCAGCCAAGGTCGGCGTCGTTAGACTTGTCTCTCAATGTAGCGGAATGGACGTTGTCGTCGGCGCTCGAGTGGAATTGAGTGACGTAGCGATTGCTGCCGAAAATGTCAGGCCGCGATGCGACGTCGAACACCAGTTCGAACGTGTGGCTCACCACATCATAACGGAACAATGTCGAATCCTGCCAATAATTGACGTAAAGCTTCGTCGGCTGAGTATCGCTGAAGTACCATCCGTTTCCGTTCGCCCAACTCCATTTGCTGGCGCCATCAAAAAGCGGACCGAGATTCGTGACCACGTCGGTTTTTTTGTTATAGCTCAGAAGCGAAGGACCGGCGCCGCCGCGGTTTCTATCCATCACGAGGAAAATATACATGGTGTCGCTGCCTACGTGGTTGTTCGTGTTGCGCCAATACGAATACCCTACGTAATCGATGCAATCGTTTCCGCCGCAATCGGACGGAATCGTCAGCCGCACGCCTTTCGTGTTGTAAGGACTGGGAAAATTAAACGGCCCTCGTGTCGCCGGAAGAAAGCTATTTATTTGGGAAAGGGTCAAACCTGCCGGTCTGTTTGTCGGAAGAATCGGGCTTTTCTCTATAAATCCGCCGGGAAATTGGGCGGTTGCCGGATCAACGGCGATCGTTAACGTTGCTATCAATAGCAGAATGAATGCAGCCAGCATCGCCGGCCGCGGGTCTCTTAACCTCATTACTCTGGGTCTCCTCGCTGAATGAAATGAGCCCGTAGGCTTTGAGGCTAAGAGTGCCCTTACCTGCGTCGATGTGATACATATTTGTATGAGGGAATCGCCTCAGGAAAAGAGGAAAATGGCCGTCCGGAGGCACAGTTTCGAAGAAATTTTCAGGGCACAAGATCCCTTTATAAGTCAAGGATTTAGGCTATTCGTCCGGGAGATCTCCGGAACGCGGGAAGTCGCCGCGCTCCGCGAGTTCTTTATCCGCTTTAACGGCGAGCTTTACCGCGCTTCTTGGATCGACAAAACCGCGAAGATTCCGTGGGCGGCGGACATGCTTACGGCGCTTGTCAGCGCGAACTCCGCGTTGACCACCGGGGTCCTCCGGGAGCTGCTCGACGAGATGAAGCTTCACTACCAGGACCCCATCACAGACGTGATTTTCGAGACCGCGCCCCGATCGCGGGTGCTGCTTTCTTTGGTCGGAGATATCGTCCAAGGCGAGAGCCAGCTGATACAGCTCAGGATTCGGGCGCTCGAAGCGCTCTTTACACGCCTCGCGCTCGGCCGACGCGCTTTCCGACCTGCCGCACCGGTTGACGAGACGCTTCGCTCCCTCAACGATATTCTCGCCGAAGTGAACCGCGACACGGCGACCGCAGTTGCCAAAAATCATGACAGGCTCGCAAAAGAGCTCCAGTCGGTTAGCCGAATGCTTCCTGCCTTAACGCGAAATCCGCCGGCGGACGCCGCCGGTGCAGCCGAAAACCGCGGCCAGTCGAGCTACCGCGAAATTGTCGATTTACTGGAAACTGTTCTGCAGCAGCCTTCCGGTTCGATGACCGCAGACTATCTCGCGACATTGCTGCGTATTCTGCGGCTCACAACCCAGCTTCCCGAATGGCGTCCCCCGTCAGCAGGCACCGACCGGAGCCGGGTTAAGGCGGCGAACGGAAGCCGCCGCGAGGCGCGTCTGACATCGGCCGAGCAAGCCGGCGCGGAAGCGCTCGACGACGATTCGAACCTGGTTGTGGCGCTTATGATCGATCGCGCGGTCGCGACCGTGCTGGAGGTCGCTGCGGCGCCGTGGAGCGCGCAGGGAGAACGGCGTAGCAAGGTGCGCGCCGCCGATGAGACGCTTCTAAATCCTTCCGATCCGCCGCTTCTCGAATCTGTCCTGCTTGACAACAAGAGTCGCACGAAGACGCGCCACACGGCCGCCTCCCTGCTGTCCCTGCTGAGCTATGCCCTGCCGGCCGTGCAGCCTTCACCGCGCGCGGGCTTTTTCACGCAGCTTTTTTTGATGCCGTATCGCGCGGGCGGAATTCATTACCGGCTCCGGGACGACGAAGACCTCGCGATTGTCGATGCCGAAGAGAAGCTCGATTACTTGTTCGAAGCGCTGGACGAGGAATCCGATTACGTGCGCTGGAACGCGGCGACGCTTTGCTATCAGTGCGCGCGCGAGCACCCCGAATGGTTCAAGTCGAAACACTATATCAAGCTCATGTCGCTGCTCTCGGACGAGCATTACGGTATTCGCCTCGACATGATGCGCACAATCCGCACGCTGGCGGCGTTTCGCAACCAGGAAATATTCACGGTCATACACGACATCTCCGGAAAGCTCGCGGAGAAAGTCTACCGGGTAAAGGACAAAGAGCGCGCACGCGTCGATCTCGAGACGGCGCTCGGGGTCAGTCTGGCGACGCTGCTCGAGCGCGTGGAGGAATTGCAGGGCGAGGTGCTTCGTCTCGAGACCCGCCGCGAGCAGCTATTGAGCTATCTCGAGAAGCAGGCTTTCCGCATCGGCGAGGAAATCCATCATGAGGTCTTGAACACGCTCTGCAGCTATCTTGCGACGGCAATCGACGAGCGCGATTTCGCGGACGCGGAGGCGCGGCTCGGCGACGTGGTCACCGAGCTGAGACGCATCATGAACCATCTTTACCCGAAGGATCTCGAAGCCGAGGGTTTCATAGCCACGATCCGCAAGCGGCTGGACGATGTGCGGATGCAGATGCGCCGCCGCGTGCCTGAATTCGCCGTCGACTTCGATTGCCCGCCCGACGTGACGGACGAGGCGATCGCCGCAAGCTTGCGCGATAAGTCTCACCTCGTGCTGCTTTACCGGATCGTCTCGGAAGCGCTCATCAATGCGCGAAAGCATTCGCACGGAACGCAGATCGTCGTGCGCCTTCGCCGGCCGCGCTTCGGCGTCATCGAAATCTCGGTGAGCGACAACGGCCGCGGCGGCGGCGGCCCCTTCGAGCAGAGCTTCGGCATCGATCTTATGCAGCGGCGGGCCGAAGATATCGGCGCGGATATCGATTATCGAAAAACTTCCGCCGCCGGCGGCACGACCGTGCTTATCCGTCTCGCCCAATCTTCGGGGGAATTAGGCAAGGGCCCGGAGCTTGCGGGCATCGTCTAATTCATCGGCAAATCCCGTGGCAAGCAAAGCACGGCAAAAACCTCAGAACGGCCATAAGCCGGCCCTCAGGATTCTCATCGCCGACGACTCTCCGGATTCCATCGATCAAATGAGCTCGTGGATTCGGGAGCGGTGGCCAGATACGGAGATCTATCGCGCGCAGACTCCGGACGAAGCGGTATCGATCGCCGACGATCAAGACGTGGAGAACATCGTGCTCGACCTCGATTTCGTGGTCCAGCGCGTCTCGGGAGTGGAGATCGCCCGCCGAATCCTACAGGCGAGAGCCGATAACGAAGAAAGCCGCACGCGCATCCTCTTTCGCACCGTCCATGCCGGCGATCCCAGCTACCTGCATCAGATCGACAAGCTCATCAACGGCGAAAAGAACAAACCCGCCGTGTGGGGATTCGTAGACAAAGGAGCGATGCCCAAACGGCTCGTGCAAAACGCCGTCGAGCAGGTTTTCATTTACGAGCTTTCCTTCACGGAAGTCTTCAGCCAGAACTTGAAGGATTCTCCTTCCCGGGAGCTGAGCGACATCGAGTTCACCGTCTTGCTTTACAGCTGCCTCGGCGTCACCAACGACGGCATCGCGTGGCTGGTGGGCGCATCGCGGCAGAGCGTCGAGCGCGTCTTGACCGGTCTTTACCAGAAGATGAAAATTCCCACGCGGCGCGACGCGCCGCAGGGCGTCACCGCGCTGCTCGAAAGCCGCGGCCGGCTATACTACGAGGCGTTGACCCGCGGGCTCATCAATCCGCATTTGATGCGCGAGCAGGACGAAGCGCTACGCCAGCGCGTTAAAAAAGACTCGCCTCAACGCGGCCGGCTTTATGTCGACAAGGAATGGCTGGAGCCGTTGCCGACGACAGAAGCTCGCGAATCGCAAAGGTAGCTTATGCCGAAAAGATCCATCGCGGCGCGCGGTGTTCCAAACTCGTTCGAGCAGGTGCTGGCGGACTGGGCGGCCGCCGCCAAAACGGTCGCGCCGGTCGAGCTGTGGTGCTTCCTCATCCTGGGCGTCGTAATCTTTCTCGTCTATTTGCCCGGCATCGCGATACCCTATTACGGCGACGATGTGGGCTGGTTCGACGCAGTATCGAATCCGTGGCGGCATTTTGTTCAGGTAAACGCCGATGGATGGTACCGGCCATTGCAAGCCGGCATCTACACGGTGGTCCAGAAACACTTCGGACTCAGCACGGTGCCGGTCCACCTCGCCATGCTTTTGATCCACGCGCTTCTGTGCGTTCTCGTCATCCAGGCGACGACGGACTTGGGTTACGGCGGCGTCTCCGCCCTGCTCGCCGGCGTCCTTATGGCCCTATCGCAAGCGAACGCTTTCGCCCTATTGAGTAACGACACGTTGTCGCAAGTCGCCGGGACATTTTTCGGCTGCCTTGCCCTCTGGGCGTTGGCGCGCCCGCATCTGCGCCGACGTTCGGCGGAGGGCAGCGCGGGGATGTACCCGATAAGCATCGGCGCATTTGCCGTCGCGCTGCTCTTCAAGGAAACGACATCGTCGTTTCTCCCCCTCCTCCTCTGCGTTGTCGCGCTGATAAATTACCGCGAACCGCACTGGCGCGGATTCATAACGCGATCGTTGGCGATGTCTCTGCCGTTTGTTGTCGTTTTTCTGGGCTATCTCGGCATACGCACGCTGGTCGGCGCCAACAGCCCGTCGTTTGGAACCGGCGGGTATCAGTTTCACATCGGCAGCAACGTCATTTTGAATGTCCTCATGGATTTTGCCGCGCTCGTGCTTCCGGTCTCCAGCGTCACCGTCTACGAAGCGCTCGTCGCCCGGAGCACGGCGACGCTCGCGCTTATTGGCGGCGCAGCGGCCTTCTTCGTCGTGGTCATCGCTTACGGACTTTGGCTGAAACGCCGCGATTGGCGGCCGGCGATTGTCGTTCTCATGATGCTGGGGTCCGTCTTTCCCATGGTTATCATGAATCATGTAAGCGAACTGTACGTCTACAACACGACACCCTTCTTCTCCATTCTAGCGGGAATCGGGCTCGGCGCGGTCCTGGAATCCGAGCCGCTGCGCCGCTACGTTGCGGCCGCTCTCAGCGCCTGCATTCTCCTCCTTTTAGCCGGCCAGGTGACCGCGATCCGCGACAAAGCTCTGCTCATGCAGGAGAACGGCGAGCGAGCGGCGCGGCTTGTGGCTGCGATCGGGGATTACATCCGGCAAGTCCCTCCGCATGGAGCGCTGCTTCTCGTTAACCCGCCGAAAGCCGAGCTCGAATACGCGGTCTATCTGATGCCCGGCTTCAAAGTCTTGGAGTTCGAAGAATCCTACATGAAGAAAATCTACGGCCGGGAAGATATCGACCTCAGCATCGTCGACGAAGCCGATCTTAAATCTCGTCCGGCTATTCGCGACACAGTTATGTTAGGGCTTCAAGGCGATACGCTTACGCCGCTCGCGACATCGCCGAAAAAGGCGCGCTGAACCCGCGGAATGCTGGGTGGCAACCGGCAACCCCGACGTGATACATTCGGTAGCACAGAAGCGCGATACCAACGCATTCGAATTTAAATCTATGGCTGTAGATACCCCCAGCGCCGGCGCCGAATCGTCCACGCGCCGATCACTTTCCGTCGTAGTACCGGCCTATAACGAGCAGGAGGTGCTGCCCGAATTTCACCGTCGCCTTACGGCCGTGCTCGCCGGATTGCCGATGGAAGCCGAAGTCATCTACATCAACGACGGCAGCAGCGACGCGACGCTCGAAGTCGTTCGCGAGCTGCGCGAGCGGGATCCCCGCATCGCGTTGATCGACCTCAGCCGCAATTTCGGCAAGGAGATCGCCGTCACGGCGGGCTTGGACCACAGCAAGGGAGACGCTGTGATCCTGATCGACGCCGACCTGCAGGACCCGCCTGAGTTGATTCCACGATTGCTCGAAGAGTGGAAGAGCGGCTACGACGTGGTTTACGCAACCCGCATGTCGCGCGAGGGCGAGAGCAAGCTGAAAAAGGGGACGGCCTACGCTTTTTATCGGGTCATCAATCAGATAACCCGCGTCAAGATTCCTCAGGACACCGGAGACTTCCGATTACTCAGCCGGCGGGCCGTCGACTCGCTGCTGAAGCTGCGCGAGCAGCACCGCTTCATGAAAGGTCTGTTTAGCTGGATCGGATATCCGCAAAAGGGCATTCCGTATCGACGTGATCCGCGCCATGCGGGCGAAACCAAGTGGAACTACTGGCGCCTGTGGAATTTCGCTCTCGAGGGCGTCACTTCGTTTACGATCGGTCCGCTGAAGATGGCCACTTACTTGGGACTTGCAACGGCGATCGCGGCGTTTGTTTACGCGGGCGTCGTGATCGCTAAGACGCTGCTTCATGGCGACCCCGTTGCCGGTTATCCCTCGTTAATGGTCGTCATTCTCTTCCTCGGCGGTGTTCAGCTGATCACCGTCGGCATCATGGGCGAATACATCGGCCGAATGTTCGACGAAAGCAAACAACGGCCGCTGTACTTCGTGAACACCTATGAGCCGGCGGCGCTGCGCGAGCGCTCCGCCGCATCTCCCGCCAAGGCCGACGCCGCTTAGCGGCGCTCGGCTCATTTCTGTCTATCGCCGTCCGGGATATCGACCGGAAGTCGGCGTCTTCCCTGAATTCCCGAGCGAATAGCTCCGCTCTCTATCTTCGAATCGAGCCGAGAGATGCGGACTCGCAGTCGCTGCGGCTCCGTGCGTCTTCTCTATGCCGCGATCACGGCATGCGATGTTCGCCGGTGATCAGGCGCGCCGCGCGATACTTGCGAAAATAAGCCCAACCCCATTGGATGAGCACGAGGAGCTTGTTTTCGAATTCGATGAGATTAGCGATGTGCACGAAAAGCCACGCGAGCCAAGCGAAAAAGCCGGCGAGATGAAATCTTTTTAGTCTCGCCACTGCCGTTCCGCGTCCGACTATCGCCATGTCGCCGCGGTCGTGATAATGGAACGGTTCGCTCGATTTTCCCTCGAGACGTTCGGCGATTACCTTGGCGACGTACTCCCCCTCCTGTATCGCCACCTGCGCGACGCCCGGGAGCGGCGAGCCGGTCTGATGCGAGTAGCTGGCAAGATCGCCGATGACGAAGATCTCCGGATGAGACGGCAGCGTCATGTCGGGCTCGACCAGCACGCGGCCCGCGCGATCCAGCTTCGCGCCGGTCGCGTCCGCCAGAATTTTTCCCAAAAACGACGCTTTGACGCCGGCCGCCCACAGCGTGGTGCGGCACGGGATTTCTTCATTCCGCTGTCCTTCTTGAACCACGACGCAATCGCGCCGTATGTCCGTGACCGTGACCCGGGTACGAACCGTCACGCCTTCCTTGATGAGAAACGACGCCGCCTTCGCGGAGAGGTCGGGGGGATACGTGGGCAATATCCGGTCGGCCGCTTCGAGCAGCTGTATCTTGGCGGATGCGGGATCGATCGCGCGAAAATCGTTCGTCAGAATATCCCGCGTGATTTCCGCCAGCGCGCCGGCGAGCTCGACGCCCGTCGGACCGCCGCCGACGATGACGAAGTTCAGAAGCGACTTTCTTGTGTCGGCGTCGGGTTCCTTTTCCGCAGCCTCGAAGGCGAGGAAAATCCGCCGGCGCATCTCCGTCGCGTCCTCGATCGTCTTAAGCCCGGGCGCGAGCGCTTCCCACTGATCGTGGCCGAAATAGTGATGGCGCGAGCCTGTCGCCACGACAAGCGTATCGTAAGGCACGCTGCCATCGCTTAGAATCACCTGCCGGGCGCCCACATCGATGTCGATCGCCTGGCCGAGGAGCACGCGCGCATTTTGCTGCCGCTTCAGTACGGAGCGCAGGGTAGACGCAATGTTGGCGGGCGACAGCCAGCCGGTCGCCACCTGATAGAGCAGCGGCTGAAAAAGATGAAAATTTCGCTGGTCGAGGAGCGTCACCTCCACAGGCGCGTTCTTCAAGGACTGCGCGGCGTAAAGGCCGCCGAAGCCTCCCCCAATGATAACGACGCGATGAGCCATGAGCGCTGGAAAGTATCTATTTCTTCTCGCCGATCGCCGCCGTCCAGAGATCGGTCTCGATGCGGGTCATATTGCCTTCCGGCTCGAGGCGGGCATCGAGGTAACCCCATTGCTGGATGTCGATGAGAAATTGCTCCCGCGAAAGAAGCGTTCCCCGACATATCCGTGTTTCGGGCGGCGGTGAAGCAGTCTCTTCTTTCAGCGCGTCCGCCAATCGCTCCACGACGCGCGCCGGAATGTCCGCGCGATGCGACGGATAAATAAAACCGAACAGCAAAACGTAGCCGTAGAGCACACGCCAATGGGGGCCGAACCGGCGCAGGAGCCGGTCCCAGTCGAGCTGTTTCGCGCGCGCGCGCAGTAGATGAGCGATATCGGCGCCGTCGTAGCGCTCGCGCTCCATCACGTACGATTTGGACCAAATCGTCTCCTCGACAGGACAAAGCTTCACGCGGTAGCCGAGTATTTCCCCGTCCACGCCGTAACGAAACCATTCGTCGTCGACCCGTGCCGTGCCGTTGCCCGAGCTGAAGATCAGGTCGGCGAAATATTCTCCGCAATAGGCTTTGCCGAGCCAGTGCGGAAAGGTCAGCTCCGTATGACAGCCGATGCCCGCAAGGGCGTCGAGCGCCCGCTTGCAGTCCTGCGGATGAATGAAGACATCGAGATCTTTCGTGTCGCGCCAAATCCCGGTGTAGCACTCGAGCGCATAAGCGCCGCCGATCAAAAACGGTACGCCGCTTTCGGTCAGCTTGGTCAACACGCGGACGTAGAACTCTTTTCCCGCATTCCGGACTTCGTCACCGTCGCCGTTCACGTCCGCACCTCACGGCTCATTCCATTGCCCTCGTCCGCCCGCGCCTCGGCGGGAATCTCGACGAGGCGGAAAACCGGCTGATTGGGGAAGTGTTGCCTGAGGACCTTGATCGCCACGTTGTAGACGGGCACTCCGGTCTGCGTCCGTCCCTCCGGGCGGCCGTGATGCGCATGACCATGAAATACAGCGGTCACGCCGTAGCGATTCAGCGGCTCTTCGAGACGGCTCGATCCGAGAAACGGATAGATCTGGCTCGGCTCCCCTTCGACAGTGGCGGGGATGGGAGAATAGTGCAGCAGCGCGATGCGGTGCTGCGTGCGCAGCTTGGCGAGCGCGGACTCGAGCTTCAACGCCTCGTCGATCGATTCCTGAACGAACTTCTTGATCGCCGGCTCTCCCCAGGGCTGAAGCGAGTGCTGGCCGAACCCGCCAGCGAAGCCCTTGACGCCGGCGAAGCCGATGCCGTGCACCTCGCAGGCATTGCCGTCGAGAATATTAACGCCCGCGCCCGCTAGAATCTTCTGCACCTCGTCCTGTTTGCCGGATTCCAACTCGTGGTTGCCCAGCACCGCCAGCATCGGAACTTTCACCACGGATAATTCTTTGGCGAGAACCTCCGTCTCCTCCGGCAAGCCATAATCGACGAGGTCGCCGCAGAGAAGGAGGATATCGGCATTGTCGGCGATCTGCTCGAATATCGGCTGCAGTTGTCCGTGCGATGTCTTCGTATAATGGAGATCGCCCATCGCCGCTAGGCGCACCGAATTCTGCTGCTTGGTTTTCATGTCGAAATCCCCTTTCGCGCGTCGTCGCGCGCGGATGCGGCGGCTCCGTCGTTGAGAGATCCGATCAGCTTTCCGTCGGGCGTCGTTACGAGCAGCGAGCGCATTTTCTTGCGCTCGAGCATTTTCACCGCGTCTTCCACGGGCATACTCGGCCGGACCGTCGTCGGCCCCGGCTCCATAACCAGCTCGACCGCGATCGACGGATGGGCGTGGAGCGAGACGCGCGTACAAAGGCCCAAGAGGACGCCGGCGTCGTTGACTACGGGACAAATATCCATGCCGCGGTCGTAAGCTGCGTCACGCGCGGCGCCGATCGGATCTTCCGGCCGGCAACGCGGCACATCCCGCTCGATCACGTCGCTCACGAGCGGCGGCAGCTCGCGGCCGCGAACGATCGGCAGGTCGAAGGCCATCCATTCGGCTTTTCCGCCTTCGTAAGCGAAAACGTGCATATATCCCATATACTCGAGCCGCGCCGCGGCCCTCCGGCTCAGATCTCACTGCGAGTCGTAGCAGTAAACGACCGTAAGTCGATCCTTGGCAAGGGCGTTCGCGGAGAATGGATAGAGGTCGGTAAGCGGCAAACTGATCGCTTCCGGCAAATGCGCTCGGTCGTATTCCTTTCGCGGCAGCACTTCCACGAGAACAGCGCCGTTCGCCGTCAATCCGTGCAACTCTTCGAGTCCGATTACCTGCATTGCCACCTCAGATAAGCTCTCGCACTTTGTCGGACAGCACCGTCCATGCGATCTTCGACCTGTCGGGCTCCCCGCGCGCGAGCGATCTCGCGAATTTGGTCGCCTGCTCGAGCGTCACCTTGGCGGGCATAGGCGGCTCGTAGGGATCTACCACCGCCTGGACGATGACCGGACCGGGAGCGGCAAGCGCCTCGTCGAGCACGCGGCCGCACTCGGCCGGATCTTCGATCGTGAAGCCCGCGCCGCCGCACGCGCGCGCAAACGCCGCAAAATCGATCGGCTGCAGATCGCAGCCGTATTCGGGGTTGCCGAGGAAAACCATCTGCTCCCATTTGATCTGCCCCAGGGCGTTGTTTTTAACGATCACGACTTTAATCGGCAGGCGGTATTTTACCGCCGTCGCGAATTCCGCCATCAGCATCGAAAATCCGCCGTCGCCGACGAACGCGACGCACTGCCTTTCAGGATAGGCGATCTGCGCCGCGATCGTGTACGGGAGCGCATTCGCCATCGACGCGAGCGTTCCCGAGACCGAGAACTTCTGGCCGCGCCGCACGGGTATCAACCGCGCAAACCAGGTCGTAATCGTGCCCGAGTCGCACGAGACGATCGCTTCCGGAGCGAGGCGTTTGCCAAGCTCCCACGCGACGACTTCCGGCTTCATCGGCTTGTCGGGACGCGTTCCCTGGGTTTCCATCAGCTTCCACCACTGGCGCATACCTTCCTGCGCTTTTTCCAGGAAGCTGCGGTCGCGCTTCCGCTCCAGCAGCGGTAAAAGCCGCTTCAATGTGGCGCGGCTGTCGCCGACGAGACCGACCTCGACCGGATACCGGAGTCCGATGCGCGTCGGATCCATATCGATTTGAACGCCGCGCGCCTGTCCCGGCTTGGGCAGGAATTCCATGTAAGGAAACGAGCTGCCGACGATGAAAAGCGTATCGCAGTCCTCCATCGCCTCCTGCGACGGCCTCGTACCCAGAAGACCGATTGAGCCGATCGTGTAAGGACTGTCGTCGGGAACCGCCGCCTTGCCGAGCAGCGCCTTGACGATCGGCGCGGCCAATTTCTCCGCAGCCGCCTCCAGCTCCGCGCCTGCGCCGAGCGCGCCTTGGCCGGCGAGGATCGCGACTTTCTTTCCTTCGTTGAGTTCCGCGGCGGCGTTCCTCAAGGCGGTTTCCGGCGGCAGCTCGACGACCGACGCGGGGGCGTGCGAAACATGCCCCGGGACATTGCGCTTCGAATGCTCCTCGATCTCCTGCTCCTGGAAATCGATAGGGAAGTTGATGTGCGCAACGCCGCGGCGGCCGAGCGCGGTGCGGCAGGCGATATTCGCGATTTCCTCGACGTGCGACGGTCCCATGACCCGCGCATTATAAAGCGCGACGTCCATGTAAACCTTGTCCAAATCGACGTCTTGCTGCGCATGCGTATCGATAAGGTCGTGATAGTGGTGTCCGGTGATCGCAAGCACGGGTTGGCCGTCGAGCTTCGCATCGTAAAGACCGTTCAGGAGATGAATGCCGCCCGGCCCGGAGGTCGCGAGGCTAACGCCGAGCTTCCCGGTATATTTCGCGTAGCCGCACGCCATGAACGCGGCGGACTCTTCGTGCCGCACTTGCACGAAGCGGATGTTTTCCCGTTGCTTGCGCAGCGCTTCCATGATGCCGTTGATGCCGTCGCCGGGAAGGCCGAACACGACGCTGACGCCCCATTCGCAGAGCGTCTCAACGAGCACGTCGGCCGCGGTTACCATGAGTGCACTTCCCCGCCGAAATCTCCGGCGCGCAACACGCGATTCACGAGGCCATTCAGAGGAGCAGCATCATCCATGCGGTGAGCCTCGCGGCACCTTCAGCTCGCTTTGCGCCGTCTCGGAGTCTCCTCCTTCCGCCCCGCCTGCTCGACGCTGCGTTTCAACAGATCCATGATGTCGATCACCTTCGCCCGCCGCTTAGGCGCTTGCGGCCGCGCTTCGTCGATGACCTTCGTCTTGCCTTCCTGCACCTTGCGGTCGATTAATCCCAGCAGGTCTTCTCTGTAGTCGTCGCGGTACTTTTCCGGTTGCCACTTGTCGGCCATCGCCTCGATTAAACGCTCCCCCATTTTGAGCTCTTTGTCCCCGATCGCGACATCGCCCGGAAGGTCGAGCTCCGACGCGTCGCGCAGCTCGTGCGCGAACCGCAGAAGCTCGAGAACGAGAGCCGACTTTTGCGGGAAGACGGCGGCGAGATGCTGTCGCGACCGAATGACGACTTTGGCGATGCCGACGGTTTTTGTCCTGCGCATTACTTCGCGAAGCAGCGCGTAGCTTTTGCCGGCATTTTTCGCGGGCGCCAAATAATACGGCTTATCGTAGTAGACAGGCGCGATATCGCTCTCGTCGACGAAGTCGGTGATCTCGATCGTTTGCGTCGCCTCGCTGTTCGCCCGCTCGAAGTCGGCGTCCGTCATCGGCACGTATTCGCCTTTCTCGTATTCGTAACCTTTGACAATGTCGTCCCAAGGCACTTCCTTGCCGGTCTCTTGATTGACGCGACGATAATGGACGGGCGCGAGATTTCTGCGATCGAGCAGCTTAAAGCTGAGGTCGTTGGAAGTTTCCGCACCGTGGAGAGTGACGGGAATGTTCACCAGGCCGAAGCTCAAGCTGCCGCGCCATATCGCTCGGGAGCCCGTCGATCTCCGTGACGACGCTTTCCGTCGCCTCGCGCGTCTTCCATTGCGTGCCATAGTCAATGCCCGCGAGCCAATGGCGAAAAGTCGGCCGTTAACCGTTCGGAACGGCGGCGGCGCTCCGGCGCCTTGCCTGGCTCATCGTTATCGTAAATACGGATGCCGTCGAGACGCTCGAGCCGCTTCAATGGCGCGATCAGATGGCGCGACAGCGCCTCCTGAATTTCGCTTCCCGGCAGGCTCGATTCGCAGAGATGATCGATCTCGCCGGAGACCAGCTCGATTCGCTCGACGGCGCAGACTTTTTTATTGCCGTTGCCGTTACCGCGCTCCCGCAGGTAGCTGTAAATCACCTCGAGCGGATAGCGTGCGCCGACAACCTCGACGAACGCCGGGTCCTCCACCTCGATGCGAGCGAGACAAAGACGGCGGTCGACTGGGACCATGTCATGCGCGTCGGCGAGGCCGGCCGGAGACCTGCCACCGGGCGCTTCGCGCGCCGCATGCCTAACGGCATCGGCGGCGCAAGCGAGCTCGTGCCATGCATAAACATGGTCGTAAACATCCTCTAAGGTGGAAAGCACTTCGATGACGTCGCGCACCTCGCTGCAGCGATGATGCGGCAGCGCTATGCGAATCGACATATGGGTATCGTCTTGATGATTCATGCTTCACCCCGCCTATACGCGCGCCGCTTTTTCCACGCTTTGCCGCCGGCGCGCCGCTTTGGGCTTTCGCGGAGACGCGCGGTTGCCGTTCCGCTGCTCCAGCTCGGCTTTCCGCTCGGCCATCGTCGCGCCGAGCGCTCGTCCGTCGATTTTATCCTTGGCTTCCGGAAATACCTCGGACTCTTCCTCTTCCATATGATGCTTTACGCTCTCCGCCAGCACCGTAAATTTCGCGTCGTAGCGCTCGTCGGAAGGCTTCATCTTTTGCAGCTCGCCGATCAAAAGCTCCATAACGTGGTGCTCTTCTTCGGCCTCGTCCACTTTGTCTTCCTCGACTGCCCCACGAATCGCCGGGTAAAAGATTTCTTCCTCGACTGTGGCATGGACTATCAGCTCGCGAATCGTCGTCGTGACGATGCGCTTTTTAGTGCGGCCGTCTTCGGCGTCTTCAAATTCCTTGAAAAGCGCCTTGACCTTTTTGTGATCCTGCTCCAACAGCGCGACGGCATCCGGCTCGCCGCCTCCGAAATATTGCGCAATCCGCTCCAACAAGCTCATTTCCTCCCCTTTCATCCTCCACATTTAGATGTAGCATTTTTATCCACCCGTCATAGACTCCAGGACACAGGCTGGATCCACGCCGTCAAACAGCGCGTCGCGCTCGGCCTCCCGGTATCGCCCGCAGCTCGGGGGCGTTGCGCCGCTGGGGCGCCGGCGGCACGGCGCCGACGCCCTGCACATAAACCAGCTCTCCGCCCAGCCAGCCGCCTAGCCCGATCAACGCCAACGCGAAGATCGACAAGGTAACCGGCAGGAATCCATGCTGCATGTTGAAAGCGCGTAAAGAAAAATCGACTGCGAAAATAGCCGTCGCCGCGAGGTTGACGAACATATGGTAACGCGCAACGCGGCGGATTCGGCTTTCTTTGAGAAAAAAGAAGTCGATCAGGCCGGGGAGCGAAGCGATAAGCGCGCCTGCGATTCCCCCGCCCATCGTATATAAGGCTATCGTTTTCCAGACATCACCGCCGCCTGCAGCGGAGAAAAGATCGGCCACCAAAGAGAATATCCATAACCCCATAGGCACAACGACGAGCATGGGGTGGATGGGATGTTTGCCAATACTGGCTGGAGTGGTCATAACGATACTCTCCTCTCAATCCCAGGCGGCGGATTTAGCTGTACGCTTAAATACGTCCGGCCAAGGCTAAAATAATGACGATCAGTAAAATCAGGCCGAGACCGCCGCTCGGAAAATAACCCCAGCCGGCGCTGTACGGCCACGTAGGTAAAGCGCCAAGCAGCAACAGAATAAGGACAATTACCAAGATCGTTCCCATGGTCCACCTCCTTTAATCCTAACGCGATGGCGAAACGCGTTGCTTTCCACCTTAACGTTACCCGATCTGATGGTTCACCCCAGGGAAGTATTTCCCGGCGGAAAGTAAATTTTACTGTCCGAGTCACCTCCTTCTAGCCGGCCTTGCGGCCGACTGCCGCGTGTTTATTCGGAAACTCGCGGCGATATCTCAATGAGAGAATACGAGCAAGCGTTATGCCATCACCGATGGCGACCGGCGAGTTTGCGGATGGCGCCGCGAATCGAGCGGCGTGAAGTGAAAAAGTTTGCCCACGGGTCCTTGCGCAGACCCTTGAGGCGCTTACCTACGTTGAGAAGTGTGAAGTCACCGGAACCGCCGACGTCGTCGAGATCTTCCCAGCGGAGCGGCATCGATACCGGCGCACCCGGCCGCGCGCGGGTAGAATAAGCCGCGACGGCCGTCGCGCTGCGGCCATTGCGCAGGTAATCGATAAAGATTTTTCCCGCGCGTTTCGCCTTGGACATGTTCGTTAGGTACCTGTCGGGGGCCTCGCGCGCGACGCTCTCCGCTACCATCTTGGTAAATTCTTTGGCGTCGTCCCATTGAACCTCAGGGACAATGGGAACAACGACATGCAATCCTTTGCCGCCTGTAGTTTTGACGAATACCTCGAGCTCCAATGCCGCGAGGCGGCGCCGCAAAAGCCGCGCCGCCTCCACCACTTGTTTCCACGGCAAACCGGCGTCCGGGTCGAGGTCGAAGATGAGTTGATCCGGCATCTCCACCCGCTCGGCGCGCGAGCCCCACGTATGTATTTCGAGCACGCCCATTTGTACCAGCGAGATGAGACCCGAAAGCGAATCGATCATGACGTACCGGCCCGAGCCTCTGCGCTCCTTTACGTTGATGCGCTTGAATGATTCCGGAAGATTGTCCTCGATGTGTTTTTGATAGAAGCACTTCAGGTAACCTTCCGGACAGCGCACCATCGTGAGTGGGCGCGACGTAACGTGCGGCAAAATCCACTCGGCTATCTCTTCGTAGTAGCGAGCGACGTCCAGTTTTGTGATGCCTATTTCCGGGTAAAGAACACGCTCGGGATTGCTGAGCGTAATACCGGCAATGGTTACGTTACGGGAGTTTTGCCCGGCTTTCGTCGGCGGCTGCTCCGGCAGCTCGCGGGCTATCTTTTGCGGCGATTTGTCTTCACGCAGCCCTTTGAAAGACGGATGGCGCAACATACTGTCGCGGGTCCAGCCGGTGAATTCGATTTCCGCCGCATGGCGGGGCCGCACCCAGTGAACGCCTTCGCGCCGTGGAAGCCGCGGCGGATTGATGAACGGCGGACTGGACGTTTCGATCTTCTCCAATCGTGCGCGAAGATCCTCCAAAGAGCGGCGGTTGAACCCCGTGCCAACCTTGCCGGCATAAACCAATTCGCTTCGTTCGTTGTTCACGCCGAGAAGCAGCGCGCCTAAGCCCGTGCGCGAGCCGGAAGGCTCGGTAAAACCGCCGATCACGAACTCCTGACTCGCATGGCATTTGATCTTGAACCAATCGCGCGCGCGGCCGGCGCGGTAGACCGAATCCTTGCGTTTGGCGATGATGCCTTCGAGGCCGCTTTGACAAGCTCGCCGATGGAATTCCTTCCCGTTGCCGGTCACGTGGTCGCTGAAACGAATCGCAGCTGCTTTGCCCCGACGGTCTTCGAGCAGCGGCGCCAGAAGCGTTTTGCGCTCGACCAGCGGCATCACCCTCAAATCATAACCGTTGCAGAAAAGAAGATCGAAAACGTAATAGACGAGCCGATGGGTCTCTTTTTGGCCGAGCGCTTCCTGCAGAGATTGAAAATTACTCGACCCGTCCGACTCCAGAACGACGATCTCGCCGTCGAGAAACGCTTCCTTCAATGGAAGACGCGCGGCGGACGCCGCCAAGTCGCCGAACCGTTCGGTCCAGTCGTTTCCTTCGCGCGTAAAGAACCGCGCACGGCCGTCTTCGATCCTGCACAGCGCGCGATAGCCGTCGAATTTGATTTCGTAGAGCCACTCTTCGCCCTCGGGAACGACATCGATCAGCGTTGTGAGCTCGGGCTCGACAAATGCGGGCAGCTTCGCGGCGCCAGCGACCGGATGAGGCTTGGTTGCCGAGCTTGCCGATTCTTTACGTTTTGATGTTCGCTCGCCTGGCTTGCGCAGTTTTCGCGCCACGCTTCCACCCATCATCCACCAATCGTCGGTAATCCATCGACCGTTGCAGGGTTAACGCCTCGCAACTTCACGGCAATTACTTGCCGCCGTGTTTCGTCGGCGCCGAGCGGTCCTTCGGCTCCGCGCCTAACGCCCGCAGCGCGTTCAGCACGACATCTAGCGTAACCGACTGCGGCCCGCGCATGCTCTCCTCTTCGGCAACCTGTAGCTCGCGAACATCGTATTCCCATCTTTGCAGGATTTGAATTTTCTGGCTGCGCGACAACTCTCTACTATGCAACACGTCGGCGGGGTTATTAAAGACCAGCGCGGGATCGAGCAGCGCCTTGTCAAAATCGATCATCTTTTCACCTCGATGGCTTTTGCAAACACTATTTGTGAAACACTCTTTATATTTATACGATTTAAGATACCATTCGCGGCCTTGAAATATCAGTCGGATCGCCATTGTTTACGTGCCCCAGGGAAAGACCCCAATTGAAGCCGTGCGCGAGCGGCCTATCTTGTAATCGAGGTTAGGCGCGAAATTACCCCGGAAAGGAGGATCAGCCATGCTGAACTGGGCGATAACCTTTTTGATTATCGGCCTGATTGCCGGCGTACTCGGATTATCGGGCGTCGCCGGCGCCGCCACGGAGATCGCTTGGATATTGTTCGTTGTCTTCATGGTGTTGTTTTTGGTAAGCCTCATCATGGGACGGCGCACGCCTCCAGTCGCATAAGAATCCGGCGGCGTGAGGAGGGTTGCTCAACGGTGCTGAGGTCAAGTTACCGGCGCGCTGCGGAAATCGAATACGTCAACGCCGCCGATCAACTTTGAGGGATGCTTCTGCCTGAGCGAACTCGCATGTCCGCTACACAGGTGGAAAGCGAAGAGCCCAAGCGAAAACCAGGATAAGGCCGGATAAAGATTAGTGTTCGAAAATTTTTCGCGCGATGCATTCGAGGTCGCGCGAGATAAAAAAAACGGGCGATGGCCGTCGGCCTCCCGCCCGTTTTTTTTAACCGACACTTCGTTTACTGATTGGCGCTTGACCCGCTCGATGAAGACCCGCCGCTCTTCGAGCTGCGTCCTGAGGCGCCTGAGCTGCCCGATGAGCCCATGCCGGTGCTCGATGAGCCGCTCGAAGAACCGCTCAAGCCTGATGAGCTGCCGGAAGAACTCGAGCCGGAGGAGCCGAGGCCGGAGCTGGAACCGGATCCCGAGCTGCCGAGGCCGCTCGAATCCGACGATCCGCTGCTCCGCGAGCTTTTGGATGAAGAGCTTTTGCCGGAGCTGGAAGAAGAGCCGCTGCCGCTTACGCCGAGCTTCTCTTTGGTTTGATTGTCGAGCGTGCCGGACGCGCTGAGCCCCTGCTGCTGCTGAAAAGCCCGCAACGCTTCTTTCGTCTTGGGGCCCATGACTCCATCGACGGGGCCTGGGTCTTGTCCCTGATCCTTCAGCGCCTGCTGCACCTTCTTCACTTCCTCGCTGCCTTTCGCCGCTCCGGTGGAGTGGGAAGACGACATGCCCGAAGACGTATCGGAGGAGGAGGACATACCCGATGAGCTGCCGGATGACGACATGCCGGTATCGCCAGACTGGCTGGTAGACGTTCCCGACTTACTGGCGGAGCTGCGGCTGGTGCCGGCCGCTCCGCTCGTCCCGCTTTGATCAGCGCTCGACCCGTAAGTTCCACTCTGGCTCTTGCTGGAGCCGGGGCTAGTCGCCGAGCTGCCGCTGGATTTGTCGGACGAGCCGGTCTGCGCCCAAACCGGCGCGGCCCCTATCACGAGCGCTCCCATCAGCACAGCGGCCGATGAGAGCCACTTAGAATACAACATACTGCTTCCTCCTTTCAGGAGTTGTCTATGCGCCTGCTCGCACTTTCCGTCAAAATTTTTGCGCGCCAACGGAGGCGAGAAAACCGCCGCGCCTATTTAAAATCCTGCGGACGGGCCGGTGCCTTGTCAATTAAGGGAGATACTTGAGAAGGATGAAGATGCGCCGCCGGCTTACAAATTACCTGCGGCTTTTAAATAAAGCGGTGTGCGGGTAGGGTGGAGGATAACCGCGGGCGGCGCGCCGGGCGTCGGCGTCGGCGAGAAGAACGTCTCCAGTACGTTCTCGGTCGATAGAATTCCGGCGCTGCCCGCGCCCTGGTTAACCACGACACCGAGAACGTTTCCTGCAGCATCGATCACGGGGCCGCCGCTCATGAAATTGGCGATGGGGATGCCCCATCTCGTTCCGGCGGAAATACCGTAGGCCTGCCGAATCTCCGGGTTGTCGTAGATGTCGCGGTTCCACGCGAGATAGGCGCGGCGTTTTTCTTCAACCAGATTCAAAAATCCCTGGGTCAGGGCGAAATCCGGACCTGCGGCATAACCGGCGACAAAGACCTTTTTCGGCGGCAGAAGCGGCTTGAATTCGGGAAGCGATTTCCCGTCGGTCTCGCTCCGAACAGGTTTGGTAAAATCATTTAGCGGCCAATAAGCAAACTGCGCGGCGGTCGTTGCCTTTAGGCGGGCAATGACGAAGTCCTTCAGTCCGACTGTCTCTTCGAGCGTTTGGACGTCGCCTTTGATGGAATCCGCGAGCCGGAGATACGAAACGATTTCGATCTCGTATTCTTGGCCGTTGTTCTCGGCGCGATACTCGATCTTGGGGTGCTCCTTCGAGCAATCGAGGGCCACTGAAAAACCCGCGCTCGCTTGATTGTTCCCGAGGCAATATTTCATAACGTGATAGGCGGTGACGAACAAGCCGTCGGGCGAGATGAGAAATCCCGAGCCTATCGACGAGCGCGCACCGTGCGCAGTGGGATCGCGGCTTTGCACGAGAATCTTTATGCTTCGCGCGCGCGCATCTTCCCAGCTAAAGTCGGCGCCTTCGGCGAGAAACTCCTTCGCGTCGGTGAGGGAACTGCCTAAGGCTTGAAGAGGATTGACAAGGAGAAGAGCTAGCGCACCTGCCGAAACGATCTTTGGCAGCGAGTGAAATCTCATCCGGTGAATACCTTATTTACATCACCGGCAACAAAAGCGCCAGAAAAAAATCGCGGGCGAAAAAACTTGCGGGAATAGGAAAGCTTGGCGCGTTACACGAAAGGTGTTAGGTTGCGAGGTTCAGCGGGAGAAGGAAGCTGCCCGGTGGTGGCGCTGGTCTTCAAAACCAGTCTGGGTATCGTAAGGTGCCCGGAGGGTTCGACTCCCTCCCTTCTCCGCCAATGAACTTTTTAACGGGTGAACTTCAGCGAACGGGCTTGTCGTCCGCGGGAATTTTTTTATCGGCTGCGGACATATTCTCGCCGGCGGTGGAGAGCTTATCTACGGTAGCGGGGTTTTGGTCCTGGTTTTCTGCGTGGGCGGCATTAAACAGCTTAAAGCCACCCCAGCCGAACTCCCCGATCGCCTCCCCCGTGCGCGCATCGTAGAGGTCGATCAACATGTACTTATCGGGGTGCCCTGCCAGGTAGTGCGAAAATACCTCGACAAACTGCTCCTGATGCTCGAAATCCGCCTTCGTGAACCCTTCCCCTACGTAG
>DASWZY010000129.1:0-20587 GCA_036407055.1 Binatia bacterium
CCGGGAATCTTTTTCACCCGCTCGTTCACCTCGCCCGGCAGCGACTGCGCCGCCGGACAGCTCGGGGCAGTAAGCGTCATGCGGATCATGACGGCGCCGGACTCCTCGACCTTGACTTCGTAGACGAGTCCCAGCTCGTAGATATTCACCGGGATCTCGGGATCGAATACGCTGCGCAGCGCCTCGATCACCTCGGCCTCGATCACCACCGGGTTGGGTGTCGCATCGGCCATGAATATCACTCCGTAGAAACGGCTCCTTTACTATCCTGCAACGCCGCTTGCAGCGCGTGCCACGCGAGCGTCGCGCACTTCACGCGCGTCGGGAACTCGCACACGCCGGAAAAAACGACGAGCTTGCCCAGGTCGTCGGCGTCTCCCGCTTTACCCATCACGAGGTCGCGAAAGCGCCGGAAAATCGTTTCGACCTCCTCGACCGACTTGCCCTTCAAGCTCTCGGTCATGACGGAGGCCGACGCCTTCGAGATCGCGCAGCCCGAGCCTTCGAAGCTCAAGTCCTGAACGCGGCCGTCCTCCACGCGGAGGTAAACCTTCACCTTATCGCCGCAGAGCGGATTGTAGCCGTCTGCGCTGCGGTTCGCATTTTCGAGCTTCTTGAAATTACGCGGCCGCTTGTTGTGGTCCAGGATCGTCTCCTGGTACAGATCGCGCAGATCGGACATCAGCCGAATACCTCCCGCACTTTGAGAATCGCCGCGGTCAGCGTGTCGATCTCTTCCTTCGTATTGTAAAACGCGAACGATGCCCGCGCGGTGGCCGGCACGCCGAAGCGATTCATGAGCGGCATGGCGCAGTGATGGCCAGTCCGAATCGCTACTCCCTCCTGATCCAGGATTGTGCCGACGTCGTGCGCATGCGCGTTGTCCATCACGAAGGATATCACGCCGGCCTTCTCTTTCGCGGTGCCGATAATCTTGACTCCCGGCAGCGCGGCGATCTTATCCGTCGCGTAAGCCAGGAGGCCCGCCTCATAGCCCATGATAGCGTCGAAACCTACACCTAACAAGTAGTGAATCGCCTGAGCCAGCCCGACCGCTCCCGCGATATGCGGCGTGCCCGCCTCGAATTTGTAAGGCAGCGCATTATAAACAGTTTTTTCGAAACTAACGGAGAGGATCATGTCGCCGCCGCCCTGATACGGCGGCATCTTCTCCAGGAGTGCCTTCTTGCCGTATAGCACGCCGAAGCCGGTCGGCCCGAAGACCTTATGGCTCGAGAACGCGTAAAAATCGCAATTTAAGTCTTGTACGTCGATTTTCAAGTGGGGGGCCGCCTGCGCGCCGTCGACGAGCACCGGAATGCCCTGCGCGTGCGCGAGCTCGGTCAAGCGCTTTACCGGGTTTACCGTCCCGAGCGCGTTGGAGACGTGCGGAATCGCGACAAGCTTGGTTTTCGGCGTGAGCAGCCGCTCATATTCATCGAGCAGCAATTCGCCCGCATCGTTGATGGGCGCGACGCGGAGCCGGGCGCCCTTCTCTTCGCAGAGCATCTGCCACGGCACGATGTTCGAATGATGATCCATCGCGGTGATGAGGACTTCGTCGCCGGCGCCGACGTTTTTCCGGCCGTAGGTCTGGGCGACGAGATTAATCCCCTCGGTTGTGCCTCGGACGTAGATCGCCTCGCAGCTCTCGGCGGCGTTGATGAAGTTCTGCACCGTCACGCGCGCGTCCTCGTAGGCGTCGGTCGCGCGCTGGCTCAGGAGATGCACGCCGCGGTGCACGTTCGCGTTGTCGACCGTGTAATAGCGCGCGATTTCGTCAATCACCGACTGCGGCTTCTGCGTCGTCGCCGCATTGTCGAGGTAGACCAGCGGCTTGCCGTGCACGCGCTGATGCAGGATCGGAAAATCGCGCCGGATGCGCGCGACGTCGAAAGAGCCGCCGCGAAAATCCGCCGCCTTCAGTTCGTGTAACGCTTTCACCATCGTTCGTTCTCTTGTGTCATCCGATCGATCTTGTCGCCAAGCTTACGCTCCATGAACTCGGCGACCGGCGCCTGTTTCACCCGGCCGGTGATATCGTTGGCGAAGCCCTGGGTCAACAGGCCGATCGCCGCGCGGACGTCGAGCCCGCGCGAGCGGAGGAAAAACAGCGCATCGTCTTCGAGCTGGCCGATGGTCGAGCCGTGGCTGCACTTCACGTCGTTGTTGTAGATCTCGAGCTGCGGCTTGGTATCGACCCACGCCTCCTCCGAGAGGAGCAGGTTGCGGTTCGTCTGGCGCGCGTCGGTCTTCTCGGCGTGCTTGTGGACATAAATCTTGCCGTTGAAGACACCGCGCGACTTGCCCCCCATGATGCCCTTGTAGAGCTCGCGGCTCGTGCAGCGCGGGCGCTCGTGGTCGATACGCGTATGGTTGTCCACGTGCTGGAACCCCGCGGTGACGTACAGGCCGTTCAGCGTACAGTCGCCGCCCTCTCCGGCGAAGGTGGCGTTGACCTCGTTGCGCGCGAGCTCGGCGCCGAGCGCGAACGCATGCGACGTGAGCACCGCGTCGCGCCCGAGCCGCGCCTGCTGCGTCGCGATGTGGAAGGCCCGCTCGCTTTGCATTTGTATTTTATAACCATCGAAGACCGCGTTGTCAGCCAGCACGATCTCGGTCACGCTGTTCGTCCAGTAAACGTCGTCCTTCATGCCGATGTACGTCTCGATCACCGTGGCCTGGCTGCCGCGCTCTAACAAGATGAGGGTCCGCGGATGCGACACAACAGGCTCGTCCGCCGCGGAAGAAACGAAAAGCAGCTGCATCGGCGGCAGCTCCGTGCCCGCCGGGACGAACAGGAAAATACCGTCTTCGGCGAGCGCCGTATTCAAGGCGGTGAATGCCTGGCCTCCGTAATCCGCGATGCGCGCCCAGAAAGGCTCGACGAGATCGCTGTGCTCGCTCATCGCTGAGGCTAGACTGCACGCGACGACGCCCTTCGGCAAGTCGCCGAGCCGCGCGAGGCGATTCGAGAAGCGGCCGTCGACGGCGACGAGGCGGTTCGGCGTGAAGTCATCGAGACCGCGATCCGCAATACGGCGCTCGGCGCCGACGTCGCTGCCGCTTCCGGGGGCGAAAGGAATTTTAACGAGCGGCTCGACGCTCGTATATTTCCAGTCCTCGTCGTGCGTTGTCGGAAAACCTAGCGCGGCAAAGCGCTCCAGTGCCTGTCGCCGCACCGGGCCGGCCCATTCGGGCCCGCCCGCAGGCGGGCGCTTGAGATAATGTTGTTTCGCTTCGGATGCGTTCATCCTTCGACCCAGGCGTAGCCCTTTTCTTCCAGTTCCTGCGCGAGCCGCTTATCACCCGACTTCACAATGCGTCCCTCGGAGAGCACGTGGACATAGTCGGGCACGATGTAGTTGAGCAGCCGCTGATAATGCGTGATGAGGACCATCGCGCGCTCGGGGCTCCTGAGCGCGTTGACGCCGCCCGCGACGACGCGCAGCGCGTCGATGTCGAGCCCGGAGTCGGTCTCATCGAGGATCGCGAGCTTAGGATCGAGAAGCGCCATCTGAAAAATCTCGTTGCGCTTTTTCTCCCCGCCCGAGAAGCCCTCGTTGATCGGCCGATTGAGCAGCGACTGATCCATCTCGACGAGCCTGGTCTTCTCCTTGACGAGCGCGAGGAAGTCCATCGCGTCAAGCTCGGGCTGGCCGCGGTGCTTGCGGATTGCGTTGAGCGCGGCTTTCAGAAAATAGGTCGTGTTCACGCCGGGGATTTCGAGCGGGTACTGGAACGCGAGAAAGATGCCTTCGCGCGCGCGCTCCTCCGGCGGCATCGAGAGCAAATCCTTACCCTGGTACAGAACCTCGCCTTCGGTGACTTCGTAGCCCTCGCGGCCGGCGAGGATGTGCGCGAGCGTGCTCTTGCCCGAGCCGTTGGGACCCATGATCGCATGGACCTCGCCGGCATTGACCGTCAGATCGATGCCGCGCAGGATCTCCCGGCCGTCGACGTTCGCGTGTAAATTCTTAATGACGAGCATTCGAAACAACTCCCTGCGGCCGCGGCGCAAGCCGGTGCTTGAGGCCCTGCGGATCGGCGATGTCGTGAATCGAGACTTTCGCGAGATAATCGGCGACGAGGTTTTGGACGTTCTCCCAGACCGAGCGCTGTGTGCAGACGCCGCAGTACGTGCAGTATTGCTCGCCCTGCTCGAGACAATCCATCAGCACGAGCGGCCGCTCGACCGCCTCGTAAACTTCTTTGAGCGAAACCGTCTCCGGCGCGCGCACGAGACTAAAGCCGCCCTTGGAGCCGATATGCGAGTTAACGAGCCCGCCGGCGACCAAGTCTTTCATGATCTTTGAAAGGTAACTCGCTGGAATTTCTTGCTTTTTTTCGATCTCAAGGCGGCTCACAATCTTTCCGGCCGGCTGGCCCGCGAGATACGAGAGCGCTCGGACGGCGTAGTCGACGCGGCGGCCGACGTTCATGAGCGAACTGCGCTCGGGAGGGCGTTTGCTACCCATGACTCAATATAGACCTACAAGGTCCATTTTGTCAATGTACGACGCCGGGAAAATCGCGCTCGGTTCTTTGTCAACTTTTCGTAGGTGTTGTGGTAAGGAAATCATCATGTCGATCCTGAAAGTCGCGCGACTCGGACATCCGGCGCTGCGCGGCGGCGCGCGGCCGCTGACGCCGAAGGAAGTCGTATCGGCCGGCATCCAGCGGCTCATCGCCGACATGGTGGAGACAATGCATGAGTACAACGGCGTCGGCCTGGCTGCGGTGCAGGTACACCAACCGCTCCAGATCGCCGTTATCGAAGTGGCGGACAATCCGCGCTACCCCGAGAAGCCGGCGGTGCCGCTCTCGGTGCTGGTGAATCCGCGTATCGAGCCGCTCGCGCAAACGATAGAAGAGGATTGGGAGGGCTGTCTCAGTGTGCCCGATATGCGCGGGAGGGTTCCGCGCTCTATGCAGCTCCGTGTGCGCGCGCTCGATCACGAGGGGCGCGAGCTCGACTTCGTCGCCAGCGGCTTTCACGCGCGCGTAATTCAGCACGAGTTCGACCACCTGAATGGAAAAGTTTACCTCGACCGCATGATCGATCTCTCGACGCTCGCGCATCTGCAGGAATACATCCGCTACTGGGCTGAAAAATAAGTTTCATCCGCCGCACCGGTTGTCTTTGTTTCATCGACCCGATAAGGTGCCTTCATGCCCTTCAGTGAATTGAAAGTTGCGCTCGACGCGATGCTTTCGAGCGTGACGCCGGCGGTCGCGCGCATTCTCGACATGACGCTCGCCGGCGACGACATCGGCGTCGACGACGCGGAAGCGCTCTTCGACGCGTCGGGCGCGGATATCCCGGCGATTGTCGCCGCGGCCGATCACCTGAGGAAGAAGAGTGTCGGCGACGTCGTGAGTTACGTCGTCAACCGCAACATCAACTTCACCAACGTGTGCGTGAAAGGCTGCGGCTTCTGCGCCTTCAGCCGCGGCCATCTCGCGGAGGAAGGATACTTCCTGCCGATCGAAGAGATTATCCGCCGCGCCCGCGAAGCGTGGGAGCTGGGCGCGACGGAGGTCTGCGTGCAGGCCGGCCTCGCGCCGGGCATGGAAGGCTGGCATTACGTCAAGCTTTGCGGCGCGCTGAAGGAAGCGCTGCCCGATCTCCATATCCACGGCTTCTCGCCCGAGGAAGTGCTCTATGGCGCGACGCTCTCCGGCGTCACGGTGCGCGATTACCTTACCTCCCTTAGGGACGCCGGCGTCGGCAGCCTGCCGGGCACGTCGGCCGAGATTCTCGTCGACCAAGTGCGCGAGCGCATCTCCCCCGGGCGCATCCCCACCGCGACGTGGATCGACTTGATCCAGACCGCGCACGAGCTCGGGATTCCGACGACGTCGACGATCATGTACGGGCACATCGAGGGCTCGCGGGATAAGGCGGTGCATCTCGGCATCCTCCGGGACATCCAGAAGCGCACCGGCGGCATCACGGAATTCGTGCCGCTCTCCTTTGTCTACGAAGAGGCGCCGATGCATCATCGCAAGCGGCTTCCGGAGCTGCGCACCGGCGCGACCGGCGCCGAGATCATGAAGATGTACGCAGTCTCGCGCATCATGCTGAACAACTGGATTCCGAATCTGCAGGTCTCGTGGGTCAAGGAAGGCCCCAAGCTATCGCAGATCGCGCTCATGGCGGGCGCCAACGACTTCGGCGGCACGCTCATCAACGAGAGCATCTCGACCGCGGCGGGCGCCTCGCACGGCCAGCTGATGAAGCCGGCGCAGTTCCGCAACCTGATCCGCGAGATGGGCCGCGTCCCCGCCGAGCGCTCGACGACTTACTCGAAAATGAAACTATTCGACGACAACGAGAATCCCATCGATCCGCTCGACGAAGTAGAGAACCCGCAGGAGCGGTTCGGCTCGTATCAGGAGCTGATCAGACTCAAGGACTATCGCTTCCGCGACTTCTATCAATCGCAAAAAAGAAGCTAAGAAGCTTTTAGCGGTCAGCGATCAGGAAAATCCAAAGAGCTCTTTGGAATTTTCGCTGAGAGCTGATAGCTGACGGCTTTCCGGCCATGAACGGCAAGCCATCCGATTTCGAAGCGATCGGCAGCCGCCTCGGCTTCCGCGCCGCCGAGGACGACGCCGCCAAACTGGTGCTCGTGTGGCAGGGCGCGCGCTTCCCCGCCTTTCTGTGTCTCGGCATCGCGCTCGCGCTCGGCTTTATCTCGCTACCGATCGTCGAGGCTCTGCGCCAGCGCGGCTTCGCCGGTCCCGCCGCCTCGCTCTGGTACTTTCCATTGATGAACGTGATCCTGCTCGGCATCGCCGCGTTTCTGCTCTCGATCAAACGGACGATCGTCGTCGACAAAGGCGCGCAGACCGTAACGCTCGCGAAAAGGAGCGTGTTCCGCCGCGTCCGCTTGCAAATCGCGCACGATGAGATCGCATCGCTGCGAATCGCCGCCGATCAGGTGTACAGCGGCTTCGCGCTCGCCGGATCGTCGGCGGCCGAGACGTACCCGGTTCCTTCCCTGCGGCTGATTTTAAAGGACGGCGCGACGATTCTGATGGACCGCGGAGGCAAAAAGCGATTGGAGGCGCTGGCTGAACGCGTCGGCGAGATCGTCGAAAAGCAGGTCGATGCGGATGCCGCTTAGCTTTTGCCGTATAAGACTTGGTGCAGCTGGCTGACCGCTTTCTTAACGCCTTCGAGCGACAGCTCTTCCGCTTTCAGCCATCGGACACCGCGGGACGCGACCTGTCCGAGGTTGAGCAGATTCTCGTTCAGCGGCTTCTGCGTCTCGTCGAAGCGCGCGGTCCAGATGGTGTCGCCGCGCTTCACGTCCCAGACTTCGAGGGCGAAGGCGACCGACGCGGGACTCATCGCGCCGATCGACTCGCCTTCCCGCTCGTGAAAGCGAATGAGGCGTCCGGAAATAACCGCGTCGGCGTAGACGAGCTGCCCGAGCCGGCGCGCCCGCGCCTCGGGCGAGCCCGGCGGGACCAGCGGCTCCATCTCGCGCACCTCACGGTCGGAGACGAGCTGCCAGGTCGTGCGCTGCGACATCGTTGAATAGAGCTGCCGGCTTATGATCGCTTCGCTTTGATTTTCGGCGCCGGCGGAAAACGGCACGCGATTTTTTTCTCTGCCGGAGATCGACTCGAGCGGAAAAATCGCGATGCGCCTGATCTTGCGGCCGTCGAGATCGCCCGTCGCGCGGCTGCTCAAGTTGCTCTCGCCGCATGCGACGAGGAGAATCAATATCGCGGCCCATTTCCACATGGCGGCGGATGATAGCAAAAGCGCGCTGCAAGTAAAAGCAAGAAACGGTGAAGTCGCGCGAAAAGTAGGAGTTACCCTGCGTCAGTCTCCCGTCGTCTTGATGCCGAGCTCTCGCAGCTGGCGCGGATCGACGGGCGTCGGCGCCTCGGTCAGCATGCAAACCGCTTTTTGACTCTTCGGAAACGCGATCACATCGCGGAGCGAAGCGGCGCCCGAGAAGATCATTGCGAGCCGGTCGATGCCGAAGGCGATGCCGCCGTGCGGCGGCGCGCCGTAGCTCAACGCTTCGAGCAGAAAGCCGAATTTCGCTTCAGCCTCCTCCCGGCCGATGCCGAGCAGCTCGAGGATGCGCCTTTGCAGCTCGACTTGATGGATACGCACGCTGCCGCCGCCCACTTCCGTTCCGTTCAGCGCGAGATCGTAGGCCTTCGAGCGAACTTTCAACGGCTCACTGTCGAGCAGCGCCAGGTCCTCGTCGATCGGCGACGTAAACGGATGATGGATGGCGACGTAGCGTTTTTCGTCCGGATCGAATTCGAGCAGCGGGAAATCCACGATCCAGACGAGCGAGTAGCGAGTGTGATCGATGAGCCCCAGCTTGTCGCCTAACAGCAGCCGCAGATTGGAAAGCGAATCGTGCACGATCTTATCGTTGTCCGCGATGAATAAAATGAGATCGCCGCTCTTCGCGCCGGTGATCTTCACGATCTCCTCGCGCTCGGCGTCCGAGAGGAATTTCGCGATCGGCGACTGCCATTCGCCGTCGGCGAGCTTGATCCACGCCATGCCTTTCGCGCCGTAGTTCGCGGCGAAGGACGTCATGTCGTCGAGCTCTTTGCGCGAGAGGCTCGCACCGCCGGGAACCGCGATACCCTTGACGATGCCGCCGGCCGCGAGCACGTTCGCAAAGACCTTGATCTGTGATTTGGCGAAGCACGCGGAGAAATCCTTGAGCTCGAGCCCGAAGCGAAGATCGGGCTTATCATTGCCGTAGCGCGCGCGCGCTTCCGTCCAGGATAGGCGCGGGAACGGCCGCGGCATGTCGATGCTCTTCAATTCCTTGAACAGCAGCACCATCATCCCTTCGATGATTTCGATGATGTCGTCCGGCTGGATGAAAGACATCTCGACGTCGAGCTGCGTGAACTCCGGCTGGCGGTCTGCGCGCAAATCCTCGTCGCGAAAGCAGCGCACGATCTGAAAGTAGCGGTCGAGGCCGCCGACCATCAAAATCTGCTTGAAGAGCTGCGGCGACTGCGGCAGCGCGTAGAATTTTCCGTGGTACATCCGGCTCGGCACGAGATAGTCGCGCGCGCCTTCCGGCGTGCTTTTCGTGAGCACCGGCGTCTCGACTTCGATGAAGCCGTGGCTGTCGAAATAGTCGCGGATCAGCTTCGTCAGCCGCGAGCGCAGCACGAGCGGCGCGAGGCTGCGCGGCCGGCGGAGATCCAGGTAGCGGTATTTGAGGCGCATGTTCTCGGTTGCGTCGCTCTCATCTTCGATGGGAAACGGCGGCACCTCGGAGGCGTTGAGCAGCCTCACTTCGTGGACGAGCAGTTCGACCTCGCCGGTCACGAGATCGGGGTTGACGGTCTCGGCCGGTCGGCGCGCGAGCACGCCGCGCACGGCGATCACGTCCTCGGAGCGGATGTGCTTCGCCTTCTCATGCGCCGCGGCGTCGACTTCGGGGTTGAAGACGACCTGCACGAGGCCGCTGCGGTCTCTCAGGTCCACGAAGATCAGACCGCCGTGGTCGCGCCGGCGCTGCGTCCAGCCGACGAGGATAAGCTCGCGCCCGACGGCGTCGGCGCGCGGCTCGCCGTTGTAGACGCTCCGCTTCCACGTGCCCAGCTGATCGGTAAATATCCGGTCCATGGTTTAATCGAAGTGCGGAATCAACGAGCGCGTATTCAGGCCGGAACTTCGAGCCTACGCACCAGCTCGTCCTCGAGACCTTCGAGCCTGAGATCGCGCTGTTCTTTGCTGTCCATATCGCGGAGCACCGCGATGCCTTTGCCGAGCTCCTCGTCGCCGACGATGATCACGTTGCGTGCGCGCAGCTTATCCGCTCGGCGCATCTGACTCTTGAGGCTCTTCTTCTCGCCTTCCATCTCGACGCTGACGCCGCGCAGGCGCAGCCTGTGAGCGGTTGGAAACGCCCAGTCGCGCCCCGCGTCGCCGACCCACACGAGAAAAAGCGCCGGCCTCGGCGCCTGCCGCACCTCGCGCATCGACAGCAGCAGTACGAGGCGCTCCATACCCATTGCGAAGCCGACGCCGGGCGTCGGCGGTCCACCGAGATCGGCGACGAGGCCGTCATAGCGCCCGCCGGCGGCGACGGCGTTCTGCGCGCCGAGCTGCGTGCTCGTCCATTCGAACGTGGTCCGGCAATAATAATCGAGCCCGCGCACCATGCGCGGATTGAGCTTGTAAGCGACGTTGCTTTGCCGCAGCAGCGTTTGCACCGTGTCGAAGTGCTCCCTGCACGCCTCGCATAGATAATCGAGAATCGAGGGCGCGTCGCGCGTCGCTTCGATGCAGGACGGCTCCTTGCAGTCGAGCACCCGGAGCGGGTTTCGCTCCATGCGCCGGCGGCAGTTCTCGCACAAGCGGTCGGCGCGCTCGCGGAGAAACGCGAGCAATTTCTCGCGATAGGCCGGCCGGCATTGCACGCATCCCAAAGAGTTGAGCTCGAGCGTTACGCCTTCGAGGCCGATGCGGCGGAAAAAATCGCTCAAGAGCAGCAGCAGCTCGGCGTCGACGAGCGCGTCGGGACGGCCCAAAACTTCGGCGCCGATCTGATAAAACTGGCGCTGCCTGCCCTTCTGCGGCCGCTCGCGCCTAAACATCGGCCCGGAATAGAAGAGCTTCCGCACCGGCTCGACCTGATACATCTCCGATTCGACGTAGGCGCGCACGACGCCCGCCGTACCTTCCGGCCGGAGCGTCAGGCGCGACTCCTTCGCGTCCTGGTCGGCGAAGGTGTACATCTCCTTCTCGACGATATCGGTAGTCTCGCCGAGCGAGCGGCTGAACAGCTCGGTTTTTTCGACGATCGGAATGCGGATTTCGGAAAAATTATAGACGCCGAAAACCTCGCGCGCCTTCTCCTCGACAAACTGCCAGATTTCTACCTCGCCGGGCAGAATGTCGGCGAAGCCCTTGATGGACGTAATCTTCATGGCCAGACCGATACAATCGAATCCATAGAGAATATAGAAGTCGGCGCGCCCGCGCAAGCAAATTGCCCGCGCAGCGCCGCGACGGATGCGACGATTTTCGGGGTTTTTGCGCGGATTAGAGAGGCAGCTTGTAAAACCTCTCGGCGTTGCGATAGAGCACCGCGTTCTTATCGTCTTCGGTGATCTCGTCGCTTTCTAGCAGCTCTTCGATGTCGTGCTTGCAACTCGTGTTGGTGACTTCGTGGGGAAAGTCCGACGAGTAGATAAACGGCTGATTGCCGACGACCTTGATCGCGAACGGCATCGTCAGCTCTTCGGTCTCGCAGCCGATGAAGATTTGCCCCTCTTTGATCTTGCGGACGATGTACTTCTTGGGGTCCTCCTCTTCGCGCACGCCGAAAATGCCTTGCGGGATGTGCTGGAAATGCGTCTCGTGCGATGCGTGCAGCCGTTCCAGCGCAAGCAGCAGCCACGCGACGCCGCCCTCGAGCCAGGCGATGCGCACGCGCGGGAAGCGATCGAGAATGCCGTTGTAGATGATGTCGGCGAAATTCACCGTGAGGCCCCAGGGATGGCCGAGCGCATGCACCGGAACGTACATGTTCATGTGATCGAGACCGAAACGATCGTGACAGCCGCCGTGGATCGCGAGGCAGCAGCCGAGCCGGTCGGCTTCGGCGTAGACCGGCCAATACGCCTTCGCGCCCAGCGGATGCGCGAGGCCGTTCGAAGGCATCATCGCGCCGAGCATGCCTTGCTCGGTTACCGCGCGGCGCAGCTCTTTCGCCGCCTCTTCTGGGTCCTGCATCGGGATGAGCGCCATGCCTTTGAAGCGCGAATTGAATTTCAGATACGTCTCGTAGAGCCAGTCGTTATACGCACGGCACGCCTCGACGGCGGCGTCCAGGCTCACGAGCTTGCCGTAGGACAGCGCCACGGTCGGATAGAGGACGGTCCATTCAATGCCGACGTCGTCGAGAAAATCGACCCAGCCTTTCGGCCCGACGGGAGAGCGCCCGTCGCGCTGCGGCGGCGTCTCGACGGCGCGGCCGGTGTGCAGGTGATCGAGCGGAGGATAAAGCACGCCTCTTTTCCGGAAGATTTCGCGGTACGGCGCGCTCAAATGGTCGATGATCGCCGCCTGGTCCTCGATGATGTGTCCGTCGCCGTCGATGATGCGCTGGCTTGCCATAACTAATTCCTCCTCGCTCGGAACCGGTTCGCCGTTGTTTCGGCGAGCCCTCATGTTATAAACCCAGTTTGTTCCGTCGATCAAGCCGCGTGCGGAGGTGCTCCATGGATCCGGTAAACATTTTCGACTTCGAGGCGATCGCGCGCGAGCGCCTGCCGAAGGAGGAATACGATTACATCGCCGGCGGCGCAACGGATGAGCTATCGGTCGAGCGCAACCGCCGCGCCTTCGAGTCGTGGGCGCTCCGGCCGCGGGTGCTGCGCGACGTGAGCCGGCTCGACCTCTCGACCACTGTAGTCGGCACGAAAGTCGCTCTGCCGGTGCTGATCGCGCCGTGCGGCGGCCATAAGAAAGCGCATCCCGAAGGTGAATTCGCCACTTTCAGAGCCGCCGCTTCGCGCGGCACCGTTCTCGCAGTCAGCGCCAACTCCTCAAGCTCGTTCGAGGAGCTGGCGCAGTCCGCATCGGGAGCGTTGTGGGTTCAGCTTTATCCCTTTCGCGATAAAGGAATGCTCACCGAATGGCTCCAGCGCGCGAAGGGCGCCGGCTACAAAGCCGTGTGCGTCACACTCGACTCGCAATGGCCGCCGAAACGCGAGCGAAACATTCGCAACAATTACAAGCGAATCCGCGGCGTCAATTACCCGCCGGCTGCCGGCGGCGCGCCGCGGCCGGCCGCGCGGGCCGGTGAAGGCTCCGATCCCGCAGCGACCTGGAACGATCTAAAGTGGATCAAGGCGGCGACAGATCTTCCCGTCGTCGCCAAGGGAATCATGACCGGCGAGGACGTGGAGGCCTGCGTCGACGCCGGCGTCGACGCGGTCATCGTCTCGAACCACGGCGGCCGCCATCTCGACAACACCTTGGCGACGATCGAGGTGCTTCCCGAAGCGGTCGCAGCGGCGAAAGGTCGCGTCGAGGTATTGCTCGACGGCGGCATACGCCGCGGCGCCGACGTCGTGAAAGCGATCGCGCTCGGCGCGCGTGCCGTCTTCATCGGCCGGCCGCTTTTCTGGGGGCTGGCCGCCGACGGCGAGCGCGGCGTCGCGCGCGTGCTCGACATCCTCAAAGAAGAGATCGAGATCACGATGGCGAAATGCGGCCGGCCCACCATTGCCGACATCGAAGCCAGCGTGGTCGTAAAAGCGCCGCGCCTGTAATTCAAGGCCTGTAGTCTTTGTCTTCCCGGCACGCGACGCACATCTACCGGGCGCTCCGCGAATTTTACTCGGCGGTATAACTTGGAGTATTCTGAGCGTCATGCAGCCTGCCGTACGCAGCGCCTCGCTGGTTCCTCATCCGCAGACGCGAACTGCCGCTGCGCGTTCAATCGATGTACGCATTGCCAGCGCACCGGGAGCGCTCGAATTCACGTACACCCTGCACGGCGACTGCGAGCGCATTCGCATTCCAGCAGCCGAGCCCGCTAAAGGCACCGACGAATTATGGCGTCACACCTGTTTCGAAGCTTTCGTGGGTCGAGCAGACGGCGGCTATTACGAATTCAATTTTTCTCCCTCTGGCCGGTGGGCGGCGTATCGCTTCCGCAGCTACCGCAACCGGACCGAGCTCGAAGAATTTCCGGCGCCGGAGATCGTTACGAGCCGGATCGCCGAAAGCCTCCGGCTCGATGCCAAACTCAATCTCCGGGTGCTCGCTGAGTTCAATCCGTCTAAAATAGCTTTGGCGGCCGTTTTAGAAGATACAGAAGGTGAGCTGGGCTACTGGGCGCTGCGCCACCCGCCCGGCAGGCCGGATTTTCACCACGCGGATAACTTCCTGCTTGACCTTCCGTTCGCGAGCGGAGCGGCACGATGAAATTCGGCATCGACCGGCTGCTCGAAAACCGCGATCTTAGAAAACCCCTCGACGGCAAACGCGTCGCGCTGCTCGCGCACCCCGCCTCGGTGACCGGCGATCTCGTTCATTCGATCGACGCGCTCGCGGCTCTGGACGACATCCAGCTCGCCGCCGCGTTCGGTCCCCAGCACGGCCTTCGCGGCGAGAAACAGGACAATATGATCGAATCGGCCGATTACCAGGATCCGATTCATCGGATTCCCGTCTTCAGCCTTTACGGCAAGGTACGGCGGCCTAGCGCGTCGATGCTGGAGCATTTCGACGTGCTGCTGGTGGATTTGCAGGATGTCGGCTGCCGCGTCTATACATTCTTGACGACGCTGCGCTACGTTCTCGAAGCCGCCGCGGAGCACGGAAAAACCGTTTGGGTGCTCGACCGGCCGAATCCGGCCGGCCGCCCCACCGAAGGTCTGGCGCTGCGCGAAGGACGGGAGAGCTTCGTCGGAGCCGGGCCGCTGCCGATGCGGCACGGCCTGACATTGGGCGAGCTCGGCACCTGGTTCATAAGTATTCTCCGATTAGAAGTCGATTACGACGTCGTCGCTATGGATGGCTGGAAGCCCGACAGCGCGCCCGGCTACGGGTGGCCTACAGGCGAGCGGCCCTGGGTGAATCCGAGCCCGAACGCCTCGAACGTTTGGATGGCGCGCTGCTATCCCGGCAGCGTGATGCTCGAAGGCACGACCCTGTCCGAAGGCCGCGGCACGACGAGACCTCTGGAGCTTTTCGGCGCGCCCGATATCGATGCTCGCGCTTTGCTCGGCAAGATGGAGTCGCTCGCGCCTGAATGGATGAAAGGCTGCCGTCTGCGGGAATGCTGGTTCGAGCCGACCTTCCACAAGCATGCCGGTAAATTGTGCGGCGGCATCCAGATCCATGTCGACGATCAAAGCTATAATCACGACAACTTCAAGCCGTGGCGGCTGATCGCGCTCGCGCTGAAATCGCTGCGCGTGTTGAAGCCGGATTACGAGCTATGGCGCGACTTTCCCTACGAGTACGAGACGGATCGCCTCGCGATCGACGTGATCAACGGCAGCGACCTCCTGCGCAAATGGGTCGACGATCCCGACGCGACACCCGGCGACCTCGAGGCGCTTGCCGCGAAAGACGAGGAAGAATGGCTTCTCGGCGAGCGTCCGGGCGTGCTGCTGTATCGCTGAGCTACGATTTACTGCGAGTCCCTTGAGTCCTTATCCGTCGCGCCTGCCGCTCGCCGTTCCGTACTGGAACGGTCAAACCTATCGCGCTGCGTTGCGCGCTTCCGTCACCGGACAGGTCGTCGCCGGACCGGCGGTCGACCAGCTAAAGTCTCTCATTTTATCCCGTATCGATGCCGCCGATGCGCTGCTCTGCGGCTCCGGCAGCCTCGCGCTGGAAATTGTCCTTGCATCGTGCGGCGTGGGCCGCGGCGACGAGGTCGTCATCCCCAGTTTCTGCTGTACGGCGATCGTCCCGCCCATCGTGAATCTATCCGCCATTCCGGTCTTCGCCGATGTAGGCGAAGAATTAAACATCACGGCGGCAAACATTGCCGATGTATCGACCGATAAAACCAAAGCCGTCATCGTGCCGCATCTTTTCGGCAATCCGGCTGAGATCGAAGCGATCGGAAAAATCGCGCGCGCGAAAAGCATCTCGGTCATTGACGACGCGGCGCAGGCGCTCGGCGCGACGATCGATGGCCGCTCCGCCGGCAGCTTCGGCGACGCCGGAGTCATCAGCTTCGGTGCCGAGAAAGTCTGTTTCGGTATCGGCGGCGGCGTGGCCGTGTCACGGCGGGAACGATTTTTTGCCGGGATGGAACTGCCACGGCCGCGGCGCGCATCGGCGATGCGCGAGTTTTCGTCGACGCTCCTTCGCCGCCGCTGGCGCCGGTGGACCTTTCCGTTGGATTCGCTGCTGGCTAAAGCCGAGCCCGACGATCCGCCGCTTTCGTATCGCCGTGAAGGAATGGCGAATATTTCCGCGGCAGTCGCGCTGACGCTTGCTCGCACACTCGACGGGAACATCGCCGCGCGCCGCGAGCGCGTCTGCATGTATCGCGAATTGCTCGGCAACGCGGGGCCGCTGCAAATCATCGCTCACCGTGCCGGCTCGGCGTGCCTAACCCAAGTTGTTCGCGTTTTACCGCGGCGATCGCGCGAGGACTCCGCGGCGCGCGTCATCGATGCGCTGCGCGCCGACGGCTACGAGGTCCAGGGCAGTTATGTACCGATCCATTTGCTTCCTGCCTACGAACGCTGGCGGCGCCGACCGCTTCCCAATACCGAAGAAGTCTGGCCGGATCTCATCGAGCTTCCCTGCGAGCCGGAAGTGAGTCTCGAGGACGCGGAACTGATCGCTGAGATAATTCTGCGCACGATAAAATGAGCTGGCAACTCTGTTGCCTCCGTCTGTGCGGTCGGATATTTACGACGCTGAAAGCCGCCTCCGGCGAACAGGAGCTACACTTTGGCGAACGACCGCGAAGCGTATATCACCGTCGACCGTGTTAGAACCTTTTATATAAAGGCCGGCGATGGTCCCGCCGTGCTGCTCGTGCATGGCGGCTCGCCCGGCGCCTCCGCCGCGATCAACTGGAAGCTCAACATCGACGCGCTCGCCGCCGCGGGCTTCACCGTCTATGCGTACGACCAGCCGGGCTTCGGGCGAACGGATAATCCGACCGACTTCTCGATGGAATACCGCGTCGCCCACGCCCAGGCTTTCGTGCGCGCCGTCGGATTGGAGCGCTTCCACGTGATCGGCAATTCTCAGGGGAGCTATATCGCGGCACGGCTCGCGCTCGAAGAAAGCGGCGCCAGGGCGTTCGTTACCACGCCGAGCGGGTCGCTGGCGCCGGCCGGCTCCCCGGAGTCCCAGGCGCTTGCGAAGCGGCACAATGCCGAGCTGCGGGAATACACGCCGTCGATCGAGAACATGCGCAAGCTGACGCTCGGCACATTATTTAATCATCAGCTAGTGACGGACGAGGTCGTGCGGGAGCGGTACGAGATGAGCACCGGAAAAAATTTCGAAGCGCAAAAAATGCGGGAAGCCGCGCCGCGGCCGAAGCCGATCCGCGACGAGCTGAGGCGATTAAAACGCGCGCTCATCGTCTGGGGGAAAAACGATCGCGGCGTGAGCGTCGAGCGCGGGATTTTGCTTTTCGAGTCGATTCCCGGCGCAGAGTTTCACCTGTTCGACAACTGCGCTCATTGGGCGCAGTGGGACCGGGCGGAGCGTTTCAACCGGATCGTGGCGGATTTTCTTCAGTTCAAGTAGCCGCTGCCGCCGCCCTCCGCTTCAGCCAGTGCGAGGTTATGGCGCACGCCCGTCAGATGCGGATGAATATCCAGCGCGCGGCGGAAGCAGACTGCGGCCTCTGGAAACTCGCCTAGCGACATGTGGCAGAGCCCCTGCCCCGAAGCGGCACCGAAATGATTTCGATTGCGGGCCAGCGTCTGGCGGCAATCGGCAATCGAGCCTACGAAATCGTTTCGCAGGAAGCGGACCGTAGCGCGCTTGTTCCAGCCTTCGGCGAAGTCCGGGTCGCGCTCGATGACGCGGCTGAAGAGCGCCTCCGCCTCGTCGAGCTTTCGCCGCTGCATTGCCCCGACACCGTCGCGAAAAATCCGTGCGGCTTCCGCATCTTGAGCGCGGCACCAGAGGCGCCAGAGGAGCGCTTCGGCGGTCGCAGCCAGGGAGGGATCGGCGGTTTTAAGCGCGGCAAGAGCCTCGTCTTCGCTTTCGGGATACATCGCGCGCAGAGACCTCGGAGTCGATTTACCATGTAATCCGGGGCAGGAAAAGGCGACCTTTTTTCAGGGTTTCCCCTATTCTCCTACCCCTCGCTATCTGTTACGTTTAATTCATCACGTGCCAAGGAACCGGTTCAACCTAAAACAGGAGGGTGTTGGTATGAGGACTATCTTTTATCTGGCGATCGCGGCGCTGTTATTCACCGCCTGCTCGAGCGCGTCCCCGCGCGAGACGATGCAGAGGGACGTCGACCAGGCTACTGCGATCATCGAGCGCTTCCAGAGCATTCCGGAGCAGGGCATCCCGGCAACGGTTCTTAGAAACGCGCGCGGCTTGGCGATTCTCACGGTCACCAAAGCGGGATTCATCGGCAGCGGCCGCGCCGGCAGCGGTGTGGTCATCGCGCGCCTGGGAAGTGGCGGCTGGAGCGGGCCTTCGGCGATCGGCACGGGCGGTCTGGGTGTCGGCTTCCAGGCCGGAGTCCAGATTACCGAGTTTGTTATAGTCCTCAACACGCCCGCGGCGGTCGACGCTTTCTCCAGAGGCGGCAACGTTACCCTCGGGGGCGCCTTGAGCGTCGCCGCGGGCCCGATCGGGCGGAGCGCCGAAGGCAACGTCGCGCTGCAAGCGGCGATGTTCAGTTACAGCCGCTCGCAGGGACTGTTCGCCGGCGTCTCGCTGGAGGGCACGGTCATCACCACACGCGATGACCTGAACCGCGATTTTTACGGCAGCACTTCTGTGACGGCGACGGACATTCTGAGCGGCCGGGTGCGTCCGCCTGCCGGCGCGCAGCGGCTGATCGCGGCAGTAACAAAATACTGATGCTATAACCGGACGCGCTACGCGTTTAGTACAATCAGCGCGTCCGGTTATAGAGATAATCTTCGCGCTCGGTACCGCCGGCGCGGAGGTCGGGGCGCACGGGCGGGCGTTCATTTTGCACCCGCGCGTGCGCCTCGAGCGACCCCGCATCCTTCCAGCGCTCGAGGATGGCGAGCTTGTCGGGATTGACGACGCTTTGAAAGAGCTCGAACTGCTCGCATCCCGGCTCCCGCATGACTTCCGCGCAGCGCGCTTTGTACGCCTGCGCCAGCTCGGCGCCCTTCCCCGGCACAGCCGTGACCGTCACGATCAGCCGTATCGCCATGAGCGCTCCCTTTCAGATAATGTTGAAGTACCACGCCGCGGCTATGACCGGCGGCGCGAATGCGTAGATTTTCATCAGCATGCCGCCTAAGCCCGACAATCGGAAACAGTAGAACATCGCGAAAGGCCAGAAGAGAACGGCGGCGATGAGCACCGCATCGAGCCGCGAGAGCGTCCCGCTCGAAACACCCCACGCCAATAAGATAATCGCGATTGCCGAGATTACGCCGTTGATGAAGTATTCGCGATAACGCATCAACCTTCGGCGGCTGTTATTGCAAGAATATTTTCCGATACTCCTGCATTTTTTCCTTGAAGGCTTTTTCGTCCATCGGCACCATCTCGACCACCTTGATCTTGTCCGCGTCCGGCAGCGGCGGATAGATGCCCTTGCGGTTCACGAACTCGCCGATGTTCGCCATGATGCGAAGCGATTCTTCGCCGAGGAAATAATCGATGAAGGCCTTGCCGGCGTTCGGGTGCGGCGCCTTCGCGCCCAACGCGAGATAATGGCCGTCGCCCATGAAGCTCGGCAAGCGTACGTAATCGAGCTTCACGCCTCTATCCGCGTAAAAGACGACGTTCTTGATAAAGCTGATGCCCATCGGCCTCTCGCCCGTGGTGATGCGCTCGCCCGCGGGCGTCAGCGATTCGACCAGGAGCGGCTTGGTCGCGGCGAGATCGCGGACGAATTTCTCCGACTTCTCTTTGCCCATGATTTTTTGCAGGCTAAAGAGCCACTGCGCCGTCGTGGTGTGCTGGCTCGCGTCGGGCATTACAAGCTTGCCGCGGTACTGCGGTTTGAGCAGATCCTCGAGCGACTTCGGCGCGTCGGCCGGCTTCATGTTGGCCGTATTGTAGACGATGCCGATCAGAACGTTGCGGTAACGCGGCCCGAGATTCGGGTCGATCGTGTCGGCGGGAAACGCCTTCGCCGACGGCGAATCGTATTTGGCGAAGAGTCCCTGCTTCTGGAGGAACCCCATCGGCGCGTCGTTGGTGAGAACGATGTCGAACAGCGGTTTGCCGGTCCGGAATTCGCTTTGCGCGCGATCCATGACCTTGGTGCTCGCCGCGCGGAAGAATTCCACGTCGAGCCCGGTCTTCTTCTTGAACGCGGCGGATACCAGATCCATCGTCTCGTTTTCCAGCGAGCCGTAGACAACCACCTTCCCGCCTTCCGCTTTCGCGGCATCGACAAGCTTCGCGTCCTGCGCAAAGGCGCCGCTGCTTAAAAGCAGCAGCGCTGCAAGTAGCATCAGATTACGTGCAATTGCTTTCCTCATTCCTCTCCCTTTCGACAGTTTACGTTTCCATCGCCGCCTGAGCGGCCTCAAAAGCGGTGTACCCTTCGGGGATGAGTTTGATCACTTCGTCGTTCTTCAGGTCCATATTGAGGCCGATCGGATCGCCGCCGCTCTCGGCCGTGCGGATCTGATCGCGCAGCAGCTTGCGGAACATGAGAATGCCGCGGTCGGATTCGCCCAAGTGCTCGGCGGGCCGGTCGGCGAGCGGTCCTTGCGTCTCCCACGCCATGTGATCCTGGCTGGTGAAATCGTTCATGTGGAAATCCCCGCGCTCGTCCTTCGTGGGCAAAAAGGCCACCGGCGGATCGCCGTTCTGCGGCGCGGGCTTGCCGTCGTCGGTCGGGCGGAACCTGAACTGATAAATCTGCGTGTGCGCATCGTCGATCGGCGTGCG
>DASWZY010000130.1:0-6135 GCA_036407055.1 Binatia bacterium
TGTCGCGCTCGATGTAGACGTCCTTGTCGGGCCGCACGTGCCAGCTGAGCGCCCAGTCGACGTCGAAATCGTCCCACACATCGATATCCTCGTCGACGACGACGGTAATTTTGCCGAAGCCGGTGCGCTGCGACCAGATGCCGTACATGAGCTGCTTCACCTGCCCGTTAAACTGCTTTTTCAGCGACACGACGACGTAGGCGCCGCTGCCGCCGGACTCTTTCATGCGCAGGTCCTTGATCGGGAGCCGGAGATTATACTTCAGGTGCTTGAACAGCGGCCATTCGCGTCCGACGCCGCGGATGCAGCTCGATTCCGAAGGCGGCCGCTGGCTGATGAACGCCTGGTAGACGGGATTATTGCGGAACGTCATGCATTTGATGTTGAAGACCGGTCCTTTTCCCGCGGGACCCATGTAGCCGGTATATTCGCCGAACGGGCCTTCCATCTCGGTGAAGTTCGCGGGAATCTCGCCTTCGAGAACGATCTCGGCCGTCGCCGGAACTTCCAGCGGCACCGTCTCGCAAGGCACCAGCTCGACCGGCGCCCCGCGCAGCGCGCCGGCGACCGCGAACTCGTCGAGCTCCTCGGACATTTTCGATACGGACACGTAACCGATGCTCGGGTCGGCGCCGATCACGACCGCGACCGGCATCGGCTGGTTGAGCTCGTTATGCTTACGGAGGTGCCACGAGGCGTCCTGGCGCTTGCCGAAAAGAAATCCCGTCTTGTTCGGGCCCTTGACCTGCATGCGATACGTGCCGACGTTGCGTATGCCCGTCTCGGGATCCTTGGTGATGACGTAGGGCGAAGTGAAAAACGGTCCCGGGTCTTCGCCGACGGTCCAGACGGGCACCGGGAGCTTTCCGATATCGACCTGATTGCCGTGCAGAATATTTTCTTTGCACGGCCCCGTTTTCACCATCACCGGCGGAATCGGCTTTTCCAGCGCGGCGTCCCATTTGCGGTTGATGCCCTCGACGCCATCGGTTTCCAGACCGATGGCGTAGATATCGCGCGAGGCGCCGAGCACGCCGGCGACAACCGGCGTATCGAAGCCTTTGATGTTATCGAACATCAACGCGGGACGGCGTTGCGGCGGTATTTTGTAGAATGTCTGGCGGCAGACCGCGGCGACTTCCCAGTCCTTATCGACTTCCTTGCTGATTCGCTTGAGCTTGCCCCGCTCTTCGAGCGCGGCCAGGTAAGCCCTTAAATCGCGGTATGCCATGGATTTGCTCCCTTAATAAAATGTGAGGTGTGTCATCTACAGTAAATGATTTTTGCCTTAATAGTCAATACATAAAATATATTTGCAGAGAAAAATACGCTAACGTTACAGGCGGTTACGCGCGGATTTCAGTGCGCATGAACTTGATGTAGCAGATGGCGAAACAGGCGGCGACGATTGCGATCAACGTCGTGAACTGCGGCAGGATCAACAGCAGGCTTTGACTGAGCGCCAGCGGCGTTAAAAGGATGCCCTGCGTCTGTTCCTGCAGCGCGGCGCCGAGAACGCGCGCGGTAGGATTCAAGATGATCTGGACGGATTCTTCGTACAGCGTCGTCGGCGAGACGCGGCCGATCATTGACGCGATATCGCTCTGGCGTACGATTTCTTCGGGCGTCGTCGGGTCCTGAACGATCATCCCCGCGACGATCTGCGCGATGAGCGGAGTGAAGATCGCGAGGAAAAGCCAGAGCGCGAGCGAAGCGAGCGCCGCGGTGACGGTCCGCTGCAGGAAGAGCGAGAAGAGCATCGCGAGCGCGAGCCAAAAGCCGACATAAATGATACCGATGACGGTGAAGATGAGCATGCGCCAGAGCTCTTCGGGATTTGGTGGAAAGCCGACTAGCACGATGCCGAGACCGATCACGAGCAGAAGAATCGACGCCCACAGCGCGCTTACCGTCGCGAGGCCGGCCAGAAACTTGCCGTTGATCAGGCTGTCACGGTAGATCGGCTGGGAGAGAACACGGCTCAAAGTGCCGCGCGCGTACTCGCCGCTGATCGCGTCGAAACCGAGCATGATCCCGACGAGCGGCCCGAGAAGCGCGAGAAAGCTCGTGAGCGACAACAAGCCGCCGCTTTGGGAAGTGAGCAATAGAAGAAAGACGTATTCGGCGGGCGCGCTCTCCGCGTCCTGGCGGATGGATTGTCCCGCTGCGTAAACGGCCCAGACGCCGGTCAGGACGATGATAGCCAGCAGGATCATGAAACGGCGGCTGCTGAAGTGATCCGCCAGCTCTTTCCAGAAAACTACGCTCATTTTTTACGCCTCGCGAAAATATTTCAGATAAATCTCTTCGAGCGTCGTGTCCTCCGAGCGCAGCTGGAAAAGCGACAGCCCTTTATTCACGACCAGCGCCGCTACGTCCGGACGCACGTCGCGGTCGCATCGGAGATAATATCCCTTGCCGCGCCGCTCGACGCCCTGGACGCCGGGAAGCGCCGCGAGATCGGCTTCGATGCCGTCGCCGCGGCCGGCGCACTCGATGGAAAAATTCCAGCGCCGCTCTTCGAACGCCGCGCTGCCGAGCTTATCGACCTCGCCCGCGGCGATCATTTTGCCCCCCACGATGATACCGACGCGATGACACATCTGCTGGACCTGATGCAGCATGTGGGAAGAGAGGAGCACGGTGAGTCCGCGCTCGCGGCTGAGACCGGTGATGAGCTCGAGGATGCGCGCCGCGCCGTCGGGGTCGAGGCCGAGCGTGGGCTCGTCGAGGATCAGCACCTGGGGCTCTTTCACCAGCACTTCGGCGATGCCGAGGCGCTGCTTCATGCCGCGCGAATATTCCTTGACGTTGCGAACGCTGTCTTTGGTCATGCCGACCTGCTCCAGCAGCGCGCCGATACGCCGCGACCCTTCGTCCTCGTCGATGCGGTTTAGGCGCGCGATGTAGCGCAGGTTTTCCCGCCCCGAGAGGTCGTCGTAGAAGCCGGGGTTCTCGGGCAGGTAGCCGACGCGCTTTTTGACTTCCAGCGCTTGGCGCGAAGGATCGAAGCCGCAGACGCGCACGCGTCCGCCGCTCGGCTCCGTGAGGCCCAGCAGCATGAGGATCGTCGTCGTTTTGCCTGCGCCGTTCGGGCCGAGAAAGCCGAAGATCTCGCCTTGCTCGACACCGAACGAGAGGCCGTTGACGGCGATCAGGTCGCGGTAGCGTTTGGTGAGATTCTCTGTCTCTATTACAGGCATTATCGCCGGCCCAGGCGCCAGAATACGATGGCGAGCCCCAGCACGACGGCGGCGACGATTCCCGCGCCGACCCATCCCCATAGCGTCGCAGTCGATACCGTGACACGAAAATCGACCGATTTATTCGCGTCCGCGCTGTTCGCCGCGACCGTGATCGCATAATCGCCGGCGATCGCGCGCGCCGGCGCGGTGATCTCCATAGATACCTCGCGGACTTCTCCGGAGTTCAGCGCGTCGATCTTGTCGGGCTTGAAATCGATCGTCCACTTGTCCGGCTTTTTCGTGACGAATGCCAGGTTGCGGATCGGCGCCGTCCCGCTGTTGGCAACCAGGAAGGGGACAGGCGTCTTTTGGCCGGCCGTGACGCCGGCATTGAGCGTTCCGCTCGCGGTGCCCATCTTGAGATCGGTCACGCCTCTCAGCGTCACCTTGAGGTTAGTCGAAGCTTCGAACGCTCCCGCGCGCGCGCGGATCGTCACGGGGTACTCCGTCGCGTCGGCGCGGACCGGCGAGTCGATCTCGACGCTGAGCGTCTCGGTGCCGTTTTCTTTTAGCTGGATCGAGGATATCTGGGTGTCGCCGAACTGCGGCTTGAAGCGCACCGCCCAGCCGGTCGGCGCCTCGGCGTTGAGCGACGCCGTGAGCGGCTTGTTCGTCTCGTTCTTGAGGTCAACGGTGAATTTGAGCGTCTGCCCCGAGGGCGTCGTGAGAACGGGGTACTGGCTCGTCAGTTTGAGCCCGCCGGTGTCGACCTTTTTCGACGTCACACGAAAGGTGATTTTTTCCGCAAAGCTTGTCTTGCCGTTTTCGTCTTTGGCGCTGACTTTCGCCTCGAAGTTGCCGGGTTTGGTGTTTTCCGGGACCTTGGCTTTGAACTCGACCGTCGTCGATTTCTCCCCCTGAACCATGACCGAGCGCACCGGATAGCTCGGATAGCGCGAGTTGAAGCCCACTTCCCAGCCTTTCGGAACCCCTTCGATGTTGAGACCCACCGAGACGGGGTTCTTGGTCCGATTGACCACTTCCGCGTCCATGGTGACCTCCTGTCCCTGGCCGACGGTCAAGTCGGTAAACGGCAGGATCAGGTTGAATGATTCTTTGGGCGGCTCGTACGGTTCTTTCTTTTCCGCGTCGGCGGCTAAGCCGGGCATAGCGCTTAGGAGCAACCATAGCGCGACGAAAACGAATGCAAACGAACGTCGATTCATAGAATAATTCCAGTGTGAGGAGCTAAGCCTCATGTAAGTCCCCCTATCAAAGTCAGGTATAACCCTACAGATAATCACAACGGCGCGGCAAATCAAGCGTACAGCCGGCCAAGCTGGCGGAGACCTTCGTAGACGACGATGGAGACGGCGTTGGATAAGTTGAGGCTTCTGACTGCCCGCGTCATCATCGGAATGCGAAAAAAATCGGCCGCGTGACGCTCGAGCCACGCTTCGGGCAGTCCGGTCGTTTCGGGACCGAATACAAGAAAATCGTCGTCGCGATATTTCGCTTCAATGTAAGACTGCGCGGCTTTTTTCGAAAAGAGCAGCCGCCGCCCTGCGCCGTGCATTTGCAGAAAATCGTCCCACGATTCGTGCAGCCGCACGTCGACGTACGGCCAGTAGTCGAGTCCGGCGCGCTTCAGATGCTTGTCGTCGATCGTAAAGCCGAGCGGCTTCACGAGATGCAGCGGCGTGTTCGTCGCCGCGCAGAGCCGCGCGATGCTGCCGGTGTTCTGCGGAATCTCGGGATGGTACAGCACGACGTGCATCGTCAGCTCTCCAGTATCAAAGTCACCGGCCCGTCGTTGACGATGCTGACGGCCATCGTCGTCTGGAAGCGGCCGGTCGCTACATGCAGGCCCGACTCTTTGATCTTGCCGACGAAGTAGTCGTAAAGCCCGCGCGCTTTTTCTGGAGGAGCGGCGCGGCTGAAAGACGGCCGCCGGCCTTTGGCGCAGTCGCCGTAAAGCGTGAACTCCGACACGACCAGAATATCGCCCTTCATGTCGGCCACCGAGCGGTTGAGCTTTGCGGCCTCGTCTTCGAATATTCTCAAGTGAATTGCTTTGTCGGCGAGAAAGTCCGCATCCGCCGTCGAATCTTCGACCGCGACGCCCACGAAGAGACAAAGGCCGCGTCCCGCGCGGCCGACGGTTTCGCCGCCGACGCGGACTTCCGCCGATTCGATCCGCTGGACCAGCACGCGCATCGATTCGATAGAAAGATATTTTCCGAAGAAAAACAAGAAGAGCGCGCGGCGATTTGCGGCTTGAGCTCGTCGAGTCGAATATGAAGCAGGCGAGGGTACGGTGCGGCGGATTGCTTTTGAGTCGCTGTGTTTAATGCGACGTTTCGCCGGCGCCGGTTTTGCTTGAAAGCTTGTTTTTCAGTCCGTCGACCGAGATCAGCACGAGATAATAGCCGCTGCGCCAGCCCTCATTCGAATGCGCATGGGTCTCTTCGTCGTCCAAGCCGACGACGACGAAGCGCCGCTGGTCGCCGAATTGCCCGTGCCGGTCGCCGCCGATCACGAGCGTCTCCGAGGGACTGCCGAGGCGGCTTAAACGCCGCAGTCCCAGCTCTTCGACGCACCAGTCGAGCGGCTTTTCCGCGACCGGCGACCCGCCGAGAGGTTTTCCTTCTTCTGCTTGCCAGATCTTCGCCATCTTTGGTCATGCTCCGTAGCAGAATGCTTCGAATGAGGGAATCGGGCTATCGCCTGAATCGGGTAAAATCCCGCAAGAATGCTTTTAAGCCGGATTTCTGCTAGGCTGGTCGTTAAACTTCGAGGAGTTCTGAATGATTCCGGTGCTTTTCCATATCGGTCCCATCCCGGTTTACAGCTTCGGCGCCTTCATGGCGCTGGCCGCGATCACCGGCGGCTGGATCGCGTGGCTGGAGCTCAAGCGCTACGGCTACGACCCGGAGATTTCCTCCTCGCT
>DASWZY010000131.1:0-4727 GCA_036407055.1 Binatia bacterium
CGCGAGATGTATCCGCGGCGTCCGGTCGTCGTGAAGGCTCCCGAAGACACCCTTTACGGCGCGCGCAACGCCTTCTGGCTGATCGACGGCGACATCGTCCCGCGGCCCGTGGGGCGACGCAGCTACCGGCTGATCACGCCGTCGGCGACGAAGCTCGAAGAGACGCGCGGGGATATTCAGCTCGCCAGCCGCGAGCTGACCGATGTGCCGGCGCGGCTTAGAGATATGGATAAGCTCGGCGTCGATGTGCAGGTGATCTATCCGACGCTGTTTCTGGTTTATTTGACCGACGATCCCGTGCTCGATACCGCGCTTAGCCGGGCCTACAATCGCTTCCTCGCCGAGGCCTGCGCGAAAAGCAACGGACGGCTCCGCTGGGTCATCGTGCCGCCGCTACGCTCGATCGAAGAGTCGGTGAAGGAGCTGCATTGGGGCAAGGAAAACGGCGCGGTCGGCGTCTTCTTTCGCGGCCTCGAGGGCGACAAGACGCTCGACAACCCGGCCCTTTTTCCCGTCTATCAGGCGGCGAACGATCTCGGCCTGCCCATTTGCATTCATACGGGCATCGGCAACGCCGATCTGCTCGACCTGATCGACGTCGAGCGCAATCATAGCTTCCTCGCGAGCCGCGTGCTGCCGCTCGTCGCGTTTCGCGACCTGGTGGCCAATAAAATCCCTGAGACGTTCCCGAAGCTGCGCATCGGATTTATCGAAGCCTCCGCCGGCTGGGTGCCGTTCCTCGTCCATATTCTGCGCAGACTGATCAAGGAAAAATGGAAGTACTATTCTAGCAGCACCGATCTTTTCGAGGATTACCGCCTTTTCGTCGCTTGCGAGGCCGACGAAGACGTGCCGTACCTCGCGCGCTATACCGGTGAAGGCCATTTGCTCATCGGCTCGGATTACGGGCATAACGATCCCTCGGCCGAGCGCCAGCTCGCGGCGACGATGCGCGCGCGCGAAGATACGCCGGCGGCGCTGGTCGAAAAGATCCTTGGCGACAACGCGCGGCGATTTTACGGCATCTAAGGTTTTTCGAAGGCGTGTCGGGTTCTTCCCCGGCCGCTGTTCAGGTATACAACCGATTGCCGGGTAAAACTCAGTCGGTTATTTCTAGGCGGAACTAACCGAGGAGTAAGCCATGGATGTCGAAGTTCATTTACAACCCGAATGGCGCAATCGATTGCTGGACTATGTTCCAGGCCGATCGAGGGTTCATGCGGCGCTGGAAAACGCCGTCGAGCTGATCGGCGGCAAGCAAGTCATCGACGAATTCGTCGTGACATGCGACGAGTCGGAGCTGCCCGTACTCCGAGAGGCCGCCCGGCAACGCTGCCCCGGCGCGCTGAAGTTCATCGACTTCGCCCTGGAGCGCTCGCGCCTCTACCGCTCAGCGAGGTCGTAACTTAAATGGAGCTGCGGCGGCATCCTCTCATGACTTACCGCGGCGCCCCCAGCTGGCCGCCTGTGTGGGTCGCGGGCGATTCCACGGACCGCCCCAAAGGCGAGGTCGGCGTTCTCGTCGGGGTGGAACAGTCCAGGGTCGATCCCGGCAATCGCTACTTCATCACCATCAAACACAACGGCTCGTCCTACTCGGGCTGTCTCCTCGTCGACGACGTCCGGTTCGGGCAAAAAGTTTCACGGCTGCTGCGACGTCATCTCCATTGCCCGCTGGAAGTGATCGGCTGCATCGACATTCGCGATCGCCTCGACTGAGCCCATCATAGAGGTTGTGAGCTCCCGCTGCCCTTTCTAACCGAATAAAACCAGAATCCAGACGATCACCGCGAGCGCGATCGCGCAGAACACTCCGGCAGAACCAAGATCCTTGGCCCTGCCCGCGAGCTCGTGGCGCTCGGGACCGATGCGGTCGATGGCGGATTCGATGGCGCTGTTGATCAGCTCGACGATCATCACGACCAGCCAGCTGCCCAAGAGCAGCGCGCGCTCGACGCCGTTCTTCCCCAGCCACAGCGCCGCCGGCGCGAGAACGATCAAAACCGCGGCTTCCTGCCGAAAAGCCTGTTCGTGGCGCCACGCCGTGCGCAGGCCCGACAAGGAATAGCGCGTCGCCCACCACAGACGCGGCAAATTTCGGCTGAACCACTCCACGTTGCTTGTTCCGGCGCAGCGCGATTTACGCGCAACCGTTAATCATAGTCAAGTAAGTTCCTGCGTTGACCGAATGCGTTCGAACGATAAGGATGGAAATTGGGGGAAACGACGAAAGGATGAAATCCATGGCTTCAAAAACATTGCAAACGATTTTTATGATTCCGGCGGCGGTCACCCTCGCCGCGCTTCCGGTATGCGCGCAAACGCGTACCGATCGAACGCAACCCGGAAGCAGCGCGACGCAATCGACGGGCGGGGGCGAGGCGGCGGTGACCGGACAGACTCCATCAGGTACAGCGCAGCCGCGTGTAGTCACGCCGCAAAGCTCCGCCGGCATGGCAGCGAGCAGCGAAGAGATTCAGAAACTCCAGCAGGCGCTGAAAGACCGCGGGCAAGACCCCGGCACGGTCAACGGCGTCATGACGCCGCAGACGCAGCAGGCGCTGCGCTCTTTCCAGAAGCAGCAAGGCCTCAGTCCAACCGGCACGTTGGACGCGCAGAGCCGCACGGCGCTCGGCCTGGGGCTTAGCGCAGGGAACGCTCCGGCAACCGGCGGCACAGGCGCGGCCAATTCAACCGGCACCGGCCTGGGAACGCCGATCGATCCGACGCTCACACCCGGACAGGAAGCTGTGCCGGGTTCGACTTCGCGCGGCACTTCCCCGCCGGTTCCTTCGAGGGGACTGGGAACGCGCGCTCCGTCCTCCGGCATTGGAACTGAATCAGGCGCTCCCGGTACGGCGGGAACGCCGGGCTCGACCGGCCTCGGAGGTTCGAGCACAGGCACCGGCGGACGCGGATTGGGTGGAACCGGCAGCGCTGGCGGCGCAGGAGGAATGGGCGCGGGTGGAGTCGGAGGCGCGGGCGGAGCCGGCGGCGGCAAATAATTCTACCGAATCGGACCCACCTCCCGGAAATGGGCGGAAGAGACTGCTCGCGCAATGCGAGAACGCCTATGAAACGATAGTCTCTTCCGCCCGTTTCGATTTCTAAATTGGTAGGCTAGTCGTGCTCGGCAGCTTGGATCTGTCCGAGCTTGCTGAGGACGGCGCCGAGCGGTCCGACGTCGGCCGGCATGCCGTCGGTGAACGCGATCGTCAGCCCCGAGTAAGGCGACACGCGCGGCCCCGGCGTCAGAATACCGGCGAGATTGAGCGGGTCGGCGGCGGAGACGAGAACCGTCTCCGATTTTTTTTCGCGGCGGATCGTGCGCAAAACCTCCACGGCTTCCGGCAACGCGAACTGCTGGCCGACGAAGCCGTTGACGAACCGGCCGCCGCGAATTTCGCCGCGGGCTTCGAGACGCCGGCAGACGTCGAGCACGCTGCGCCACGAGGCCGCGGCGCTCTCGCGCGCGAGCAATTCACGCAGGACGACGCCGTAGCGGCGGAGCAGCTGCCGGGTAATGAATTCGGCGGATTCTTCCGCCGCCGCGGCGTGCACGCGCCAGAGCGACCAGCGGCCGACCGGCATCAAGCGCTCCGGAGCGCGCCCGCCGGATACGACTCGCAAGCGTCGCCGCGACTGCCGCTTGTTCTCGGGCAGGAGCAGCGTACGCAGCCCCGCGATACCGTCACCGGTGACGAGGCCGGCGGCAACGAGCTCCCACAGCGCCGCCTCGGCGCCGGCTTTGAGCAGCCCGGCGCCGCGCGCGACGTCGGCTAAAAACGACGCGCCGTTTTTTTCCAAATATTCCAGCGCGGCGCGCGCGGATCCCGACAGCCTGAGGCCGCCGGTGTGCGCCTGAAGGAAATGTTGAAGGTCCTCGCGGAGGACGAAGGAGATCGGCGCCGCCCGTCCAGGCGATTGACGGCGGCGCTTCCTACGCGCGGAGGTGTCGGCGTTGTCCTCTTTCACATTCGGCCGCAGCCTGCCCCAGCTGACGACACCGCTCAGGCATAATTCCTCCAGCGCGCGCGGGTCGTAATTCGCCACGCGCGCGGGCAATACGTGCTGCTCCCACGCCGGCGCCGGCAGCTCGAGTCCCTGCAATTGTCCGATGATCTCCTCTACGCCGGCGCGGCCGTGGAGCTGCGTGCTCTGAGCGACGTGCTGCCAGCGGAAGAGAAAACGCATGAAGTCGGCCGCGGTCACCGGCTCGATCTCGCGTCTGAGCTCGCCGAGCGTCAGCCGGTGGATGCGCGCGAGCAGCACGCGCTCGCACCACTCCGTCTCAGCCGCCGCGCCGGTGAATTCGCCGCGCAGCACCACGCCCGAGACTTCCAGCGCGAGGAGCGCCTGCTCGACGACGCTGCGCGGCAATCCCAGCATCGCGGCGAGCGCCGCCGCGGTAGTCGGTCCGGTGATTTCGAGCCAGCCCTGAACGACTTTTCGCGCCGCATATTCTTGATCGATTGATTCGTCCGTCGTTGCCGATAGTGGCGGATTGAACTGCACACCCGGCAAGAGCGCCTGGGCCAGCGCGACGCGCTCCGCGGCGACATACGCGCGCTGCTCGACGGAATCCGCCGACCAGGAAGCGATCGCCGCTCTGCTTTCCGCGATGAGCTTTGTCGCCCAGTCGGTCCATTCCGCCGCGCGATCGAGCGGGAGAATGCCCACGGAAAGCAAAAGATCGTGCAGCTCTTCGGCGTCGCGGAGATCCGGAC
>DASWZY010000132.1:0-2358 GCA_036407055.1 Binatia bacterium
GTTCCTGGACGCGGACCGCTGGCGCATTAACTGTCGCTCTCTTCGGACGACCTCTTGCCATTCAAGCATCCTTTCTTTCTTGGTCTTCTCGTCTTTTTTCTCTTCAGCAATGCGTATGGCCCGCCGCAAATCGCGCTCCAAGCCGCGCAAGCGCCGCCGCTGCAGATGAGCGATCACGTCCCCGAGCATCTTCGCGGCCTCCGCCTCTTCGACCGCTTCGCCTTCGAGCGTCAGCGCGGCGACTGCCGCGGCGCGCTCGGGCGGTAATTTCGCCGCGACGGTCGCTCCGTCGACGTCGCCGCGCTCCCTCCACTCGGAGACGATCGCGTTGAAAATGTCGGTCCATTCCGGACCGACAAGCCTGTCGCCTTCGGTGTTGGGCTCGATGCGCTCGATCATCGCCGGAAAGCGGAGCATCAAGCCGATGAGCGACCGCTCGGCGGCGTCCCGAGGCGGTCCGGATTCGACCGGCTGCGCGGCCGCCGCTTTCGCCGCCGGTCGGACTTCTCCTTGGCCCAACGGCGCGCGCAGCAGCGTCTCGCGGATGTTCAGCTGGTCGACCGCGCGGCGCACGAGCAAATCGGCCTCGAATGGATTTTTCACCTTCGCCAGAACGCGATTGATTTCCTGCGCGATGCGGCTTTTTCCTTCGAGGCTGCGACCGTAACCTTCTTCTAACCAGGTAAAGTAATAGTCTGCAAGGGGAATCGCCTCGCCGAGCAGCTTCTCCAAGCCGTCTTTTCCATAGGCGCGGACGAAGCTGTCCGGATCGTGCTCTTTGGGCAAAAATGCGCCCCGTCCCATGAGCCCGGCCTCGACGAAAATCTCGAAGCTGCGCGCCGCGGCTTTTCTTCCGGCTCCGTCGCCGTCGAACAGCGCGATGATATTCTTCGTATAGCGTCCGAGCATGCGCACATGGTCCGGGGTCAGCGCGGTGCCGAGCGTTGCGACGGCATCGCCGATGCCGAACTGCGCGAGCGCCACCACATCCAGATAACCCTCGACGACGACGACACGATCCTTTTCCCGGATCGATTCCTTCGCCTGAAACAGGCCGTAAACCGTCGCGTGCTTGCGGAAGAGCGGCGTCTCCGAGGAATTCAGGTACTTCGGCATTCCCTGGCCCAGAACCCTGCCGCCGAAGCCGACGATCTTCCCTCCGGCATCGGCGATCGGGAACATCACGCGGCCGAAAAACTTCTCGCCATAGCGCTCGCCGCCGCGGTCGCTCACGAGACCGACGCGAACGGCGTCTTTCAGCGACAGCCCCTGCTTCTTGAAATAGCCCGCGAGGCCCGGGCCGGACTGCGGCGCGTATCCGACATAAAAGCGGCGCGCCGTGCGCTCGTCGACGCCCCGCTTGCGCAAATATTCGAGCGCGTGGCGGCCTTCGCCCGGCCCGTAAAGATTCTCCTGAAAATAGCTCGCGGCGCGCTCGTTCAGGCGGTAGAGCGCCTCTTTTTCTTCGGCGCTCCGCTTCGCGCCGGGAGATTGAAGGCGCTCGACCTCGATGCCGTAGCGCTTGCCGACGCGCTCCACCGCCTCGGGGAAACTGAGGTGGTCGTACGACATCAGGAAGTGAAAAACGCTGCCGCCCGCGCCGCAGCCGAAGCAGCGGAAAATCCCCTTCTCCTCGTTGACCGTGAAAGAGGGCGTTTTCTCCGAATGAAAGGGGCAAAGCCCCATGTAGTTCCGGCCGGCTTTTTTGAGCGTGAGGTAATCCGAAACGACTTCCACGATGGAGGCGCGGTCGCGAATTCGAGAAATCGTTTCGTCCGGAATCATACGCCGCGTCTTTCGTTCGGCATGCTGCGGTCGACCGCACGCGACTCCGCCGGATCGATAAACCTGCTTTTGCCGAGCGCAATCAATTGCTGCGCGAGGTGCTGGAAACTCGCCCCGAGATAGGAATGGCCGAGACTCGCCTGAGCCCGCCGCGGCATGAGCGGCGTCGATACGAGAAACAAGACCGCGAGGCCGATGAGCGCCGCGCCCTTGCCGGCGCCCACGATCACGCCGCCGACGCGATTGATTCCCTGAAGAAACAAAACCCCGGCCGAGCGGTGGAGCAGCCAGCCGATCAGGTTGAAAGCCAACGAAACGAGAAGAAAGATAGTGACGAAGGAGGCGGCCCGGAGAAAAATAAACGAAGTCTTCCAACTCTCCGCCAGCCAAGCGGCGAGACGCTCGTCGTAGCGCGCCGCGAGCAGAAATCCGGCGACGAGTCCGGCGAGAGAAAAGATTTCGCGGAAAAGTCCTTTGAAGTACCCACGGAGTGCGAACAGGGAGAGAACGGCGATTAAGATCAAATCGACGGTATTCACCTGCGGGTCAATCCAAAGCCGTCTCGCAGAGCGG
>DASWZY010000133.1:0-3057 GCA_036407055.1 Binatia bacterium
GGAGTCGTGCAGCAGCTGCTGACGATGGCGCGCAAGACCGAAGCGAACCTGGAGCCGACCGATCTCAACGCCGTTATGAGCAGCCTGGTCGATCTCGTCAAAGGAACCTTCCCTAAAAACATCGCCGTCAAGCTCGATCTCGCCGCCGGTCTGCCGATGGTCATGGCGGATCCGAACCAGATCAATCAGGCGCTGTTGAATCTCTGCGTCAACGCGCGCGACGCGATGCCGAACGGCGGCTGCTTGACGCTGCGGACGTCCTGTGCGGACGCCGGTCTCCTCGACAACGGGAACGCTACCGGCGAGGACGCGGTCGCGGTCGAAATCAGCGACAGCGGCACCGGCATGGACGAAAAGGTGCGTGAACGTATATTCGAGCCGTTTTTCACCACGAAGGACGCGGCCAACGGCACGGGCTTGGGGCTGTCGGTCGTCTACGGGATTGTAAAGAATCACCGCGGCCAGATCGACGTGACGACCGCCCCCGGCGCCGGCTCCGCCTTCCGGATCTTAATCCCGATCGGGAAACAGGAATTCGACGAGCAAGACGAGCCGCACGCCAACGGGACGGGAAAACACAACGGGCGCTACGCGACGGCATTGGTCGTGGAAGATGAAGAGACGATGCTGCACCTGCTGCGCAACCTGCTGGCGGAACGCGGCTATCGGGTGCTGACGGCGATCGACGGCGAAGAAGCGACGGCGCGCTACCGCCGCAACGGCGACGACATCGATGTCGTCCTGCTCGATTTAGATCTGCCGAAAATCTCCGGCGCCGAAGTACTGCGAAATATCCGCGCGAGAAATCCCGACGCCCGCGTCGTCGTAACCAGCGGTTACCTTGAGCCCGCCCTCAAGTCGGCACTCGCGCGCGAGGGCGTCAGCCGCTTCGTTCACAAGCCTTACATGCCGCAGGAAATCATCGCCGCCCTTGAAGACGCTCCGGAACCGGAACATGCCGGCGAGAGCGCTATTTGACAATTTTCTGAAATGAATGCGCGTCAGATCTGCTGATCGCCCAGGGCCTGACGCACGCTTTTGACGATAGTCTCGGGGACATACGGCTTCGGGATGAAATCCCGCACGCCGCCCTTCACCATATCCGATTTGACTTTGGGATCGAGATAGCCGCTCGTCAGAATCATTTTCACCTGCGGGTTGCGCTCTTTGAGCGCCAGATAGACCGTCCAGCCGCCCAGCTTGGGCAAAGCCATGTCGCACAGCACCAGATCGACGTCGCTCTGGTGGCGGCTGTAAACGTCGATCGCCTCGATGCCGTCCTTGGCCATGAGAACGCGGAATCCCGCGTCCTCAAGAATTTTCTTGAGCAGATTGAGCATGGGCAGCTCGTCTTCGACGACGAGAATCATCTGTCCTGCGTTCGCCATCACATCACCCCGGAGATAGGTTTTCATAGTAGCGGCGGCAGGTCAAGGGCTTGTGGAAAATCGCCGCGCGCGGAACGCGTATCAGCGAAAAGCGCTCCTGCCGAGCGGCTTCCCGCGCACCGCGCGGACCATGCCTGGAACTTCCATCATCGACGTCACCGCCGCGAGAACGAATGCGGCCGGCAGCTCGTACCACGCAACGCCGTAGGCGCGCCGGCGGCGTAGACAATTCCAGCAGCCGTGCAGCGCGCGCAGCGCGGCAAATAGCGGAACCGAAATATATCCCATGCGCGCGACGCGGGCGTACGGCAAACGGCCGTCGATGAGGCGGGTCTTGATGACGCCGTAACCGAGGCTGCGGCGAATCTCGCGCTCGTTGCTCCAGCCGTCGTAAGCGTGGCGCACGGACAGACGCGGATCGAAAAGCACGCGGTGACCGGCGCGAAACAGCGCTTCGGCCTGGAGCAAGGACATATGCGCGCCGCTCTCCACGGCGCATGGATGCGACAGAAACACGGTGCGGCGAAAGCCTGCGTTATTGACTGCCACGTGGCGCGTGTAGCCCGGCGAGTCCTGATCCAGATAGGAGCGCGACAAAAGCGCCATGACGCGATTGAGAAAACCGCTCGCGCCGTAGTGCGTCCGGCCGGTCACCACGGCGACCTCCGGGTGCCTGCGCATATCCTCGAGAAAATGCGTCAGCCAGCCGGGATGCGCGGCGCAATCCGCGTCGATAAAGACAACGAGCTCGGCGGCCGCGGCGCGGGCGCCCGCATTCTTGAGCTCCGCGGCGGATTGCCCGGGTGCCGGAAGGATACGCAGACTCGGCAGAATCTGTGTCAGCCGCGCGGCGATATCCAGAGCGAGCTCGCTGTTTTCTACGAGGATAAACTCGACCGGCTCTTTGACATCTTGACGCGCGAGCGCCTCGATGCAATCGCGAAAATTTTCTATGCCGTTCGTCGCACGGAGACCGTAATCGGAGGTTACAACAACGGAGGCGGCCGGCTGCATTGACAGACTATTTTAACCGGGCCTCGGGCGGGGTCAAGCATTCAAACGTTGAAGCGGAAGTGGACGATGTCGCCGTCGGCGACGACGTAATCCTTGCCCTCGAGCCGGAGCTTACCCGCCTCGCGGCACTTCGCCTCGCTGCCATAGCGTATGAAGTCCTCGTACGCGACAACCTCGGCGCGGATGAAGCCGTGCTCGATATCGCTGTGGATTTTTCCGGCGGCCTTGCGCGCCGGCGCACCCTGCTCGATCGTCCACGCTTTCACCTCGTCTTCTCCGGAGGTAAAGAAGCTGATGAGATCGAGGAGCTTATAAGACGCGCGAATGAAGCGACCGCGCGCCGGCTCGGCGATGCCGAGCTCGTTCAGAAAAGCCTGGCGATCCTTCTCGTCGAGCTGCGCGACTTCCATCTCGACCTTGGCCGAAAGCGCGAGCCCCGGAATATGCAGCCGCTCGAGCTCCTTTCGATAACCCTCGGGCAGATCTTTCCCCGCGCGCTCCTCGGCGACGTTGAACAGCGCGATCACCGACTTGCGGCTTAAAAAGCCGAAGCCCGCCAGCAGCGATTCTTCATCTCCCGCAAAGCTGATGGAGCGCAGGCTCTCTTCGGCTTCGAGGGTTTTTAAGCAGCGCGCGAGCACCTCGCCCTCGCGCT
>DASWZY010000134.1:0-14705 GCA_036407055.1 Binatia bacterium
CCGGCGTCGTCGGCCAGGCGGTGCAGGACTTCGTCTTCGGCGACGGCGATCTGCCGGTCGAGCTGGTGAAGATCTACACCCGCCAGCCGAAGGGAAAGAAGTGGCACAAGAGCCGTTCTTCGCTCTTCACCGATAAGCCCGAAGAAGTCGTCGATCATCCGGACGCGGCGATTATCATCGAGGCGCTGGGCTTTCACGACGACAAAGAGCTCGCCGGCTTCAAGGATTTAATTTTGCGCGCGCTCAAGAACGGCAAATCGGTCGTGACGTCCGACAAGGCCGTGCTGGCGCGCTATGGCGCGGAGATTTGGGAAGCCGCTCGCAAGCACGGCGGCGACGTGCGCTTCGAGGCCTGCGTCGGCGGCGGCGTGCCGATCATCCGCTCGATCGGCGAGAGCTTCGCCGCGGAAGAGCCCGAGGCGATCTACGGCATCGTCAACGGCACCAGCAATTACATCCTCACCGAGATGAGCCGCGGCGGGAAGTCGTACGCCGCCGCGCTGAAGGAAGCGCAGGAGAAGGGCTATGCCGAGACCAATCCGAGCTCCGACGTCAGCGGCAAAGACGCCGAGGCGAAGCTCATCCTGCTCGCGGCGGTGACGTTCGGACTGCAAGCGCAGCCGGGCGCTTTCTGGCGCAAGGGCATCGAAGAGATCAACGCGATCGATTTTCAGTACGCGCGGCAGAAAGGCCGCAGCACGATCAAGAGCGTCGCGGTCGCGAGCGCGCTCGACGGCTCGGTTCAGGCGTACGTGTCGCCGGTGCTCGTGCGCGACGACCATTTCCTCGCCGCGGTCGACGGCCCGACCAACGCGATTTTTTTTCGCGGCAAGCGCAGCGGCGATTCCGGCCGCGACTGGAGCTATGCCTTCGCGGGACCCGGCGCCGGCGGGGGCCCGACGGCGATCGCAGTCCTCGGCGACGTCCTCGATCTCGCGCGCGGCAAATCGCGCGGCGGCTTCGTCCCGCTCGTGCAGCCCGGCAAATTGTCGATTCAAGCCGAAGACAAGATCGGCGCGGGTTTCTATCTCCGCTTCATCGTCAAGGACCGCGCCGGCATCGTCGGCGACATCTGCCAGACGCTGGGCGAATCCGGCATCAATATCTCCGAGATCTGGCAGCTCAGCCACAGCCGCGACGAGCTTCAAGCGCTTGCGGCGAGCTATCGCATCGCGGGCGATCCCGAGGCGATCCTGCCGTTCGTCATCACGCTGGAACGCTCTTCCATCGGGCAGATAAAGAATGCTATGAAAGTGATCGGCCGGCGGGATTACATGCTCGCCGAGCCCCTCTGGTTCCCGATCTGGAATTAAACGTGGCGGCGAGAGAAGCGAAGATGGCGAGGCCCGGCGCGGCGCCGAAATCCGGGACCGCGTGGCCGGGCGTTATCCGTTACTACCGCGAATTTCTTCCCGTCGACAAAGAAGACTCGATCGTCACGCTGCTCGAAGGCAACACGCCGCTGGTGCGCTGCCACAACCTAGAGCGCGCGATCAATCCCGACATCGAGCTTTATTTGAAGCTCGAAGGATTGAACCCGACTTGCTCGTTCAAAGACCGCGGCATGACGATGGCGATCACCAAAGCCGTCGAGGAGGGCAGCAAGGCGGTCATCTGCGCGTCGACAGGAAATACCTCCGCGTCGGCCGCCGCCTACGCGGCGCGCGCGGGATTGAAGGCCTACGTCCTCATCCCGCAGGGAAACATCTCGCTCGGCAAGCTCAGCCAGGCGATGATCCACGGCGCGAAGGTGATCGAGATCGCCGGCAATTTCGACGCGGCGCTCAAGATGGTGCGCGAGGCCGCGAAGAATTATCCGGTAACGCTCGTCAACTCGGTCAATCCTTACCGTATCGAAGGGCAGAAGACGGCGGCGTTCGAGATCTGCGATCATCTGGGCGTCGCGCCCGACTATCATTTTCTACCGGTGGGCAACGCCGGCAACATCACCGCCTACTGGAAAGGCTACCAGGAATACAACCGCATCGGTCGGATCTCCGCGCCGCCCAAGATGATGGGCTTTCAAGCCGCCGGCGCCGCGCCGATCGTGCTCGGGCGCGTGATCGAGAAGCCGGAGACTATCGCGACGGCGATCAAAATCGGCAACCCGGCGAGCTGGCAGTCGGCCGTCGCCGCGCGCGACGAATCCGGCGGCGTCATCGAGAGCGCGACCGACAACGAGATCCTCGCCGCGTACAAGCTGCTCGCCACCTGCGAGGGCATTCTCGCCGAGCCGGCCTCCGCGATCTCGGTCGCCGGCGTGATCCAAAAACAAAAGCAGAAAATCTTTCATAAGGGCGACGTCGTCGTGTGCACGCTCACCGGCCACGGTCTGAAAGATCCCGACGTCGCGATCCGCGAATCCGACAAGCCGATGCGGATCGCCGCCGACATGAAGCTTTTGACAGAGCTTTTCGAGCGCGAAGCCGCCTCATGAAATACATCATCCTCCAGGGCGACGGCATGGCCGACTGGCCGCTGGAAAAGTACGGCAACCGGACGCCGCTCGAAATCGCCCCCACGCCGAACATGGACCGGCTCGCGTCGCGCGGCGTCTTCGGCCTCGCGCACACGATTCCCGACGGCTTTCCGCCCGGCAGCGACGTCGGCAACATGAGCATCCTCGGATACGATCCGGCGCTTTATCACACCGGCCGCGCGCCGCTCGAAGCGGCGAGCGTCGGCATCGAGCTCTCGCCCAAGGATATCGCGTTTCGCTGCAATCTCGTGACGATCGGAAAAAGCGGCGCGAGCGAGATCATGGAAGATTTCACCGCCGGCCATATCACGAGCGAGGAGGCGGCGGAGATCGTCCGCGATCTTAACCGCGAGCTCGGCGGCGACGGCATCGAGTTCTTTCCCGGCGTCAGCTACCGCAACCTGATGGTGTGGCGCTCCGGCAAGGAAAAAATGGAGACGACGCCGCCGCACGACATCACCGACAAGGAAATCGCGCCGCACATGCCTTCCGGCGACGGCGCCGAGCGCCTCGCCGATCTCATGCGCCGCTCGCGCGAGATTCTCGCCGCGCATCCCGTGAATCAAAAGCGCGCGCAGAAAGGCGACCGCCGCGCGACGACGATCTGGCTGTGGGGACAGGGCAGGGCGCCGGCGCTGCCGACGCTGAACAAGCGCTTCGGCATCGACGGCTCGGTCATCTCGGCCGTCGACATCATCAACGGCTTGGGCGTTTATGCCGGCCTGGAGCGTATAAAAGTCCCAGGCGCGACGGGCTTTTTCGACACCAATTATAAAGGAAAGGGTGAATATGGGGTCGCGGCGCTCGAAAAGAAAGATTTGATTTTCATTCACGTCGAGGCGCCCGACGAAGCGGGCCACATGGGCGACGCGGAGAAGAAGATCGAGGCGATCGCGAACTTCGACGAAAAGGTCGTGGGGACCGTCGTCGATAAACTGAGCGGCCGCAAAGATTGGCGCCTGCTGCTCCTGCCTGACCATCCGACGCCGATCGCGCTGAAGACGCACGTCGCCGAGCCGGTGCCGTTCATTCTCTACAGTGCGGCGGAAGAGAGCGCGCCGAAGCCTTTCGGCTTCAACGAGCGCGATGCTGCCAGGAGCGGCGTTGTCGCGCCGCGGGCGTTCGAGCTGATCGAATCTCTCATAGGAGGGAAAAAGACGTGGACCGAAACCTCGCGCTAGAAGTTGTCCGCGTAACCGAGGCGGCCGCGCTGTCCTCGGCGCGGTGGATGGGAAGAGGTGACGAGAAGGCCGCGGATCAGGCGGCGGTCGACGCGATGCGCAAGGCCTTCAACGGCGTCGTTATCGACGGCACGATCGTGATCGGCGAAGGCGAGCGCGACGAGGCGCCGATGCTCTACATCGGCGAAAAGGTCGGCAGCGGCGACCACGCGCCGGAGGTGGACATCGCGCTCGATCCGCTCGAGGGAACCACGATCTGCGCCAACGGCGGCCCCAACGCGCTGTCGGTCATCGCGATGGGCGACAAGGGATCCTTTCTTCACTCTCCCGACACCTATATGGACAAGATCGCCGTCGGGCCGGTCGGCAAAGGCGTCGTCGATCTCGACAAGAGCCCGACGGAGAATCTTAAAGCGCTTGCCGAGGCGAAAGGCGCGCGCGTCGAAGACCTCACCGTCATCATTCTCTACCGCCCGCGCCACGAGGCGCTGATCAAGGAAGTGCGCCAGGCGGGCGCGCGCATCCGCTTGATCGGCGACGGCGACGTCTCGGCGGCGATCGCCACGACTAAAGCCGAGACCGGAATCGATCTCCTGCTCGGCATCGGCGGCGCGCCCGAAGGCGTGCTCGCGGCGGCGGCGCTCCGCTGCGTCGACGGCGACATGCAGGGACGGTTGAAATTCCGCAACCCGCAGGAGGTCGAGCGCGCGCAGGCGATGGGCATCAAAGACATTCACAAGAAATTCTCGCTCGAAGATCTCGCGGGCGGCGACGTCATGTTCGCCGCGACCGGCGTGACCGACGGCGACTATCTCGAGGGCGTGCATTTCTTCCCCGGCGGCGCGACGACGCATTCCGTCGTGATGCGCTCGAAGACGCGTACGATCCGCTTCAGCCACACGACGCATCGCTTCGCTTTCAAACCGCAGTATTGACGGCGGCTTAAAAAGCCATATGCTTTTTGCGCTCGCTCGTCGCGCCGCTGAGAGCACTTGAGCGGCCTTGGGGGTATTATGGGGGTGAAAATATGAAGCGCGCCGTATCCACCGCCGCAATCTTTTTTTGTTGGGTTCTCGCCGCGCCGTTCATTGCCGCGGCCAATCCGTATCTCGCCAAGCCCGGCGAGACGCCGGTGAGCATCCGTATCGCGACCTGCGCCGTGTCCGGCGGCTTCGTCCATCTCTACACCGCGCTCGACAACGGCCTCTTCGACAAGTACGGCATCAAGGCCAATCACATTTACATCCGCGGGAGCGGCATCTCGCTCACCGCGCTCGCGTCCGACGAGATCCAGTTTCTCTTCTGCGCCGCCGACGGCACGATTCCCGGCATGGCCACCGGCATCGAGGCAAAGCTCGTGGCCGCGCCGCTCGTCGGCCTGCCGTACGTTCTGCTCGCGCGCAAGGACATCAAGCGGCCCGAGGACTTGAAAGGCAAGAGCATCGGCGTCACGCGGCCCGGCGACTTGAGCTACCGCCTCTCGCGCGCCGTATTGAAAAAATTCGGGCTCACAGAAGAACAGGTGAAACTGCATCCCGTGGGCGGCAGCCAGTCCGAGCGCTACACCTACATGGTGCAGGACGTCATCCAGGCGATCATCGTCACGCCGCCGCTCGACGTCCGAGGCAGGCGCGACGGGTTCAATGTCATCTACAATCTCAACGACTTGAAGCTTCCGTTCATCTATAGCTCCGTGCACACGAATCCCAAGCAGATTCAGGAGAAGCCCCAGCTCGTGCAGCGCGTCGTCGCCGCGTTCGCCGAGTCGGTACAGTTCGTCGAGAAAAATCCCGAAAAGGCCAAGGCATCCGTCAGCAAGGCGCTCAAATTGAAAGACGCCGAAGCGCTACAATCGTCTTACGACGCCTACGCGAAGGCGATCGTCAATCGCCGATTGCTCGTGCCGGGCGACCAGGTCGCCGACGCCGTCGAGCTCGCCAAGACGGAGACGAACGTGCGGAAGAAGGCGAGCGAGATCTACGACAACCGCTTCGCGGAAGATTTGGAAAAGAGCGGGTTTCTAAAGGAGCTCTGGGGCGGGAAGGTTCCGTGATTTTGACTTCCGCGAATTGACTTTTTCCTTGAGCATCGAGAACAACTAATCTCCGTACACTTGCAGTTGAAAGCTTTGTAGCGAGCGAATGCGCTCGAAGTCGCGTGCGTTGCGTGTAAACACCGTAGCGCCGATCTTTCGCGCTGTCATCGCAATTAGGATGTCGTGAGTGAGCCTCGCGAGCCCGGTCTCTTCGAAACCGTGGCGAATGCCGAGTTGTTGTAGAACTCGCGCAGCCCGAAACCAAACCTCATTATCGGGTGAAATCAAACGGCCCAAGCCGTCGAAGGTTTGGTACAGTCTGTTCAATCGTTGAAGCGATAAACGATCCCGCGCCCCTGAGTAAAGCTCGACGAAAACCACGCTGCTCATGTAGAGAAGCGTTGGGCGTAGCAGGAAGTTGAGGTCTTGAATGTCTGCTCCCTTGCGCAGAAACGACAGGTAAATAGAGGTGTCGAGGATCGCCTTAGCGGGGGAGCCGGCCATAGACGTCTTCGATGTTGCATGATCCCCTGACGGAGCGCAGAGCTTTGCGGATCTCGTCATCGGCGATGACAAGGTCCAAGGCGCGTTCGACGGCTTCGGTGTCGGTTCTCGCGGCCAAGATAGCCTTGGCTTTCTTAATTTTTCGGGCGGGCAAAATAAATTGCTTGCGGACTCGTGCTTCTGATTTCATGGGTGTGTATATATCATATAATTATACACATCACAAGGCAAAGGTGCTGCTCCTAGGTTGGTATTCCTTCACGACCGATTCCACCGTCTCGAAATCCGCCAGCGTCCTGAGCGATGCGTAGGTCGGAAAAATCATCGGCAGTTTTCTCTCGGCGTAGAGTTGCAGCGCGCGCTCGGGTGCGATCCAGAGGCTGTCGGCGACTTCCTCGGAGCGCTCCAGCGGAGTTTGTCCGTCCGGCAGCAGCGCGACGAAAAAGCGCGTGTCGAAGCGCATCGCGAACTCCTCGGGCGTGAGCCAGTACGAAAAATAGAGCAGGGCGCCCGCGTCGCAAGATAAATTCCCGGCCTCTAGCATCGCCGCTAAAGTCGTCTCGCGCCTGACGATGCGGCGGCGCTCGCGCTCAAATTCCGATTTTCTCGCCGCGAGCGATGCTTCACCGGCGCACAAGAGCACGCCCACCTCTTCGAATACCTCGCGAATTCCCGCGACCCAGTGGCCCAGCGCGACCTCGGGCTTGAGATGCGCGCCGAGAATGTCTCTGGCGGCGGTTGCCGACATTCCGCGGCAGCGCTTCTGGATTTTCTCCGAGCAGTCGTCTTTCCTCACCGTCCCGCCGGGAAAGACGTACGCGCCGCCGAGAAAGTCCATCGCCTCGGGCCGGCGCGTGAGCAAGACTTCGATGCCGTTCTTCGCGCCGGAGCGCAAGAGTATGACGGTTGACGCGCTTCTGGGCTCGGCCGCGGCGCTCATGAAATTTCCAGCGACGCAGCCAACTGAAAGTCCGTCCGGCAGGGCGGACCCGGCGCGTGATAGAAATAGAATTTATGATCGATCTCCGAAAGAAAAACGATGCTCGACGAAACGGTGCCGTAATCCGCGTCGGGCGTATGGACGCAGAGAGCGCCCTTCGCGTCGCTAGTCTCGATCGGCGTATGGTCGCCCAGAACTCCTCGTAAAATGTCGACGGCCACATCCAGTCCCCCAACAAGCGAAGGCGCGAGCGAATCGCCCGCTGCCGCGAAGAGCTCGCGCGCGCGGTCGAGCTTCTGTCCGTCCTCGCCGGTAAATGAAGTGTTGCCGAAAACGTGCAGGCCAGGCGCGAGGGGACGGCGTTCGATATCGGCTGAATTGTATGCAACGAACGCGCCTTCGATGCTCGCGACCAAAAGGAGAAAGGCTTGATAGCGGCCGGCGTCTTCGTACGGCAGCGCCGCCTGGGCATCCGCCATCGAAGCGGCTTCGAGCATGTCGAGGCAGAGCAGCCCTCGCGAGCGCGCTGTGCCTGCATCTAATTGAAATCTTCGGTTGACGACTCCGGCGGCGATGCCGCGCGCGTTGACGCCGAGCCACGTCCCGTCCGCGACCAGGTCTTTGCCCGCGACGATTCTGGGATCAGTCGGCCAAATCTGCGGCGGCGCCGCCGCGCGCGAGAAGCGCTCATCGCGGTTCGCGGCGATCACGAGCGGATAGTTTTCGAATCGGCGAAGATATAGCGCGAGCGTGCACATGCGGAGCTGAGGAAGTGAAGCGGTCTCTCAGGCGGCGAGGACTTCGCCGCAGCGACGGCACGTGCGGAGCTTAACGTCCGAGCGGATCTTGTCGGTCGCGGTCTTGACGGCGTCGCTGGGGTCGTCGAAGCGCACGGTCATGCCGTAAAGCTTCTCGCCGCAGCTTTCGCAGAACCAGACGAAAAGGTCGCGCTCCTCCGGCTGGCGCTTGCGCTCGACGACGAAAGTCCACGAGCCGTCGCCGCGCCGCGGCGAGTGCGGCGTGTTCGCGGGCATGAGGAACATATCGCCGGCCTTCAACACGGCGACTTCGTGCTGCTTGCCCTGCATGTAGTGGAGATTCAGCTCGCCTTCGAGCTGATAAAATATCTCGTCGCCGGGATTGACGTGAAAGTCTTTGCGGCTGTTCGGCCCGCGGGTGACGAAGGCGATGAAGTCCGAATCCTCCCAGATGACCCGGCGCTGCCCCCAGCTCCCGCGGTTCTCGTCGATCCAATGCTTGAGATTGAAGTTTTTCAGATGAGGAAACATGTGGGCCTCCCCGCGATCGGAGTATAGGTTCGGCACGACGGCGAATCAAGCCGCGCTCGCCGTATAGACTTGCGTGATGGAATATTATAGCAGGCGAATTGCGCCGAACGATGCCCGCGGGAGGATTCGATGAAAAGCGCGCCGTCACATAAATTCGAATACTTGCTGGCGATCTTTATCGTCCTCGCTGCGACTCCGGCTTTCGCGCAGGACTGGACGGCGAAAGCGCGCGAAGAGAAGTCGCTCGTCGTCTATCACACGACCAATGTCCCCGACACGCAGAAGATTCTCGACGGCTTCCGCAAGCGCGCTCCCTATTTGACCGTCGAGCCATTCCGCGCGACGGGGGAAAAGCTGATCCAGAAAATCGCCACCGAGATCAAAGCCGGCCGCAACCTGGCGGACGTCTACATCATCAGCGGCCTCCAGGCATGGCAGCTGAAAGACGCCGGCTACATCGCGCCGTACGCGTCGCCGGAGCGCGAGCGCATCAACCCGGCGCTTAAAGATCGTGACGGCTATTGGTCCGGCATCTACTGGAACCTCGAAGTCCTCGGCTATAACACGAAGCAGGTGGGGCCGCAGGATGTGCCGAAGCACTGGGAGGACCTCACGCGCCCGCGCTGGAAAGGGCAGATCGGCTTGGAGGAAGAGGATGTCCAGTGGTACGCCTCGATCCTTCAGCTCATGGGCGAGGAGAAAGGCAAGGACTTGATGCGCCGCATCGCGCAGCAAAATCCGCAGATCCGCCGCGGCCACACGCTGCTCGGCCAGCTGATGGCGGCCGGCGAGTTCGCGCTCGCGCCCACGCTGCGCGTCCACGAGGCGGAGAGTCTCAAGGGCAAAGGCGCGCCGGTCGAGTGGCACGCGATCGAGCCGCTGGCGCCGAACCCGCCGGTCTGCGTGATGCTGCCGAAGGCCGCGCCGCGGCCGAACGCCGCGAAGGTGTTTATCGACTACATCCTCTCGCGCGACGGCCAGGACATTTTCCGGCAGATGGGGCGCAACAGCTCGCGCGTCGATCTCGAGCAGCCGATCGCGCGCGTCACCAAGATCAAGCTCATGGAGATGGACTGGGAGCGCGTGCAGAAAAATTACGTGCGCTACGCGCAGGAGTTCAGGGACACTTTCGTCGCCGTCGCGGCGCGCTAGCTTTCGGTTGCGGGTCCGGGGCGAAAGTTGTATTGAAGCGTTGGGGATTCGCAATCTTTCCACAGGAGGGCGCCTACCATGCTGACCGAGCATCACGCGCAGGGAAAAATCTTCTGGCCCGACGGCGCGCGTCTCGCGGTCGCGCTGACCTTCGATTTCCAGGGCGGCGAGGACGTGAAGCCCGACAAGAACGGCAAGATCAACCACGAAGAATACACGCAGGGCGAATACGGCCCGAACACCGGCATCTGGCGCATTATCCGCATCCTCGACGAGACCAAGGTCAAGGCGACGTTCATGACCTGCGGCGGCATCGCCGAGCGCTTTCCCGAGGCGATGGCGGCGATTGCGCAGCGCGGCCACGAAGTGGCCGGCCACGGCTATCACCACGAGGTCGCGCGCGATCTCACGCGCGAGGAAGAGCGCGACGTCATCCGGCGCACGCTGGAGATGCTCAAGACGCGCGCCGGCCGGCGTCCCATCGGCTGGCGCTCCTGCACGCAGAGCCCGAACAGCATCGAGCTCCTCATGGAGCAGGGCTACCTCTGGAACAGCAATTCGTTCTCGCACGATCTCCCGTTTATCTGGAGCGACGGCACGCGCGAGATCGTCGAGCTGCCGCGCCAGCCGTTCGGCGACGGCCGCACCTACGGCCACCGCGATTCCGGCAATCCGAACGACGCGCTGGTCGTCTGGAAGAGCTCTTTCGACGATATTTACGAGGAATCGGGAATTTCGCCGAATTTCTGCACGTTCCAGTTCCATCCGTATATTTCCAGCCGCTTCGGGCGCGCCGCGGCGCTCCGGCAGCTCATCCAATACATGAAGTCCCACCAAGGCGTCTGGTTCGCGACCGGCACCGAGGTCGCCGAGTGGTGGCTGAAGCAGGGCTTCTCGTCCAAGCCGCAGGCGCGGGCGGCGGCGGGCTCATAAGCGGGGAGAGCGAATGGCGAAAGCCGAAAAGAAAATCAATCATGCCGAAGGCGGCGTAGCCTATCGCGGGCTGCGCGATTGGATCGAGCAGGTCGAGCGCATGGGCGAGCTGGTCAAGATCAACGGCGCCCATTGGGACCGCGAGATGGGCGCGACGACGCAGCTGCTCACGCAAACCGCCAAAGGCAAGGCGCCGGCGATCCTATTCGACGAAGTTCCGGGATATCCCAAGGGATACCGCACGCTCTACGGCCAGTTCTCTTCGCTCAAGCGCGTCGCGCTGACGCTCGGCCTGCCGCTCGAATTCGAGCACAAGGCCGACGTCGTCAAGGCCTATCACGAGCGCATGCAGAACATGACGCTTTTGAAGCCCAAGTTCGTCAAGGACGGTCCGATCCTCAAAAACGTCCTCGAAGGCGACAAAGTCAATGTGCTGAAATTCCCCGTGCCGATCCATCACCAGCAGGACACCGCGCGCTACATCGGCACCGCGGACATGTGCATCACCAAAGACCCCGACGACGGCTGGTATAACTTCGGCGCGTACCGCTGCCAGGTCTACGACGAAAAGACGATCGGCTGTCAGATCACCGAAGGGAAGCACGGCCGCATCCACCGCGACAAATATTTCGAGCGCGGCCAGAGCTGCAAATTCGCGATCGTCTGCGGCCAGGACCCGCTGCTGTATTTACTATCGTCGAGCCCGCTGCCGCGCGGCGTCTCCGAATACGACTTCGCCGGCGGCATCCGCGGCGAGCCGGTCGAAGTCGTCAAAGGGCCGTACACCGGCTTTCCCATTCCCGCCGACGCCGAGATCGTCGTCGAAGGCGAGGCGGTGCCGGGCAACGTGAGGCCCGAAGGGCCGTTCGGCGAGTGGATGGGCTATTATTCCGACGACGTCGTGCCGCGGCCGTACATCGACGTGAAGACGGTTCTCTACCGCGACAATCCGATTCTTACATGCGCGCCGCAGCACAAGCCGGTCGACGAGACCGGATTGCTCAAAGGCATCGCGGGCGCGGCGGAGATCTGGCAGGCGCTCGAAGCCGCGGGCCTGCCGGAGATTCTCGGAGTATGGAATCACGAAGGCGGACCGGCGACGCGCTTCACCGCGATCCAGATCCGCCAGCGCTATCCCGGCCATTCGCGCAACGTGCTGCACGTGGCGTCCAACTGCGCCGCCGGCGCCTACAACGGCAAATGGACGGTCGTCGTCGACGACGACATCGACTGCTCCGACCTCGATCAGGTGCTGTGGGCGATGTGCACGCGCTTCGATCCGATGACCGACATCGACACGATCCAGCGCGCGTGGTCTTCAGGGCGCGACCCGATGTTTTTGCCCGGCAACTTCAACAATCGCATTCTGATCGATGCCTGCATGCCGTACGAGCGCAAGCTCAAGGGAAAATTCCCCACGGTCGTCGACGTGGCGCCGGAGATGCGCGCGCGGCTGAAGGCGAAATTCGCCAAGATCCTTCAAGGCGTCTAAGATGACGCTCAAAAACGAGCGCTTCCAGGGGCTCTTTGTCCCGCACGTGACGCCCTTTCTGGCTTCGGGCGCGCTCGATATCCATAGCCTTGAGCGCCTGACGCGCCACTTCGCCGCGATCCCGGAAGTCGCGGGCCTGGTCTCGTGCGCGCGCATCGGCGAAGGGCCGGTTTTGCGGCCGGAGGAAAAGCGCGAGGTCTACAGAATCTCAGGGGAGGCGGCGCGTGCGGCGGGCAAAGTGCATATCGCCGCGATCGCGCCGCAGTCGACGGACGAGGCGATCGCGATCGTCCGCGACCTCGAGCAGCTGCCGGTCGACGCGGCGATGATTTTCCCGCCGCTCCTGTTCGCCTGGGGCAAGGTCGGCGGCGAGCTCAAGCGGCGTTTTTTCGAGGACATCGCGCGCGCCTGCAAACTGCCGCTGGTGCTTTTCCAGATCCCCGTCGCGAGCTATCTGTACGATCCCGAGACCGTCTGCCGCATCGCGCGTCTGGAGAGCGTCGTCGCGTATAAGGAAGCCTCGTTCAACATCGATCTCTTTACGGAGACGATGCAACGCCTCGCCGCGGAGGGGAGCGGCATGGCGGTGCTCACCGGCAACGACCGCTTCGTCGCGGAAAGCTACGGCCTCGGCGCCCGCGGCGCGCTCATCGGCGTTTCCAATCTCGCGACCGCGCGCTGGGGCGCCATCGACCGCGCCGGCCGCGCCGGCGATCAGCCCGGCGCGATGCGTGTCCAGACCGAGCTCGCCGAGCTGAAGGAGCTCGTCTTTGCGGAGCCGATCGTAGAAGCCGTCGCGCGGATCAAGATCATTCTCCGGCACGAAGGGCTGATCGCAGACGCAACGGTGCGGCGGCCGCAAATCGGCGTCACAGCCGAGGAAGAAAAAGATCTGATCGCGAGTTACGGCAGGGCGCTCGAAAACGCCGCGCGCGCGAGCGCCGCCGGCGCCCGTTGATTATCTTTCAGCCTTTCCCGTCAGCTTCACTTCCCAGTCGAGATAGCGGCGCATCGCGTCTTTATCGCCGGTGACCGATGCCGAGAGAACGACATCGTTCGCCTCGGCGAGGGTTTTTGTAAGTCCGGTTTCTATCGGTTTGGCGCCGTCGATCCAATCCCTGGTTCCTCCAGCGAGGGCGCGAACGCTTTCATAGCCCATTTCCGAAAGCGCCGCCGCGGCTAAAATCGATTGCCGCTCGTCGGCCGCGGTAGCGATGATGGGCAGGCGCAGGTCCGGATAATGCTTTGGCAGTATTTCTTCCAGCCAGCCGCGGGAGAGCCAGACCGCGCCGGGCACATGGCCGCTCGCATATTCCGTGCTTAGGCCGACGTCCATAACGAGGGGGTCTTCGCCGCGATCGATCGACGAAGCAAGCGCGCTGCTGGAAATGAACGCGGCGCGGGCGCGAGCCTCGTCCAGGCCGAAGACGCGCTCGCTTGGCGCGCCGATTTCGAGGCTACGGCCGGATCGCGCCCAGCCTTCGCTTCCATCCTGAAGGACAAAAACGTTGCGGAAGCCCATTTTCCCGTACCAGTACGCCGCCATGACCGCTCGCGCCGTTCGGTCGCAAGCGAAAATGATCTTCGCGTTCCGGACCGCGATGTGATCGTCCGCGCACTGCACCGACTGGCCGCCCGGCACATTGAAGAATCCCGGGATGTGGCCCGACAGGTACTCTCCGAGCGAGCGGACATCGATCGGATAGACTGTTGTGGTTTTATCCGCGATCAAGACTTCTCCAAGCTGAGCGACTGAAATGAATGCGATCTTTTCTTCTTCGGCGATACGGGACGCGATGCGCTCGGCCGCGGCGCGGCTCGACGCCGACGGCGCAGCAGGGCTTCGCTGCGGCCGCTCCAGATCGTAATCCGCCAGCACCCAGCCCATCGTGCCGTTTCGCAGCGCGCGCACATCTTTCACGCCGAGGCGCCGGAGCGCTTCGGTGCCGACGATGCTGCGCGTGCGCCCGGCGCAATTGACGACGACGGGCGCACGCGAATTTTTCAGCTCCTCCGCCCAGAGAATCAAATCGCCCCCCGGCACATTGACGGCGCCGGGAATGCAGAAACGGGCGTATTCTTCCGGCGTGCGGACGTCGAGGACCAGAGGCTTCGCGCCGCCGCGAATGCTTTCGGCGAGCTCCTGCGGGGTTGTTTCGGGCACGCGGCGCTCCGCGTGAACTTTTTCGCCGAACGCTTTGCTCGGAACGTTGACGCCCGAGGCGATAGGATAGCCGGCTTGTGTCCAGGCGGCTAAGCCGCCTTCCAGAATTGCGACATCATTGCAGCCCGCGCGGTCCAAAGCTGTCGCCGCGCGCACGTCGCGCGCGCCGACGTCGCCGGTCACGATGACCGGCACGCTCGGCGCCGGAAGCAGGCGCGCGAGGCGGAATTCGATGTCGCGGCGCGGAAGCGAAGTGCTGCCGGGAATGTGGCCCGTATTATATTCGCCGCGCTCGCGGATATCGAAAAGCGCGAGCGCTGCGGCCTCGCCGAGCCGCTGCTTTGCCTCCGCGGGGGAAATACGCCGGATCGCCATGGAGATATGATGATAAAATGCCGCGGCAGCGTTGCCAAGCGATCTTCGGTTGTAATATGGTTTTTTCAGGAACCATTGGAGGAGAGCATGTCGTATACAAGCTGGCGAGGCACGGTAGGGCTCATCAAGCCGACGCATCGCCCGGGGTCGCTCGAAGAATT
>DASWZY010000135.1:0-2044 GCA_036407055.1 Binatia bacterium
CGCGAATTCATGTCTCAAGCCTATTACGCCGATCTGCGCGATTTCCTCGCCGCGCTCGAAAAGCGCGGCAAGCTCCACCGCTGGATGCGTCCGGTCAACAAAGACAGCGAGCTGATGCCGCTCATGCGCCTGCAATACCGCGGACGCAGCGACGACGCGCGCCAGGTATTTCTCTATGAGAACGTCGTCGACGCGAAGCAAAACTGCTACGCAATGAAAGTCGTGACCGGCATGTACGGCTCGTCGCGCACGATCGTCGGCCTCGGCATGGGCTGCGACGACCCGCAGGGAATTTACGAGAAATGGCATCACGCGGTCACGCATCCGATCGCTCCGGTCAAGGTCGAGCGCGCGCCGGTGCACGAAGAGGTTCACACCGGCGCCGAGCTGGAGAAAACCGGCCTCACGATGCTGCCGGCGCCGGTCGAAGAACCCGGCTTCAGCGGCGCGATCCGCGTTACCTCGCCGATCCTCACCCAAGACCCCGAGACCGGCATGCGCAATGTCGGGATGTACAGCGGGCACTTTTTTGCACCGGACAAATTTCTCGCCGGCATCGCGCGCGTGCACGACGCGATGCTCTATCATTTTCCCGTCGCGCGCCGGCGCAAGGAGCCGCTGCCGGTCGCCGTTTGTCTCGGCGCGCTGCCGGATATCGCCTATGTCGCCGCGGCGAATATTCCCTACGGCGTCGACGAATTGTCCGTCGCCGGCGCGATCCGCGGCCGGCCGGTCGAGCTGGTGCGCTGCAAGACGATTCCACTCGACGTCCCGGCGGAGGCGGAGATCATCATCGAAGGCGAAATCTCGACCGATGAAGCGATCCGCGAGCGCGCCTTCAGCGACTATCCCGGTTATCTCATGGCCGAGCACGCGCTCAAGCAGGTGGTCAAAGTGAAAGCGATCACCTGCCGCAAAGGCGCTCTGTTTCCCGCGATCCTCGTCGGCCTGCCGCCGAGCGAGTCGAACGGCATCTCGCGCACCTGCCGCGAGATGATGCTCGATAATTATCTGAAATACGGCTGCGGCATTCCCGAAGTTCTGGAAGTGAGCTGCCCGGAGATGGGCGGCGGCTGGAACTGGTGGGTGATCCGCATGAAAAAAACTCACCCGAGCAAGCCGCAGCAGGTGCTGCACGCCGCGGCGAGCATGGGCACGACGAACAAAGTCATCATCGTCGTCGACGAAGACATCGATCCTAAAGATCCCGAGATGGTCATGTGGGCGATGAGCTTTGCGATGCAGCCGCATCGCGACGTGCAGATCACGACCGGCAGGTCTCCCCTGCTCGATCCCTCGGCGCATCCGCTGATGACCAAGCCGGAGGACCGCCACTTCCCGCCGCCCGTCGGCTGCTCCGGCATGCTGATCGACGCGACGCGCAAAGGCCCCTACCCGCCCGTCGGCGTGCCCAAGAAGCGCTTCATGGAGCGCGCGCTGGAGATCTGGCGCGAAGAGCGCATGCCCGAATTGGCGCTGCGCACGCCCTGGTACGGCTATCCGCTCGGCATGTGGACCGAGGAAGACGACGCCGTCGCCGAAGCGGTCGCGGCCGGCGATTATTTCTTCGGCCGAGACGGCGGCCACAAAGAGCCCGGCAAAAAATGAAGCGCGACACGAGCTACGAAGCCTGGATGAAAAAGCAGGGCGTCCCGATTGTCGAGACGCACGGCGTCGAGGACGTAGGCGAGCTGCCGCTGAAGCCGTGGGCGCGCACCGGCGGGCGCGGCGCGTTTATCCAGCTGAAAGGCATGGAAGGCTTCACCGGAATGTACGTGAGCGAGATCCCGCCCGCCGGCGCGCTCGAGCCGGAGAAGCACCTCTACGAGGAATTGATCTACGTGCTCCGGGGCGCGGGCTCGACGGAAATATGGAGCGCGGACGACGGCAAGTCCAAGCTCCACTTCGAGTGGCAGCAGGGCAGCCTCTTTGCGGTGCCGCTCAACTGCTGGCACAAGCTTTACAACGGCAGCCGCGGGCCGGCGCTCTTGCTCTCGGTCACGAGCGCGCCGATCATGATCGACCTCTTGCATGACGAAGAGTT
>DASWZY010000136.1:0-2830 GCA_036407055.1 Binatia bacterium
GGCCGTGCTGTTCGCGGCGGCGGCGCTCGGCGCGAAGCAACCGCGGCTGCTCAAGCACTGCCATTCCGGCGACGCCAAGCCGATGCGCGAAGTCGTCGGCTACGCCAGCGTCGCGATCGAAGTTTGACTTGACCGGACCCATTTGTTAGGTGTGAGCTTGATGCTAGGGGTGTCCGTCGAGGCGGACTGAGAGCCCGAAATCTATCGGGCAACCCTCCGAACCTGATCCGGATGACACCGGCGTAGGGAAGCGCGAGAGTCACGGTCCCCGGATTTTTGGGGACGAGCTTAAACCGTATTCCCTGGCCAGAACCTGGCCGAGTCGAATACGGTTTTTTGTTTTCATGCTGGTTCAGATCAACGGCGAGAAAAAAGAGATCGCAAACGGACTCAGCGTCGCGCAGCTGCTCGACGCGCTCGACATCCGCGCCGGGCGGGTCGTGGTCGAGCTCAACCGCGACATCGTCGCGCGCGCAGCGCACGGCGAAACATTTTTAAAGGAAGGAGACGCCGTCGAGATTGTCCATTTCGTCGGCGGCGGATAAGGGATAGTTATGAACGACGCATTCAAATTGGGAGACAAGACATACCGCTCGCGCCTCATCGTCGGCACCGGCAAGTACAAGGACTTCGAGGAGACTAAAAAGGCGATCGAGGCGTCCGGCGCCGAGATCGTCACCGTCGCCGTCCGGCGCGTCAACATCACCGACCCGAATAAAGAGAATCTGCTCGACTACCTCGATCCGAAAAAATTCACGATTCTTCCCAACACGGCGGGCTGCTACACCGCGGACGACGCTGTGCGCACCTGCCGGCTCGCCCGCGAGGCGGGCATCGGCAACCTCGTCAAGCTCGAAGTGATCGGCGACGACCGCACGCTGTTTCCCGACATTCCCGCCACGCTCGACGCGGCGCGGCAGCTGATCAAGGAAGGCTTCGTCGTGCTGCCTTACATCCACGACGATCCGGTCACGGCGAAAAAGCTTCAGGAGATGGGCTGCGCGGCGGTGATGCCGCTCGCGGCGCCGATCGGCTCCGGCCTCGGCATCCGTAATCCGTACAATATTCGCATCATCCTCGAGCACGCGACGGTGCCGGTGATCGTCGACGCGGGCGTCGGCACGGCGTCCGACGCGGCGGTCGCGCTGGAGATGGGCTGCGACGGCGTGTTGATGAACACGGCAATCGCCGGCGCGCGCGAGCCGATCCTGATGGCGGAGGCGATGCGGCTTGCGGTCGATGCCGGGCGCAAGGCGTTTCTCGCCGGGCGCATCCAGAAGAAACTCTACGCCACCGCCTCCAGCCCGCTGGAAGGCGTGCTCGGCTAAGTGCCGCGGCCCGATTTCAATCTTTACCTCGTAACCGACCGCAAGCTGACCGGCGGGCGCGAACTCGTCGACGTCGTCGCGCAGGCGCTCGCGGGCGGCGTCAAGGCCGTACAGCTGCGCGAAAAGGATCTCGGCGGCGGCGAGCTTTTTCAGCTCGCCAAGAGGCTTAAGGACGTCTGCGCGCGCCACCGCGCGCGTCTTTTCATCAACGACCGAGTCGATGTCGCGCTCGCCGTGGACGCCGACGGCGTCCAGCTCGGCGGCGCCTCGATGCCGGTTGGCGCCGCGCGCTCACTATTAGGCGAAGCGAAATTCATCGGCGCCTCGATTCATACGCTCGAAGAAGCGCGAGACGCAGAGCGAGCCGGCGCGGACTTCCTCCTTTTCGGGCCGGTCTACTTCACGCCGTCCAAGGCGGCTTACGGAGCGCCGCAAGGTTTGAAGAGACTCAAGGAAGTAGTGGAAAAAATTTCGATTCCCGTTTATGCTATAGGCGGAATATCCGCGGACAACGTCGAAACGATAGGAGAGACCGGCGCCCGGGGCGTGGCTTTGATCTCGGCGATCATCGCCGCGCCGGATCCGGCGGCGGCGGCGCAAGCGGTTTTACAGCGGCTTAAGACGAAACCGAGCGAATGAACGAGAGCGCGGCGGAAGCCCTAACCTATCTGCAAGACAACGTCCTCCTTGCGCTCTTCATCGCGTTCGTCGTGGGCTTTCTCGCGACCAAGACGGTGGCGCAATCGGGGAAGTCGAATTTCCTGCTTTATCTGGTCGTCGGCGCGTTGGGCAGTTTCGTGGGGCAGTTCGGCGTCCGGTACATCGGCCTACAGTCGATCCTCGAGCAGGTCGCCGGCATGGCGCTGATCTTCGACGTCCTGATCGCGTATCTCGGCTCGTTCATCGTCGCCGGGATCGTGCACATGTTCAAACCGATGTAAGCCACCCTAGCTCAGTTGGTAGAGCAGCTGATTCGTAATCAGCAGGTCGCCGGTTCGAGTCCGGCGGGTGGCTCCATTTTTTTCTTCGTCGCTAGAAACTCCTCGACAGGCGCTGCCAGGCAATTCGCCGTGGCACCAACACAGTCCGATGTTCGTGATCGCTCGTCTCATTGCTGATACTTCACCCGAACTTCGACGATGTTCGGATTCCCGCCCTGCGTAACCTTCGCCGTATCCCGTGAAGAAGAGAGATTGATCGTCACGGTTACGATGCCGCGGCCGTCGTCGGAGAATGAAACCGAGCCGAACGCCGGCTGCTCGAACGGCGGAATGTCGCCGAGCTGCGTCCGGTAAAGCTTGATCGAAACCTGCTGAGGGTTCTTTGACTTAACACGATCGAATGCCAGCGCCCCCGTCGACTGAAGACGGATGAGCGAATTCGCCGCATCGGTCTAGAAGATTTGTACGTTGATCAGCGAAGCCGTAGCGGCTGGGCTCGCTGCACTTTTTTTCGCCGGCGCCTGCGCGGCGGCGGCATGGCTAGACAGCGCTAGCGACAAC
>DASWZY010000137.1:0-4155 GCA_036407055.1 Binatia bacterium
CACTGCGAATGGGTCAAGCCGTTTTCCGATCACCAGGAATACCCGCGGCTCAACCATCCGGTCACCGTGCTCTACGACGCGGCCGAGGGAGAGCTCAAGGCGATCATTATCGGCGAATTTACCTGCGGCGAGTTGCCGGACAACGTGGCCGTTACGGGACTGCGCACGGCCGCGACGAGCGCGGTTGGAACCGATCTACTGGCCCGGCAAAATGCTGAGACAGTGGGTATTTTCGGCGCCTCCGGCCAAGCGCGGAACCATCTGATAGCGCTGGCGCGGATTCGCAGGCTGAAGCGCATCAAGGTCTACAGCCGGACGCCCGAGAACCGGACCCGCTTCGCCGCGGAGATGGCGGAGATCGTCGACGCCGAAATCGAGCCGGTCGCACGCCCTGAAGAGGCCGTGCGGGGAATGGACATCGTCCTCACCGCGACGAATTCGAGCGTGCCGGTATTCGACGGCGAGTGGCTCGAGCCGGGCATGCATGTTACGTCGATCGTCGGCAGCAACGTGGGATTGGTCAAGGGAGGCTTTGCGAGCGCCAAGCGACGCGAGATCGACGATGCGACGCTCAGGCGCAGCCACGTGCTGGGGATCGCCTCCGTGCAGCAGGCGGTACAAGACGAGCAGGCGGACATCTTCGACCCCGTCGGCCGCGGCGTCGTCTGCTGGGAGCAGTGGGTGGAGATCGGAGCGATCCTCGCCGGTAAAGCACCGGGCAGATCGCGCGCGGACCAAATTACTTTGTTCAAAAATAACGCGGGGCAGGGAGTGGCGGACGTCGCGCTGGGGGCGCTGGTATTGGAGAAAGTGCGGCGCCAAGGCGGCGGCGAATCTCTGAAAGTTTAGAAAAGGCGTTACACGACATGAAAGACGGATTTAGGATACTCGATTCCGACATGCATCTGAGAGAGCCGGGCGATCTGTGGGAGAAATACATGGATCCCGCATATCGCGACCGCGCGCCGAAAATTCTGAGCTCGACGGCGCGCAGCTCCGCGATGGTGCTGCTCGAGGGGAAAATCCTGCAAGGCTACAAGCCGACGTATCGCGGCGGCATTTTCGACGCGACGCGCATCGATAAAGAGATCTCCGACTATCGCGCGCACGGCTTCGACGCGGCGACGCAGCTCAAGGCGATGGATCGTGAGGGATTGGACGTCGCGGCGCTTTACCCCTCGATCGGCCTCGGGATCATGATGCGCGAGGAGATGGATGCCAAGCTCTCGGCCGCGATCGCGCGCGCCTACAACGACTGGCTCCACGACTTCTGCGAGACCGATCCGAAGCGTCTCAAGGGCGTCGCGATGCTCCCGCTGCACGATCCCAACGAGGCTGTCAAAGAGGCGGAGCGCGCGGTCGGCAAGCTCGGCTTCGTCGGGGTCTTCACGCGCCCCGAGCCGCTCCGCAGTCTGCCCTGGCACGCGCGCTATTTCGATTCGCTCTGGTCCTGCCTGGAGGAGTTGGGCGTGCCGATCGGCTTTCATTCCGCGGCCGCCGCCGGAGAGGTGCCGCAGATCGGCGACCGCTTCGGCGACAATCTGCTGCTCCGGCATGTCGTCTCCCACCCGCTCGAAAATATGGTGGCCCTGACCGACATCATCGGCGGCGGCGTTTGCGACCGCCACCCGAAATTAAAAGTGGCGTTTCTCGAGTGCTACTGCGGCTGGGTCTCGTTTCTGCTCCACCGCCTGGACAACGCGATGGAGAAGGGCCGCTTTCCCACGGCCGGCAAGCTCAAGCCCAGCGAATATTTCCAGCGTCAGTGCTGGATCTCCACCGAGCATGAAAAAGAGCTGCCGATGATCATCGATCTCGTCGGCGACGACAACATCGTTTTCTCCACCGACTATCCGCACGGCGACTCGGATTTTCCGGAGGCCGTGGAGGAATTTTTGGAGATGGACGGCGTGTCGAAGAAGAGCCAAAAAAAGATCCTCTGGGACAACTGCGCGCGGCTGTACGGACTCGCCTGACGTGAAACCGCCATTTCGCAGCATCGGAAAAGCGCTTCCCCGCATCGAAGGCGAAGGGAAAGTCACCGGCCAAACGCGCTACGCGGCCGATTTGCCGTTCGAGGATTTGCTTTGGGCCAAGGTGCTGCGCGCTTCGGTGGCGCACGCGCGCATCGTTAAAATCGATACTTCGAAGGCCAAGGCCTTAAAGGGAGTCCGCGCCGTTCTCACCGGTGAGGACGTGAAGGGCGTCTTCGTCGGCACGCGCGTGAAAGATCAGCCGGTGCTGGCGCACGACAAAGTGCGGATGTTCGGCGATGCGGTGGCGGCCGTGGCGGCCGACACCGAAGCAATCGCCGAGGAGGCGATCGGGCTGATCGATATCGAATACGACGAGCTGCCGCACGTCGACGACCCCGTCGAGGCGCTGAAGCCGGCTTCGCCGCTGATTCACGAGGATCGCAACAAGTATAAGAATGCCCCCAAGCTGCCCGAAGGAATGCCGGTCCACAACTTGCAGTCCTTCGTCGTGTGGAAGAACGGCGACCTCGAAGCCGGATTCGCCAAGGCCGCGCGCATCTTCGAGCACACGTTTCGCACGCCGCTGTCCCACCACGGGTATATCGAGCCGTGCGCCTGCACCGTGCAGGCGCATCCGGACGGGCGCGTGGAAGTCTGGCCGTCGAACAAAGGGCCGTGGGGGCTGCGCGAGCAGATGGCCGAAGACTTCGGCGTGCCGAAGGAAAAAATCAAAATCCACATCGTCCACGTCGGCGGCGACTTCGGCGCCAAGGCGTCGTTGATCGATGTCCCGATCGCTTATCATTTATCGAAAGCGTCCGGCGGCAGGCCCGTCAAGCTCGTCTTCGACTACACCGAGGAGCTGCTCGCGGGCGGCCACCGCCATCCCGCGGTGATTCACCTGCGCACGGGCGTCGCGCGCGACGGAACGTTCACGGCGATCAAGGGGACGATTCATTTCAGCGGCGGTGCCTACGGCGCGCCGAAGGCGAATCCGCAGGTGACGGTGCTCGGCGGCCGCCGGCTGGCGAGCATGTACCGCGTGCCGGCGATCAGCTGCGAGACTTATTGCGCGTATACCAATCAGGTCCCATGCACCCAGACCCGCACGCCGGGCAGCCCGCAGGTCGTCTTCGCGTTCGAGTCGCAGATGGACATCATCGCGAAAGAGATGGGCCTCGACCCGCTCGAGCTCCGCCGCAGAAACATTCTCCGCGACGGCGACGCCAACCCCATGGGCGAGAAATGGAGCGATATCCTCATGGGCGAGGTGCTGGAGCGCGCGGTGAAAACCTCCGGCTGGAAGAAGAACGGCGCGAAGCCAAATCGCGGCTGGGGCATCGCGCTCTACGATCGCGGCACGCCGGAAGGAAAGGCCAGCTCGGCGCTGATCCTGAACGGCGGCGGCCGGGTCGATATTCTCACCGGCGTTCCCGACGTCGGTCCGGGATACTACACCATCAGCCAGCAGATGGTCTGCGAAATCCTCGGGCTGCCGCCCGAGAAGGTCGGCGTAGTCTTCAGAGACACCGACAGCCTGCCTTTCGATCCCGGCACGGGCGGCAGCAAGCAGACCAATACTTCGGGCCACGCGGTGAAGAAATCGGCCGACGAGGTGCGGCAGAAGCTTCTCGAGCTTGCCGCGCGCGAGCTCGGCTGTGCGCCGAAAGAAGTCCGCCAGGACGGCGGCAAGCTTTCGGCGCCGAATAAAAAGTCGACGACGACCGAAAGGATGATCGAGCTCGCCGTGAAAGAAAACGGCGGCCGCCCGGTCTTTCATCTCACCAACTTCGTTCCGGAGAACATGCCGAAGGTCACGGGCTTCGCCGCGCAAGTGGCCGAGGTCGAGGTCGACCCGGCGACAGGCCAGGTGCGGGTGATCAATCTGACGACGGCCCACGACACCGGCACGGTGCTCAATCGTCTCACCTTGACGGGGCAGATCGACGGCGGCGTGGTTACCGGGTTGGGCTTTGCGCTGATGGAAGAAAATCCGCTGATCGACGGCAAGATCGCCACGCTGAGTCTCGGCGAGTCGAAGCTGCCGTCGATCGCCGACGTGCCGCCGTTGAAAACGGTGTTGATCGAGAGTCCGACCGGTCCGACGCCGTTCGGCGGCAAGGCGATCGCCGAAAATCCCAACGTGCCGACGGCCGCCGCCATCGCCAACGCCGTAGCG
>DASWZY010000138.1:0-5334 GCA_036407055.1 Binatia bacterium
CATCTGGATGGTGTGCGTGGTCGCGCGCCGGCGCCGGCTCGGCATATTCTGATACGCGGGGTTGATCAGGCGCAGCGTGCGCCGGTCGGCCATGCCTTCGAGGCCGTGGATGTCGCCCGCGCGCATCAGATGCTTGTAGATGATGCTCCATTTCCACACGTGGGCCTGCACGGAAGTATGCGGGTCTTTCTCGTACGCTACCTTGTCCTCTTCGGACGAGCCGCCCATCCAGTGCCCCTCGAGACTGTTGCCGGCCAGCTCACGGTCGAAGCTATCAAGCAATTCCTTGTCCGCCATTCGACTACCCTCCTTGATTTCTCTGACGACCTTATTGGGCCCGCTGCGCGTTTGCTAATGGTCCGCGTGCTCTCCCTGATGCGTCAGGACGAGCCCCAGATTTTCCAGCATCGGGCGCGTGCTGTGCGCCAGGATGCGCAGCGGCGCGTCGCCGGTGTTGAAGTATTGATGCCATGCGAAGACCGGGATCGCCAGCGTGTCGCCCTTTTTGATCTCGAACGACTGGTCGTCGACGATGCAGCGGCCGCTTCCCGCGAGCACGTAATCGATCTCGTCGTAGAGATGGCGGTGCGCGCCGGAGCGCTTGCCCGGCGGAATCTCTGCGACGATCGTCGCGAGCGCCTTCGCGTGGAAGCCCAGCCGGCTGTCGACCACATAAGCCAAATTCCCCATCGCCGTCGATTCGAATTTGAGCTCGCTGCCCTTGACCAGCACGCGCCCGGCGCGGCGGCGATGCTCTTCATTGTAGGCGAACGCTACCTGCTCCGCATAAAGCCGGCTGGCTTCACTGTGGCCGTCGGCCGCGCCCTCCATGACGGCGCCCCCGGGAATCAGCGTGCGCAGCGCGTCCTCTCCCTGCTGCGCGTAAATCCAGTATTCGGGATACCGCTCGTCCTCATAGACCGCCTGGCCGATTCCCATGTAGAGCGGCCCGGTCGTGGACGCGACATGCAGCGCCGGCTCCTTCGAGAGCGCGACGTGGCGGTGCCACGCGAACACCGGCACGTTGATGAAGTCGCCGGCTTCCCAGTCGTAGCGCACGCCGTCGACGATGCTGTAACCTTTGCCCGCGAGCCAGTGGATCACCGCTTCGACGGTGTGGCGATGGCCGAGCGTCTTCCACTGTAGTTGATCCTGGGTCTCGGTCGGCACGTGCTTGCTCACGAACAAACGATGCGTCCGGTTGTTGAAGCCCAGACGCGGATCGACCATGTAAACGCCGCGGTTCGTCTCTAACAGCTTCGCGACCTCGTCGCCGGAGACGAAGATCGGCGATTCCTTGCGGCGCTGCTGCTCGTCCTTCCCGTACTTTACCTGTTCGAGATAGAGCTTATCGTTGGGAACCGGATGGGAAATTGACATTCGACGTTCGACCTCCTAAACGAGAGACTCGCGGCGCCGCGCAATAGATCAGCGCGCGAAAAGCTCCTTCAAAATTTTCTCCTCTTCGGCGGTTCGTTTCTGGGCTTCTTCCGTGTAGGACTTCCAGTATTTCCCGTTCGGCGCGGGCGCCAGATACGGCGGCACGTGATCTTTGGGAACGTCGACGCGCAGGCTCATCTGATCGGTCGCCCTGCTCCAGAGCGTCTGACCGTCTTTGGTCAAAAGCCAGTTGATGAAAACCGCCGCGGCATTCGGATGCGGGGCCTTGTTGATTCTCACGACGGTGGCGGAACTCGAGCCCGTGACCCCGCCGATGTCTTTGAACTCCGGCATGAATTCGAATTTCAGCCCGCGCTTTTGCATTTGACCCGCCGTCCGCGCGCTCGGCCCGACGAGGATCGGATATTTCCCCTGCGCGACCCATTCGATCTGCCGTCTGAGATCGCGGTCGACCGCGCCGACCTGCGCGCGGAGCTTGCGATAATAATCCGCGGCCTTCTCGGGCCCCAGCGTCACCCAGATGAAGCGCAGCAGCGGCACGGTCGTGCCGGTAACCTGAGGATCGTTGATAACGATTCTGCTTTTCCATTTGGCATTCAACAAATCGGTCAGCCGCTCGACCTCCTCGCGCTTGACCTGCTTCGGATCGTAAAGCACCGGCGGCGAAAGCTCGATGCCGAAGACGAGATTGAACTGCCCCTCTTTGTCCGAAAACTCGATGCGGTTATCGCGCCAGCTCTTCGGCTCGGCCGCGTCCGGCAGCATCAGTATGGGCGGGATCGGATCGAGCGCGCCCATCGGCTTTAGCTGAAAATTCGCCGTCGTCGGACCGCCGACCAGGACGTCCACGCTGTAGACGCCGGCGTCGCGCTCCGACTGAATCTTGACCGCCTGCTCGCCGGTGCGGGCGGCGAAGAATTCCATCTCGATCTCGGGATACACTTTTTTAAAGCCGTCGACGAAAGCGCCGCGGATGAACTCGCCCGGCGGCGCGAAGACGACGACGCGGCCTTCCTTCTTCGCGTCGGCGACGGTCTTGGCCCAGCGTTCTTTCGCGTCCTGCCTCGCCTGCGCGCGCGTCGACGCCGCATCCAACAACAAACAGCCGGCGAGGAGCGCCGCGCAAAATAGCCGGCTTTTTTGCATCATCGGCCCGCCTCGCCCGCTTCCTCGCGATAGAGCTTCAATGCTTCCAGCGTCGGCTGATCGTTGACGGAAAAGAGGATCGCTTCTTCGTTCTTCGAGGCGTTCTGATGAGCATGCCAGCTCCACAGCGGCACGACGAAGCAATCGCCTTCGCTCCATTCGTATTTCTTGCCGTCGATGACCGTGGCGCCGCCGCCGCGGAACGCGTGATAGATCGTGCTGCTGTTGTGACGGTGCGTCTGCGTGATCTCGCCGGGGCGCAGCATCTGCGCGCCGCACGACATCGTCGTGAACGTATGGCCGCCGTCGGCGGGATTGACGAATTCGAGCGCGACGCCGTCGAACGGGCTGCCCTCGCTGGCTTCGAGATTTTTGAGCGTCCGGTATGTATCGCTCCATTTGTACGCGAGCGGTCCCGAGGCTTTCTCCCATAACGGTCGGACCATGCCGAGACGATGGCCCGTAGACTTGTATGATTCCTTGACCGGTTGGAAGCCGCCGGGAAACGGCTCCCACGTCAGAACCTGTAGCGAGAGAACCAGCGGATAATCTAAGCCGTCGAGCCACATGATCGGCTCGGTCTCATTGCCGTGGCCGTGCCACGTCATCGGCGGATTGAGAATTAAATCGCCGGGCTCCATGAAAAATTGCTCGCCGTCGACGACCGTATAAGCGCCGCGCCCCCTGACGACGAAGCGGAACGCGCCGAAATTATGCCGGTGGCTGCTCGCCAGCTCCCCGGGCTTGAGCAGCTGCACGGACATATGAATGGTGTGGGTGGTGGCGTGCTTTTGTCCCTTAAGCTGCTTGAGGCCGGGATTCTGCAGTCGAACTGTCCGCCGCTCGACTTTTCCGCCGAGGCCGACGAGGTCTCCCGCCTCGCGCAGGGAGCTCTCGATATCGCCCCATTTCCAGACGCAGGGCTGAACCATCGTCTTGGGATCTTTGGTAAAGAGCCTGGCGTCGGAGTTCCACAATTCCTCGTTCCAGAGACCTTGAAGATTTTTCTCTTCGAGCTCCTGATCGAGTTGCTGGATGGACTTGCTCATGCCTGCTCTCGTACTAAAGCTAGCGGGCTTCCGCTCGCGCTATTTGCCGTGGGCTAAAAAATATTCGTCGATTAACTGTCTGCCCTTTTCGCTGATTTCCCGCCTCAAGCTTTCCGCCTTCTCGGGATCGTTCTGCTCGATCGCCGCGGCGATCCCGGCGTGCATCGCCGCCACTTGCGCCATGTAGCCGGGCACCGACGTCAAAAACGCGCGGTAACGGATGCACGGATTGCCGAGCATATCGATAAATCGCGTGAGCCGCGGCGAGCCGCAGTGGCGGGTGAAGAATTTTTCGACGGCGGAGGCGATCTCCAGGAATTTGCCCGCGTCGCGCTGTGCCGCGGCGAGCCGCAATTGCTTGACCCAATTCTTATACTTCGACAGCTCCTTCGCCGTCAGCCCGCCGCTGGCGAGCCGGACGGCAAGCCCGATCAAATACGAGCGCAGGAGAAAAATCTCGCACGCGTCCTCGGGCGTGATCTCGGTAACGTGGGCGCCTTTGCCGGGCTCGAGCTTTATGAGCCCGTCGCGCTCGAGAATGCGGAATGCCTCCCGAACCGGGGAGCGGCTAATACCCAGTTGTTCGGCGATCGGAATCTCGCTGATCTTTTCGTTCGCGCGCAGGCGGTTTTGCGCGATCTCGGTCTGAATATGACGCACGACCTGATCGACGAGGGTTTCCGTGCCGGTGCCGTTTTTCATATGAATTGTCTACAAGGTTGTCGACAGCTTACTTACTAACCCGCCTTCGGCTTGTCAAGCGACCGGCCGTGAAGACTCGAACTCCGACGGCGGCAGTGACTCCTTTTTAAACTCGTTCATGGTTCGACAAGGTTCATCACGAACGAGTTGCTTTTAACGTTCGTCCTGAGCTTTGTCGAAGGGCGAACGGCAAGGTGCTCTAAAAGCAAAATGAGTCACTATCCCGACGGACGGTTCATGGACGGCCGGCCGACGACATGATAGGTCTCCCCGAGGACGATACCAGGAGGAGGCGCGTATGTCGCTAAAACATTTTTTTCTCGCGGCAGGTCTGATCTTCATCGCCGCGGCATTCCCCGCGCGGGCGGCCGAAGAGCCGCCCCTGGCGCTGGCGCGCGACGGCTACTTTTATGTCGGCGGCCGTTTGACCACGGTCAAAAACAAGCAGTACATGACCGGCCAGATGTACGTGGAGTATCGGGTTCCGGCCCGGAAAACCCATCCCTATCCGATCATTATGGTACACGGCGGCACGATGTCCGGCACCAACTATACCGGGACCCCCGACGGCCGCGAAGGCTGGGCGCAGTACTTCGTGCGCCGGGGCTACGCCGTGTACGTGGTGGATCAGGTCGGCAAGGGGCGGTCCTCTTATATGGAGGAAACGTACGGCCCGACGGAATTGGCCGACAGCCAGAATTCGCAGCGGCGCTACATCGCGCAGGAGAAATACAACCTCTGGCCGCAGGCGCATCTGCACACGCAGTGGCCCGGCAGCGGCGACCTGGACGACCCAAGCGTGCAGCAGCTCCTGGAGAGTCAGATTCCGGCGATCAAGGACTTCACCAAGCAGCAGTTCCTCAATGTCCCCGCGCTGGTCGCGCTGCTCGATAAAATCGGCCCGTCTATCTTACTCGTCCATTCGCAGGCCGGCGCCTTCGGCTGGCCGGTCGCGGATACGAGGCCCGATCTGGTGAAAGCGATCCTCGCGATCGAGCCCAACGGGCCGCCGGCTTACAGCGTCGAGTTTGTCGGC
>DASWZY010000139.1:0-2386 GCA_036407055.1 Binatia bacterium
CGCGAGATCGTCGGAGACAACGATTACGCCGCGGCGATGGCGCGCGACCGCGGCGACGGCATCGAACGATTTATCGCAGTGGCGCTCGGAGAGAATGCGGCAGAGATTCGCGTAGCCCTCGGTATCTTTCGCGAGGCAGACGGCGCGATGCGCGACGTGAACCAGCTCGGCGCCGAGAATCGGCTCGAGCCCGTGCTGCCGCGCGGTCTCGACGAAGCGCACCGCGCCGTAAAGGCCGTTGGTGTCGGTGAGCGCTAGATGCGACGCGCCCTGCGCCGCGGCGGCGCGGCAGAGCTCTTCGAGCGATGAGACGCCGCGCATGGGCGAATACGAGGAATGGACGTGCAGGTGAGTGTAATTCACGCGCTGCCCCACGACACGGCGTTTTTACCGAAGCGCGCGCGCACAGCATCCAACGCGGCGGAGAGCCGCTGCTGTTTTAGATTTTCCTCCGGCGGGCGCTCGGGAAAGAGCGAGAGCTGCCGGCTTTGCTCCGCCAGATTCTCGGCCGCGAGCACGACTTTGCGGATGCGAACGCGGCGCTGGAACAGGCGGAAGTATAATTTTTCGACGACGGGATACAGCTCGCATTCCCAGTGCGACGGCGCCGCGAGCGGTGCGCGCCCGCTGAATTCGACGCCGTCGCTCTGCACGACGTCGAGGCGCACGCCGGCCGAGAGGCGCTCGCGCGCGCGGAGCTGGCGGCAGAGCCGCTCCAAGAGGCCGTAGAGCGCAGCGAGCAGCGCCGCATCGTCGACCTCGTCGGGGGCGAGCGTGTAGGAGACTTCGAGCGACGGCCGGCGCTCGGCCGGCCAGACCGGCGTCGGATCGAAGCCCGCCGCCCACTGCTGCATGAGGCGCGAGCGCGGCCCCACGACCAATTCGAGATGGCCCGGCGGCGTCGCCGCGACCTTGCCCAATGTCGTGAGATCGAGCTCGCCGAGCATTTCGAGAAAGTCCGGCGTCTTGCCGCCGCACAGGCGATGGAGCGACGGCAGCGCCGCGACCGGCTGCGGCGCGAGAAAGGTTTTCTCGGCGCCGGGGTCGACGCCGCAGAGGTCGGGCGGCTTTAAGACCGCGTCGGCGGCGATGTGCGAAACGAGCTTGTTGGTTGCGACGCCGGCGACGCCGCACAGGTGATGACGCTCGAGGACATCCTTCTCCATGCGCGCGGCGGTGTCGACGGCGCGGCCGAAAAGACGCGCCGTGCCGGTGAGATCGAGATAGAAATGGCCGGGGCGGATCGGCTCCCAGATCGGGCTGAAATAGCGGAGCGATTCGAGCACGGCCGCGTGCGCCGCGGAAACGCCTTCGCTCTGCGGCGCGATGATCTTGAGTCCCGGGCAGCGGAGCCGCGCGAGGTCGAGCGGCATGCCCGCGCATACGCCTTCGGCGAGCGCCTCGGCGGAGACTTCGAAGAGGACGGCCCTAGCGGTCGGCGGCGCGACGGCGACGGGGCGGCGGCAGAGCGCGGGCGCGCTCGCGCGCGCGACGGCGATGTGAAGCGATGGAACCTGGAAGCAAACGATCTGGCGCGGCATGAAAAAAGAACTTTCTCATTATTTATTTATTTGAAGTGGCGAATGAGCCCGACGACGACGCCCTGGAGCTCGAACTTATCCTCCGGCGTGACGCGGATCGGCTGCATGGCGGCGTTCGCCGGCCTGAGCTCGATGTGATCGCTCTTGGGAAAATATTTTTTCACCGTCGCCTCGCCGTTGACGAGCGCGACGACGGTCTGGCCGGCGGCGGCGCGCGCCTGGCGGCGAACGATCACGAGGTCGCCGGGCATGATGCCCTCCTCGCGCATCGATTCGCCCTCGACCTTGAGCGCGAAGCTCTCCTCGTTCCCGAGCGGGAGATCGAGGAACTCTTTTTGCGCGACCGGCTCGATCGGCTTGCCGGCGGCGACGATGCCGAGCATCGGGATGCGCGGCATTTGCCTGAATTGGCCGACAGCGACCTCGACCACGCCCGGGATGCGCCGGGCGCCGCTCTCGTAGCGCGCGACGGTGACGCGCGTGGTGCCGAGCTTCTCGGCCAGCGCGGCCTGCGTGAGCTTCAACTGCTCGCGGCGGATTTTTTTGAGCTCATTCGGCTTCATGTAACCAATGGTTACAACAATAACGAAGCCTCGTCAAGAGTCAGTTTTCAGTCTTGGGAGTTCAGCAGGCTTGGTGTAATTCCCTCGAAAAATCCCCTGGGCCTAGACCCTTGACAGCGACAGGTCGGTGGGCTAGCGTTAAGTCACATAACTGGACCTTATCCAGAGTGGCGGAGGGATCGCGGCCCGTAGATGCCACAGCAACCGGTTTCACCGAAAGGTGAAACGCTGGTGCTAATTCCCGCCTCCGGGACATCCGGGGGGAAGATAAGGTGAGGGTAA
>DASWZY010000140.1:0-7402 GCA_036407055.1 Binatia bacterium
ACGAAGTTCCCGCGCACTGGCATCCGTCGGACGAGCACGTTACGGTCATCTCCGGCGCGGTCAACCTCGGCATGGGCGACAAGCTCGACCGCAAGAAAACGACCGCGCTTACGGCGGGCGGCTTCGCGGTAATGCCGGCGAAGGCGCACCACTTCGCCTGGACCAAAAGCGAGACGATCCTCCAGGTCCACGGCATGGGGCCGTGGGGAATCAACTATGTCAATCCGGCGGACGGGGCGAAGAAGAAGTAGCTCGCGCGCTGAGCGCGAATATTTTCAAGCAATGCTCGACACGTTGACGAAAGCAGTCTTCGCCGTTTCGGCACTGGTGGCTGTCGTTTGCCTGCCGTCTCTGTGGCGCAGCGGCCACCGTACTACGAAAGAAATTCTCTGGACGTTGATCCTCTTCGTTCCTGTGATGGGACCGATCCTATACGTCGGCTTATTCGAGCCGCCGCCCGTGAAGCCAAAAAGCGAGCAGCCAGAATTCGATCCGGCGACGCGCGGCTGGAAATGATTTTTCATGTCCTGTATTGCGCTCGACGATTTCGGCGACAAAGACGTCTCACGGGTTTATCTCGCCGGCCGGTTGGCCGAGGCGAAGCGCGTCGAAGAAGTATTAACCGATAACAGCATCGATTATGCTGTCGAGGTCGAGCCGTATGTGGCGACGTTTGCCGTCTTGTCGTTCGGCGAATACGGCGGCGCGGCGTTCTACGTGCTCTCGGGTCAGGCCGACTTTTGCCGACGGATTTTGGCGGAGGCGGGATTGACGGGTGGGATTTTGCAAGATGAATAGTCTAAGAAGCAAAGTGCTGCTGTTATGTGTATTGTTTCTTGCGAGCTGCGGTATCACCCCGATCCCGCCTCACAAGCTTTCTCAAGCCCGCACCATCGGCGCGATTTCTCTTCTGGGAGATCAGCTGCATATCGCGCAAGTCGGGACGACGGTATTCAACAACGTCGACAAGGACGAGAAGGCCGGCTGGGCGATCGATCGCTTTACGACGCACAAGATCAAAAGCATTCTCGCGGGAAAAAACAACCTTAGGTTCGTCGATATCGACTACAAATACTCGGAGTTTGAGCCCATATATCGATCCACCTCGCGGTTCCCCGCTTTCGATTATGACTTAAAAGACGTTCGCGAACCGCTGTTGCAGCTTAAAAGCGTTTACGGCATCGATCTGTTGATCCTGGTGGCGAGGGTCAGAGAGAGAGTTGTCAATTCACCCATGTCTGTTCACGGATGCGCGATCTACAGCGAGTCCTTTCTCGGGCTGGAGATCAAAACGAGGGCCTTTTTAGCGGCCGAGATCGCCGTGGTTGATATGACCGACCTCAAAGTTTTATCGGATGCTCGAATGTTTGGCTCTAAGCTTCTCGGACATGCGATTTGGAAAGAGCACGTAAAGGACTATCGCCCGGAAGAACTGAGACTTCTAGATATCTTTTGTAAAAGTGTTCTCGAATCGAAGCTCGATGGCGCTCTCGCTGGATTCGGCTTGATACCAGTGCCGTAGAGGCCTCACCAACATGTCTGCAATCCGCTGCTGCGCGTTTGGTTCTTCTCTGTTGTCGGCACTGATCTACGTCTGCTCATGCTCGTCGACAATCCCGCATCTTACATTCGCCAGAATTCACGGTCTAAATCCCGTCGCGCTCTATGTCGTCGCGTCGAGCCAAATTCTTGAAAATAACGACTCTGATCACAATGATTTCATTGTCGAAGCTGGCGGCGACTTTCTTCAACAGATGCTTCGCGTTAAAGGTTACGAACCGAAGCCGCTGAATCCAACTGTAAAGCGCGAGGAAGTATTTAGGAAATATCCGGCGGCGTTTTATATCAATGAGCAGAAGATCGCCGCCATGGCTAAAGAAAGCGGCAGTGCTTCGGTTCTCATCGTGTATTTCGCTTATATCGGCCAACGACCCACGGAAAGTCGGTTCTATTCCGACCTCAGTTGTAGTCTCTACGGCTGGCTCGTCGACTCGAAGGACGGGAGCGTCATAGCAAATAGCCACACTAAGTTGAACTCGTACCAGAGCTTTCTGGCGGGAAATCCCAGCGCAACAACTTTGGCGGCAGACTTGAGCTACCGGCACTTTCTCGAAACTATAACCTTTACTATGTTTGGCGGCATGCCGAAGCTGTCGCCGGCGCCCCCTGGAGTGCGCACTGCGATATCGCCGCCGCCACGTCCAAAGAGTTGAAGGAGAAAAGATTATGTCCGAACAACCTCTTAAAGGCAGCTGTCTTTGCAAAGCCGTCCAGTACGAGATCCGCCCGCCGTTCATCCGCTTCTCGCACTGCTACTGCTCGCGCTGCCGCAAGGCGACGGGCACGGGCCGCGGCACGAACATCGCGGTCGCGCTGGATCAGTTCAAATGGATCTCCGGCGAAGACTTGATCCACCGCTACGATCTGCCGGAGGCGCGAAGCTTCTCGACCGCCGTGTGCACGCGCTGCAACTGCCCGGTGCCGAAGCCGACGCGCGCACGCGAGCACATGATCGTGCCGTCCGGCAGCCTCGACGATCCGCCGACGACGGGCCCGTCGGCGCACCGCCAGTGGGGCAGCCGCGTCAGCTGGGCTTCGATCGACGAGTCGCACCTGCCGGTGTCGGAATAAATCGAATCTTGATGAAGTTAGCAAAGCGCCTTTTGATCTTCATTTTCTTACCAATTACTGCCTTGATCGGCATAATAGTCGGAGTAGCAAACTATTCGATTAGAGATGAAAAACCGGGAAACTCCGAGTTCTATGAAACTGTAATAGGGATTAAGCTGCGTCCGCTGAGAACTGTAGTGTCCTGTGATACTGCGCCCTGGTACGGCGCTCTCGATTCAGCCGAGTTCTACGTCATGCTTTTGCCGGATGAAGCGTTTAAGGCGCCGGCGCGCGGCTACCCGAAACGAATGGACTACCAAACAACACACGAGTTAGTCGAATGGCACAATGGGCCTCAAAGCGAAAAAGACCGGCCCGTGTTATCTGAGGGCTTGGGCATTCCGATTCGATGGTTAGAACAGGATCATCCAGGTTCTGCCAAAGACTTGTCTTTGTTGCATTCAATTCCATCTCTTCTTGATCGAGCCGATGTTCACATTGCTTACGTCTATGCATATGGCGCCGGGTACGTGAACCGTCTAGCGTTATATATTCTCGATCCCCGCAACAGATATTTTTACCTCGTGAGATTCGGCATCTAAAGTTATTGAGCGAGCTGGCGGTTTTCACGGCCAAAGCGGCTGCGGCGAGCAGAATTTTTCCGCGCAACGGGGCGGTGGTTTTCCTGGCCCATTTCCAGGCAATCACCCGATTGCCGCTCCGTGCCGCACCGGCGAAAATAGAGTGTATTTTTGTCGCCTCCGGAGGTGTAGCCAATGGCGCATGTGGTCACAGCGGGGCTCTCGGCTCAGGTACTATTTCAATGTGAGCCCGTGCTGCGCGCGGTGGTCACGCGCTGGCACCTGGGCCACACGATCGTCGGGTTGTCCATCGCGCTCGGCCAGTTCTTGCCCGCGCATCTCCTGCAGCGACTTCGTTCCGCCCTCTTTCGCTTCTCGGAGCGCGTTTACGACTGGCGCTACGGCATCTTCTCAGAGGGGGAGATTCTCGCCAGCGAGCTCGGCTTCACAGAAAAATCCTGCCACGACTACATGGCGACCGGCTACATACGCTTCCGCCAGCTGATGAGCCAGATCGAGATACGCGATAACGATGTCTTTCTCGATTACGGCTCCGGGCTGGGGCGCGCGGTCATCCTGGCCGCTACTTATCCGTTCCGCAAAGTCATCGGCGTCGAGCTCGCCGCCGATCTCCATAAGCGCGCGGCCGAAAACGTCCGCCGCGCCGTCAAGCGGCTCCGCTGCCGCGACATCGAGCTCTACAACGTGGATGCGCGCCGCTTCCGCATTCCTCCTGAAGTCACGGTCATTTATCTCTGGAACCCATTCGACGGCGAAGTGCTGCGCGAAGTCTTTGACAATATCCAGCGCTCGATCGTCGAACACCCGCGGCCGGTGACTGTCCTGCATTTGAGCCCAAGAAACCCGACGCCGCTCGACGAGATGAAAGACAGCCTGCCCTGGCTCAAGGAATCGAAGCGTATCCGCTTCGGCGCGCAGTCGCTCGCCGTGTTCTACACCTGCGGCGCGGCGGAAGCCTCCGCCGCTTTGTCCACGTCTCTTTCGGCGCTGGCCCAAGCCACATAGGGCTGGTAAGCTTCCGCCTGAACGGCGGAGTCAAACGGACCTCATCTTAGCACTCCTTCGCCGTACATTGCCGCCGCCGGAGGAGACTATGGATTCCGTAAAGAACGAAGCGCCGCCGTACGAGTGCGAGCGGCGGGTCGCGCACGTCGTGCGGCCGGACTTTCGCATCACGGAGCTGGAGCTGTCGGCGACGCAGAAAATTCCGTGGCACCGCCATACGAATGTCCGCGACACGGTCTACGTCGCCGCGGGAGAGATCAAGCTTTTCCTGCGCGATCCCAAGGAGGAGATTCGGCTCGTGGCGGGCGAGAGCTATACGATCGCCGCGCGGCGGCCGCATCTCGTCGTAAACAACGGTGCAACGTCGGCGGTTTTCTTTTTGCTGCAAGGCATGGGGCAGTACGATTTCGTGCGCCTGCCGTGATGGAGCCAGAAAGCCGGTTCTCGGTTGCGCGCGTCGCAAGCGCCTGGTACGTCGCATGCGCATCGCGCGAGCTTCGAGAGCAGCCGCTCGCGAGAGCCATTCTCGGAACGCCTATCGTATTGTTTCGCGCGGCGGGCGGAACCCCCGCGGCGCTGCTCGATCGCTGCGCGCACCGCAACGCGCCGCTCTCGCTCGGCCGGACGGTTCGCGGCGAGATCCAATGCGCCTATCACGGCTGGCGCTATGACGGCGCCGGCGCGTGCGTCGACGTGCCGGGACTGATCGGCGAGGCGGAAAAGTCGCCGCGCTTTGTGCCGCGCTTCCCTGCGCGCGAGCAGGACGGCTATGTTTGGGTTTATGCCGAGGCGAACACCGCGCCCGCGGGCGAGCCGTTTCGTCTGCCGCCGCTCACAGACGGCTATACGGAAGTGCGCCGGAGCGTCGAGGTCGAGAGCACGATGCACGCGGCGCTCGAAAATGCCCTGGACGTGCCCCACACGGCGTTTCTTCACAAAGGGCTGTTCCGCGGCGCCGGCGCGAAACAACGCATCCGCGTGCGCGTGACGCGCGCGGCGGATCGAGCGGAGGCCGAGTACATCGGCGAGCCGCGCCCGGAAGGAATCGCCGGCAAGATCCTCTCCCCTTCCGGCGGCGTCGTGACGCACTTCGACCGCTTCATCCTGCCGTCGATCGCGCAGGTCGAGTACCGCCTGGGCGAAGAAAATCATTTCGTCATCACGACGCTCTGCACGCCGGTCGAGGATTTCCGCACGCGTCTCAACGCCGCGATTCTCTTTCGCACGCGCTTTCCCGGTTGGCTGGTCCGTCTTTTGATCGAGCCGGTCGCGCGGCGGATCTTCAAACAGGACGCGGCGATGCTGAAACATCAGAGCAAAACCGCGCGCCGCTTCGGCGGCGAACACTACACGTCGACGGAGATCGACGTCCTGGGCCTGCAAATCTGGCAATTGCTCAAGCGCGCCGAGCGGGGCGAACCGCCCGCGGAGGAATGGCGGCGCGAATTCGAGATGGAGGTATGAGGGGACTTTTGAATAACTTACCCGGTTAGGGAGTCCAACTGACATGAGAAAATTTCATTGGATAGTCATTGGGTTCATAATCTTGGTAATTCAAACAGCCGGCTCATGGACGCTAGCTCGCTCAGCAGAAACTACGTGCACGGATTGGATGAGAAAAAAGCTCAGCCAAACCGACATGAACATTTGTTCCGCCAAGGACGCCGAAGCCGAACGAGCACGACTTCAAAGATTGCTACAAGAGCTGCGCAACAAATTCATTGCCGGAAAGGAGGACCGACAGTGGAAAACTCTCGAAAACAATCAGAAGGACTGGGACCAATGGGTCCGAAAGGACTGTCAGTGGGAGAGCGGCTTCTTTGAGGGTGGATCAATGCAGCCAATGGTCAACTCCTTGTGCATGGCCAACGCGGCGGCCAACCGCATCGACCGGCTGCGCATCTTTCTTTGCGCAGGCGCGGGATCGACGGGAGAGTGCAAAGAATCGCAGGCGTACGAATTAAAAGCCGGCGGCAGATGATAATTTGCCAACCGCGAGCCCAGGCGAATTCGATTCGATAAAAGTTATCGAGTCTCCGATCGTATGAAGCTCGTCCTCCTTCCCGGCATGGACGGCACGGGAATCCTCTTCGAGCCGCTCGTCAAGGCGCTGCCGGAGAATCTTCAGCCGATGGTTCATTCGTACCCGGGCGACAAGCCGATGTCGTACGAGGAGCTGCTTCCGGCCATCGCTGCGTCGCTGCCCGCAGAAGAGCCGTTCATCGTGCTCGGCGAATCTTTTTCCGGACCGCTCGCGCTCCGCATCGCGGCCGCGTGTCCCGCGGGACTGCGCGGCGTCATACTCTGCGCGTCTTTCGCGCGCAATCCGATCCGTTTCTTCCCGCGCGCCTGCATCCCCCTCATTCACCCGATTTTCTTCAGCCGGACATTTTTACCGATTGTCGGCGTTCACGCGATGATCGCGGGCTACGCCGCCGGCCCTGTATCGGAGCTGGTGCGCCGCGTCCACGCACTCGTCACGCCGCAGGTGCTCGCCGCCCGCGCCCGCGCGATCGTTGCGGTCGACGCCGAGGACGCGCTTGCGGCGTGCAGCTATCCGATATTGTACCTTGCCGGCTCGAGGGATCGCGTCGTCCCGCGCTACAGCCGGATTCGGATCCAGCGCATTCGGCCGGACGTCCGGGTCGTCGTTTTAGACGCGCCGCATTTGCTGCTGCAGTCCGCGCCCGAACCCGCCGCGCAGGCGATCTCCGAGTTTGCCGCGTCACTTGAATTAAAGCAAAAAAGCGGACGCCCGACGGGGAATGGGCGCGAATTCGAGATGGAGGTATGAAAGCGGCGGCACGATAGTTACGCTTTCGGCAGTTCCGCGATTGTGCGATACTCGCGCAATTCCTACTTATGAACCGTCGCAAAAAAATGTCTCTCGGAAAGCCTCTTCTAATTCTAATATTGTTGTTCGTAACGGACTCGCATCTTTCGGCTCAGGAATTTAATCTCTGCTATCGCTTGTCGCACACGGCCGTACCTCCGGCGAATCCTGAAGATGCCAACCATCTTCCCATGCGGATCGCGCTTGGCTCGGGCAGCGCTGCCGGACAAGTAAGATCCCAGGCTAATCCGCTGGACAACCTGTCGTTTTGGAGCATGTTTCAAAACAAGGCGGGCCATTGGTCAATGCCGGCAAAGGAGCGATTAAAAGTGAGCTTTTCAAATGGCTTTAC
>DASWZY010000141.1:0-1864 GCA_036407055.1 Binatia bacterium
TTCCGCATCGTCGTCGCGAACCACTCGTAGGCGCGCGACTCGATGCCGATCAGCGATTTCCATTCCGGCTTGAGGAGGTCTTCGTAAGATTTCGGCACGCTCGTCTTCGGCACGTTGCGCGCGTTGTAGCCGAAGACGGCGTAGGTCGTGTAGATCGATGTCCATAAGCCCTGCGGGTCTTTGAAGGCGTCGCGGTAGAATTTCCGCTCGGGCGAATCGTACGCGGCGAACATGCCGCGCTTTTTCAATAGATGGCCGTAGAAGCCGGTCTCGCTGACGACGTCCCAGAGCGAGCGCCCCGCGCGGCTCTCGGTGAGCATTTTTTCCATCAGCTGCGAGTCGCTGGTGCGGTAAAACTCGGCGTCGATCTTCGGATACGCCTGCTTGAAGCCGTCGACCAGCGCCTTCGCGTCGGTCGCCGTCATCGACGCGTAAAACGCGAGCTTGCCTTCCGCCTCGGCCTTGTCGCGGACTTCGGCCGCGGCGGCAAGAAGCGGCAGGAGAAATATAGCAACGACGGCCGTGAGCAGAGATAGACGTTTCATCGCCGGTACTATGGCATCTCGGCCAGCAATCGGCCATAGCCTTTGAGCGGCTCGCGAAGATTCAGCTGTTTTTTCGTCGCCCAGACCTGCGCCGGAATGCTCGAGACGACATTCGTTTTCAGATCGCGCTCCAGCGCTTCGATGATCGGCAGGTTGTGCCAGCCCGCGCCGAGCATGTAGATGCCGTCGGCGGGGCCGTGTTCGAGAAAGGTTTTCTTCGCGAAGTCGTAGATCGCCTCCTGCGAGAGCTTGCCGGCATCCTTGAATGCCACTTCGATGCCCTTCATCGCGGCGACCTCGAAGCCGTCGTCTTCGAGGAATTTCGCGAAGCGACGGTTCATATCGTCCTGAAAATAAGTGATGCCGACGAGCTTCTTGATCCCGAGCGCGCGGAACGCCTCGACCTGGGCGATGGTCGCGATCAGCACCGGGAGGCCGTATTTTTTCGTGAGCTCGGCGGCGATCGCGCGGTCGGCGCCGTGGCCGCGCACCATCGCCGGCGGCGCGCCCATGATCATGACGACATCGGCGCCGCGCTCGGCGAGCTTCGCGACTTTCTTTTCCGCGACCACGAGCGCTTCCTGAAATTCCTTTTCGTTGCCGGCGCGGATGCCGGCGTGCGACGGGATGAAGCCGACGCCCTCGGGCATCAGCTTGATGAAGCTCTCCATCGAGCCCGGCCGGTAGGTCGGCTTGACGAGCCCGACGACGCCTTTCTCGCCGTAATACATTGCTAGCCGATCGGCCGCTCGACGCGGCCGAGCACGCGCCCGGGCAAGTTGCCCGAGTGGCGCCCTTCTTCCGTCAGCACCTGGCCGTTCACGACGGTCATGTGAATGCCTTTGGCTTTCTGCACGAGCCGCTTCTCGCCGCCGGGCAGATCGTTGACCGCTTCGGGCTCGCAGTCGTGCACTTCGTCGGGATCGAAGAGAACGAGATCGGCGGCGAGGCCGGGGCGGATGAGGCCGCGGTCGTTCAGGCCGTAGATCGATGCGACCATGAACGTGAGCTTCCGCACGCTCTCTTCCAGCGTCATGATCTTTCGGTCGCGAATCCAGTGGCCGAGAAAGCGTGTCGCGTAGCCGTAGCCCGCGTCGTAAATTAAGTGCGCGCCGGCGTCGGACTGGCCGACGAGCGTGGACGGGCTTCGGAGAATCTCGGCGACTGCTTTCTCGTCGCCGTTGTTGCTCGAGGTCTGAAACACCGTCTCCAGCTTTTCCTCGAGCGAGAGATCGAGAAACGCGTCGAGCACGTCCTTGTTCTGCAGCGCGGCGATCTCCGCGACGCTCTTCTTCTCCAGCGGTTTGTTTTTTTCCGTC
>DASWZY010000142.1:0-21982 GCA_036407055.1 Binatia bacterium
ATCGCGTGCGCCGTCTGCGGCACGGCGTTGAGCGCCTGGCCGGCCTCGAGCCGCGTCGCAACGCAGGTCGTCCGAAGCTGCGCGTTGTAAGACGGCCGCGTCGACAGGCGCGACGCAGCGGAGGTGTCCATCGGATCGCGCGCGATCGTGCGCATATCCTCCGCGTCCTGGCCGCTCTCCAGCGCGGCCATCCTCTCGAAATAGCTGCGCGTCGCCTGTGTGAGCTTGACCGGAAACGCGTGTTTCGAGATGCGCGTGAGCGCGTCGGCGAGCAGATAGATGGACGTCTCGCGCCCGGGCACCGCGCTGTGCCCGCCGGGATATTTGGCTTCCAACCGATAGGTAACGGAGATCTTTTCGCTCGCCTGCAGACGGTTGGCGATCGCCTTGCCGTTCTTCAGCGTAACGCCGCCGCCCTCGTTGAGCGCGAACTCGGCGTCGAGCAGCTGGCGGTGGTTCTTCAGCAGCCAGTCTATGCCGTTAGTCGGTGAATTCTCAATTTCTTCGTCCGCCGTGAGCGCGAGGATGATGTCGCGGTCGGGAACGAGCTTCTCCTGCTTGTAGCGGATGAGATTGGCGACGAAGATCGCCGCCATCGCCTTGTCGTCGGACGAGCCGCGGGCGAAAAAGTAGCCGTCCTTCTCCGTCAGCTTGAACGGATCAACGGACCATTCCTCGCGCCGCACCTCGACGACGTCGAGGTGCGCGAGCAGAAGCATGGGCCGGCGCGCGTCGCTGCCCTGCAGGCGCGCGACGAGATTGCCCTTGCGCGGGTCGGGGCCGAGCACCTGCACGTCGGCGGCGGGAAAACCCGCCTCGCGCAGTCTCCTAGCCATCGCCTCGGCAGCGGCGGTCGTGCTGCCGCTGGAGGCGGTCGTGTTGATCTCCACCAGCTCCTTATAAATCTCCCGCGCGAGCTGCTGGTGCGCGACGGGCGGCTGCGCGAACGCCGTCGCGGCGGAGAAAACAAGCAGGATGGAAATGATCGCGCGGCCCACGGCGTTAGGAGATCTTAAACAGCGTCTTGGCCGTCGTGCCGAGAATCGCCGTCCGCTCGGCGGGCGCGCACGGCGCCTCGCGCACGACGTCGAGCGCCTCGACGATGTTCGCCGCGCTCTTGCATTCGAGCGGATAGTCGGTGCCGAACATGATGCGGTCGGGGTTCGCGATCTGAAACGCCGCCTGGAGCGCCGGGCGCCACGCGCCGGTGCCCGCGGTGTCGAAGTAGAGCGCGCGGAAAAGCTTCTCGAAACGCTCGGCCAGGCCAAAGCGCTTCTGCTCCGACTGCGTCTTCAAGTAGCCCTTCAGCTCCGCGGGAACCTCGGCGTCCTCGGGCTCGAAAAACGCCATCATGCGGCCTTTGAGCGACGAGGTCCCGCCGCCGAGATGCGGCATCACGAACCGCAGGCCGGGAAAGCGCGGCAGCACGCTCGCCATCACGCGCACGATCGCCTGCGTCGTCTCGAGCGGCCGGAACACGCAGCGGTCGAGATTGTAGATCGTCTCCGAGCCGGTCGGCTTGGACTGCGGATGGATCACGATCGGCAGGTTCTCGCGCTGGATGCGCTCGAAGAGCGGATTCATCACCGGATTGTCGAGCTGGATGTCCAGATGGCACGCAAGCAGCGCGACCGCGCGCAGCCCCAGCTCCTCGATGCCGCGCTTCAGCTCGCGCTCGGCGGCGCCCTTCTCGTGCACTGGGAGATGGACCGCGCCGACGAAGCGGTCGGGATATTTGCGCTGCACCTCGCCGATGCCGTCGTTCAGCATGCGCGCGACGTCGGCGCCCATGACCTGTACCTGGTCGGTCAACACCGCCGTCTTGATGCCCGCCTCGTCCATGACCTTGATGTGCGCCTCGAGATCTTTACGCGATGGGTTGAGCGTGAGGCTGATCTCGTTCGTGACGATCCGCCGGCCGCCGGCCTGCGCGGCGAGGCGGTCGAAGAGCGCCGGCGGCATGAAGTGATGATGGACGTCGATGACTAATTCATTAGCGGCCATATTATTCTACTGCTCCTTACGGTCGGCTTTTTGTTCGCGGCAGCGGACGAAGTTCACCATTTTCAAGCTCATCACGATGTCCCGCTTCTGATTCAGAACCTCGACGAAAGAGCGCACGATGCCGCGGTCGGGCTTCGATTCGGAGCGCCGCGCCTCCATCACGGTCACTCTGATCGAAAGATGGTCGCCGGGGAAAACGGGCTTCTCCCAGCGAAGCTCGTCGCATCCGGGCGATCCCAGATTCGCCACGCGGGACAGATAATTGTCCGTGTAAAGCCGCATCATAAGGCCCGCGGTGTGCCAGCCGCTCGCGATCAGCCCACCATAGATGCTGCTCTTCGCCGCCTCCGCATCGATATGATAGCTCAGCGGCACGAAGCGCTTGCCGAAGCTCACGACCTCGTCCGGCTCGACGGCGATCGTGCCGAACTCGTGCACCGATCCCGGCACGTAGTCCTCGAAGTACCGGCGGTCGACCGTCGTCGCAAAGCCGCTCATGCGCCCTCGCGAAGATATTAGCAGGCGGACGGCGAGTCAAGCCGACCAAAACCGTTATTGGGTTGTTGGGTTGATTGGGTTTTCGATTTCAACCCGATAAACTCAAGAAACCCAACAAACTCTTAATGCCTTGACTACACTCGCCGACTCGGCATATTTCTTAAAGCAACGAATTTTCACTCGGACGCGGCCGGCGGCCGCAGGAGATTCTTTTATGCGCGACGGATTCAAAGTCATCGACGCCGACCGGCACATCCTGGAGCCGTCGGATCTCTACCAGAGATATCTGCCGGAGCGGTTTAAAAACCGCGTGCGGCTCGCCGGACCGAACCAGACCGTGCGCGAAGTGGACGGCAAGCCGGTGTCCGACTCCGCGCAGCGGCCCGGGCGCGTCATGGAGGACTACGGCTACATCTTTTCGTCGTCGAAGCGCTGGCGCGAATGTTTCGCGGACGCGTACGAGCACAAGTTCGATCCCGGTTCGAACGTGCGCGACATGGATCGCGAAGGCATCGACGTGAGCGTGCTCTTCCCGACGATCGGGCTTTACATCATGTGGCGCGACGACATCGATCCCGAGCTCTCGGCCGCGATCTGTCGCGCCTATAACACATGGCTCGCGGAATACTGCGACTACGACCGCAAGCGCCTGAACGGCGTCATGCTGATTCCGCTGCAGGATCCTGAACGCGCAGTCGCCGAGCTCAAGTACGCGCGCGAAAAATTGGGCTTAGTCGGCATTTTCTGGCGGCCGAACAAATTATGCGGCCGCACGTTCGCGAGCCCGGATTATTATCCCATTTACGAAACCGCATCCGACCTCGGCGTCACGGTCTGCGTGCACGAAGGCGCGCGCACGATCCTGCCGCAGGCGGGCTCCGACCGCTACAGCGAGTTCGGCCGCCACGTCGCCTGCCACCCGATCGAGCAGATGCTCGCGTGCCTGAACTTCTGCGGCGACGGCGTGCTGGAAAAATTTCCCAAGCTCAAGGTCGCGCACCTGGAATCCGGCTGCGGCTGGGTGCCCTTCTGGCTCGAGCGCATGGACGAGCATTGGGAGCACGAATCGCACGGCTCGGCGCGCACGGTAAAGGAGAAACCGAGCTTCTACTTCAAGCGCCAGTGCTGGACGAGCTGCGAGGCCGGCGAGGAGCTCGCGCCCGTGTACGTCGAGCACGTCGGCGACGAGCGCCTCGTCATCGCGACCGACTATCCGCACAGCGACGCGATCGACAAGTTTCCCGACCGCACCGTCGGCGACATGAGTCGCAACGATCACCTGTCGCGCGAGGCGCGGCAGAAAATTCTCTGGGACAACCCCGTGCGGTTGTTCGGCTTGGGGGCGTAGACGATGGCGAAGTTCCGCGTCAAATATTTCGGCAGCAACGACGTTCCGGTCCAGCTCATCAAGCCGATCCTCGACGAGATCGACGCCGAGATGATCATCGCCAACCCGCGCAGCGAGGCGGAGGTCGCCGAGGCCGGCCGCGACGCCGACGGCATCATCATGCACGGCTCGGTGCCGTTCACGCGCGAGATCATCGCGCAATTAAAACGCACCAAGGTGGTCTGCCGCACCGGTGTCGGCGTCGACCGCATGGACCTCGCGGCGGCGGAGGAATTCGGCATCAAAGTCTGCAACGCGGCCGGCTGCAACTCGATCGAAGTCTCCGAGCAGGCGATCGGACTTTTGATCGCCGTTTCGCGCAAGCTCGTGCGCATGAATCAATACGTGCGGGAGGGCCGCTGGCGGCGGCACACCGCCGAGCTGCACGCCTACCGCGGCCCGGTCTCGCGCATCATGGGCAAGACGCTCGGCATCGTCGGCCTCGGCCATGTCGGTCGCCAGGTCGCGCCGCGCGCGCAAGGCATCAAGCTGAACGTGCAGGCGGTCGATCCGTACCTCGATCCGAAGATCGCGAACGAGATGAACGTGAAGCTTGTCTCCTTCGACGATCTCGTGCGTACTTCCGACTTCATCAGCGTGCACGCGCCGCTCACGAGCCAGACGCGAAAGATGTTTGGCGCGGCTCAATTCGCGGCGATGAAGCCGACGGCGTATCTCATCAACTGCGCGCGCGGCGGCCTCGTCGACACCGAGGCGCTCTACGACGCGCTGGTCGCGGGAAAAATCGCCGGCGCGGCGCTCGACGTCACCGACCCCGAGCCATTGCCGGCGGACCACAAGATTCTCGGGCTGCCGAACGTCATCGTAACCTGCCACACGGCCGCGAACTCGAACGAGTCCTACATCGACTGCCAGACGCACGCGGCGCGCGAAGTCGCGCGCGTCCTTTCCGGAAAGCCGCCGACAACCGAAGTGAAAGACCCGTGGCTTCTCGCCGAAGCCCAGGATCAGGGCTTCGGCGGCGTCTGAGCGGCCCCGGCGCTCAAGAGATAGCCGATCAAGTCCTCCTGATCTTTCGCGCTGAAGCCTGCGTCCGCATCGACCCAGAATTCGTGGCCGACGCCGCGCACGCTCACGCGTTTGAGACGCGCGTCGTCCTGATTCGCGCTCACGACGCGCGCGCGCATGGTTCGATCGACGAGCGCGAGCAGGCTGTTCGCCACATCGGGCGCTATTCCCTTGAGCAGCGTTCCGGGTACGCCGATCTCGGTCGCCGCGTTTTTTCCCACCGCGACTCCGCCGTCGTGAAGATAGGGCGCCGTCCACTGGAGCCCGACAAGCGCCGGCACCTTGTATCCGCCGCCGCTGCCGCTCCAGGCGAACGCCCGTACTAAATCGCCTTTATCGATACCGTCGGTCGGCACATCGAGAACGACAGGCTTCTGCGGCAGCGGCACGGGTTGATTGAGCCCGAATAACACCGGCGGCGCGAAAGTACCTTCCGTGCGGGCGAGCGCCTGCGCCCGCACCGGGTCGGTGCCGATGAGGGTCACCGGCACCACGCGATGATTCGTCAGCGCCGGGCCTTGATGGCACTCGTCGCAGCGCGCGCGCTCGAAGACTTGCCGGCCGGATTGGATTTGCCGAGGCGCCCCGCCGGCGGGCGGCGGCGTCAAAGAATTCTCCCACGCCGCGATCGCATCGACGTCTTCCCATACTTTCGCGCCGGGGATGCTCGCGAGAAGCCCGTTTGGCGCGAGGATCGAGCCTTTCGGGAAATGCGGCAGCTCAACCGTATGATTGAGTCCAAAGGCGCCGGGCGTGGGATCGACCGTCCTGAGAAACTCGGACGGCTTGCGGCCGGACTTCGGGTCGAAGCGGAATTTTTTCCGCGGTGCGTTCTGCAGCACGAGCGCGATGTAGAATTCCGGGTCGAAGCCGAACATCGACTGCGCGAGGTATGCGTCGGTCAACGAATCGGAATTGAGCGCGTGGACGTTGTTGAGCGAGCTGAGACCCCGAAACGGGCCGGCGGCGGCAAAGCCGCTCCAGCCGTACGGATAGGCCTCGCGCGTGAAAGTCGACGGGATCTGGGTCGGACCGGCCTTGAAATCGACCATCGAATCGAAGCTGCCCGGCGGCCACGCGAGCAGCGCCGCGTCGACGGCGCGCTCGAAGATTCCGCGGTCGGCGAGCGCAATCTCCGTATGATCCGCGGAGAGAACTTGCGGGCCGGCCGGCAGCACATACTTCGAGACGTCGCCCACGTCGGTATGAAAAAAATACGCCGCGCTGTTGGTCGCAAGCGCGAGCAGCATCCCGGCGTTCAGATCGGTATTGGGCGCGCCATGCACGACCTTCTTCGTCTCGGGATCGACGGTCGAATGACACACGGCGCAGGTCATGCCGACGCGAATTCTTGCGCCGCGTTTGACGATCTTCATGCCGAGCGGCGCATACGCGCCCTTGGCGACGTCGAGACCGGTATCGACGAGCGAGCCCTTGACGAACTCGCGGCCGCCGACATTCACCGTTCGCCTCACTTCGACCTGCAGGTTCGTCGTTCCCGCGCCGCCGAGCTTCACCAGCGCCTTGGCGAACGAGTAAAGCGTCAGCGGCCCGTCGAGAACGCCAAGCACGTCGGTCAAGAAAACTTCATCGCCGAAAGTCTCACCGTAGAATGCCGCGCGGCCGCGCTCGACCATGGCGTCATCGACGCGCACCAGCGCGCCGGAAGACGGCCCGGATATCGCGCGCGCTTCCGCCTCCGACAAAGTTCTGCCCCACAAATCGTACGTCACCGGCTGAGCCGATCCCGGATTCAACGCATCCGCGTCCGAAGGCACGTACACGTAGTCGAACGGAATTAGATAGATCGCGAGCGCTAATGCGGCGATCAGGAGGATCGCGGGGATGAACGGCTTCATAAAGCGCAATCCAGCGTAGTTGTTTTAAGCAATTGCGCAAGTACACCGATGCTGCGTTTCGTTGACACGAAGCACGTTCTCTCGCATAAATAGGCTACAAACCGATGGCTCGAACTTGGGGCATAATCCATCTCGCGAGCGCCTTGCTGATCGCGCTCAGCACAGCAACGAACGCGGCGGAGACGGCGCCGGAGAAAACGCCGATCGACGGAATCGAGGATAACAGTTTTCTGATCGAGGAAGCGTACAACCAGGACCCGGGCGTCGTTCAGCACATCTTTAACGCCGTCTACGTGAACGACCCGAAGAACCGCGGCTGGGCCTTCAGCTTTACGCAGGAATGGCCGCTGTACGGCCTGGATCATCAAATTTCTTTTACGATTCCGTCGTTCGCCCTACGCCAGGAGGGCGAGCGCGTCCGCGGCATCGGCGATATGCTCATGAACTACCGCTATCAGCTGCTCGAGGAAAACGACCACCTGCCGGCGATCGCGCCGCGTTTCAGCTTGATTCTGCCGACCGGCAACCGCCGAAAAGGGACCGGCAACGGAGTCGTCGGGTATCAGTGGCAGCTTCCGTTCAGCAAGAAATTTCCCCCGCGTCTCGCGGCACACGCCAATCTCGGCCTTACCTATTTACCCGGCGTTCGTGGAGTGCTCGACTCAGGAGACCTATCGTCGAAGCATTCGCTCGTCTCCTACAATCTCGGCGCGAGCGGAATCTATGCGATCACGTCGCGGGTGCACGCGATGCTCGAATGGGTCGGCACGTTCGAGGAGAATCTCACCGGCAACGGAAGGCCGAAGCGCGATTTCGTGTCGGTAATCTCGCCGGGCGTGCGCACGGCGGTCGTGGACGAAGACGAATTGCAGGTCGTCACGGGAGTCGGCTTGCCGATCGGCATCACCAAGCCCGCCGACAACTTCGGCGTGTTCTTATACTTCTCGGTCGAGCACAAGCTCTGGTAGGCCCCGCCGCGCTCTTATTTTTGCTGTTCTTCCCCCAGTTGTTTCTTGAGCACCGGCAGAATTATCGCGAGCATTAGCAAAACGCTGATAATGACGGCGCCGGTGATCACATACCAGTAGCGCTCGCTCCACGGTAGGTCCGGCTCTTCGGCTTTGAGCGTTTCAATATTTCCATGACTGACTTGCGGCAGCGCGATAATATCCATTCCGGGAGTGAGTCGGGCGAAGTCATAGAACGGCGCGTCGGCTTTGTCGCTACCGCCGTAAAGCATGTACCGCGCCTCGGGTCGCGCCTCGAAAAGCAGCGCGCAAGTCCGGCGCTGGACTGTGACGTCTCGGATGTCCAGCGGATTATCGTCGCGATTCTTTATCGTCATCCGCAGGTAGCGGTAATTCGCGTACGGAATCGACGCTGCCGTCGCCTCGCTGACTTTGCCGTCGTCGCGGCGGCGATAAAAGGTTCCCTGCCGAATAGAGCTCCAAGGCGTTTCCCGCTCCTCGGCGCGCCACGCCTCCTCCGTACGCCGATATATTTTATGCTTAAGGCTGTTCCGTCCTTCGACGACGTACGACCGTTCGAATTGCGGGGTTTCGATCATGAGCGCGATCTGTTCGAGCGGAAGGTTGCGGTAGCCGAGATCGACCGCGATGACCGTCGAATTGGTTTTGTTATCCTGCTCGACCCGGCGGTCGACAATCTCGACGGGACTGAGCTGCGCCGGGCCGATCGGTTCCTGATAAAAAGCCTTCGCGCCGGTAATTTCCACGCGATCCGGATCGTCGGGCATATTCTCGACGGTGAGTCTGAGGTAACGGAAATTGTTATCGGGGAAAATGAGCGTGTCGACTCGATGCGCCTGGCCGGGCACATGGATGTCGAAGAGAAAATTATTTTCCGCGACCATTTCCCACTTGCCACGGTCGTCGCTCCCCTCTACGGCGACCCGCCGCCGAAAGTTGCTTCCCGAGAGATCGACCGTCACTTTGTTCTTTACTGTGCTACCGCCGAAATCCAGGACCGCTCGCGAGTAACGTTTCGGCGCGTAAGTGCGGTCTACGATTTGTATGGGACGCGCTATCGTCGCCGTCGCGACGACGGCACGCCCGCACTGGATCGTATGGGGAACCAATGTCCCACTCTGCTCGACGAGCCGGAGGTCGTTCGGGGCGTTATGCAGCTTGTCATAGATAGCGGCATCCAGAGGCAAAGCGACGATTCCGCTCTCAGGTCCCGCCGCGACGCCGGCTCTCCAGCTCCATTCCTGCGGGCTTATCTGAGCGCTCCACGCATCGACGGCGAACAGTAAAAAGAACAGAAGACCGGCAGCGGCTCGTTGATATCTCACGCGGCATTCTCTCCGGTTTTTGTCGGCGGTAAATTGTTGGATTCAAGCAAGGCTCGGGCAAATTTTTGATACAGAAATGCGGCGACGAGCAGCAGCACTCCGGTGACGGCGAAGGAAATTATCCGGTAAACCGGTTGCAGCACCGCCATATCGATCGCCAGCAGCTTCGCCACGGTCACGCCGAAAAGAACGAAGCCGAATATTCGGCGAAACCCGTTTCGCGTCCGCAGCCCGATGCCGATCAAGAGCAGCGCCTGAAGGCTCCAGAGCGCTGAAACAAACCCGTAGCGCATGAACGGAGAGAAGGTCTTGCTCACCGCGAGCCAAGCATCGACTTCGGCGTAAGCGAGGAAAACAAGAATGCAGTGACCCGTCCCTTCGAGAACCGGGAGCAAGATAGGCCACCGCTTCAAGTCGACGGCGCGATCGGCGATTCTCCTGATGTGCGTCGCGCCGAGCCAGAGCGACACGACAAATGCGAAGCGCGACAGCCACTGAAAGTTAAGGAAAGGCACGCTCCAGGAGATCCAAGCGCCCGCAGTTGTCGCCTGAACTAATAACAGAAAGCCGACCGTATACGCGGCGAGTGCTGCAACTATGGAAAATGACATGATGCCAAAGTGTCCTAATAAAAGGAACGCAATGGGAATCACGGACCAGAGAACAATCACGCTCGAATATTGATAGCTGCGCGCGGCCCCCCAATCCATGAGTTGCAATCGCACTTCCCAAAAAGTGAACACTTCCAGATGAATGAGCACGCAAAGCAAGACGACTGCTATTGCCGCCGGTAGAGCCGAAACGGGCTTCAAGGAATCGTCTAGCCCGTCTTTGTACCTGCGAAACGCCGCCTGGAGGCCGAAAGCAAGGGCGATGACGCAAGCCCAAGCGCCGAATGGGCGGTTCAAAACCGGGACAAACAGCGCCGTATGCAGCGGCAGCCGGAGAACGAGTCCCCCGGCCGCCAATATAATGGCGGCGAGCGCCGCCCATTGAAAAGTTCGCTGGCGGTACTGGAGTCCAATCCACCCCAATAGAAGCGCCTCAACGCTCCAGGCAATGGGAATAGCATAGAAGCGCAACTGTATCGGGACCGCCACGATCACGAGCGCGAGCGACCCAAGCAACAGTGTGACGCTCGTCTTCGTATCCTCCGGAGAGCGTCGCGCCCAATAAGCATACATCGTCGCGAGCGTCATCGACTGAAGCACGACCGCAAGCCCCAGCCACGGCCGATACGCTCCGTCCAGAAGAAAATTATTGTTAACGAACGCGATGACTGTATTGATCGCGATGAGATAGAGATCCTGCGCGGCGAGCGGCTCGCGCCTCGCGGCGGCGCGCAGCGTCGGCACAACAAGAAAAATCAGGTAAAACAAAAACGAGAAAACGAGCGCGACTTCGATCTGTGAGCTGTCGTAATATCGGCTTGCCCAACCGCCGTATAAAAGCCACATGCCTACGAATGCGACGACATTGACATCCCGCCAGTTCCTGAAATAGGCGGATCCCATAGTGGCGAAGTTGAGGATGATGACGAAGATGAAGAGCTCGACCGGACGGTTTTCGCCCGTCGATATCAGGATCGGGCTGAGAAATCCGCCGAGCTGGGCAAAGAGACAGATGAGCCGCGCATTATGAATCAATGCCATCGCCAGCGCGAGAGCGGTGATGAGGATGAGCATCAAGAACGAGATTCTCTGCCCCATCAACTGATAGACTTGAAACGAAAAAAAGACGCAGCCATAGAATGCGGCGAGCCCACCGGCGGTGAGACTCTGGAAGAGAATCGGATATTCGCGGCGGCGGAACCTTTCGCCGAGGAGCAGCATCGTTGCGCCGAGCATAGCGCCGATGGCGATTCTGCCGCGCGGGCCGATCCACTGGTTGTCGTAGGCAAACTTAAGAAAAAAGAGAACGCCGATCGTGACCAGCACGATGCCCGCCCAGTTCAGCCACTTCGTCCCGGCGATGATTTCGAAAGCGGACCACTGCTCTTTCAGGGTCAGCGTTTTATGCGCCGCCGGCGGCACGGCTAGCGTCGGTGTCGATGGCGTCGGCGGGCCGGCGTCTCGCGCTAATGGCGTTTCAACCGCCGGCGCGAGCCGCGTTTGAGGTTTGGGCACAGGCTCTATCTCGCTCGACCCTTCTTCCTCTCGTCGATGCCGGTGAAAGGCCAGCTCCTCCTCGACACGATCCAGTCGCAGCGTAAGATTTTTCAGACGTAAAACCGCGAACAGCCCGCATCCGGCGCCTATAACGAGGATCAGTACAACGAGGACAAGGATTCCCTCCATTAGACAATCCTCCGCCGCGAATGCGGCACAAAATCTTTTTTACCTGTGAGTGAAGGAGAATTCGCCGCAGCGTTTGGGAACGCGCTCGCGGCGGCGAAAAGACGATTTCGATAAAATTTACGGGCTTCAGGGCTGGAGGAATTTTAGTACCGACCGGGCGGACCTGTCAAATTCGAAACAACCGGCGCGATATTTAGACCTAAAAACGAGAGCGCCGACCCGAATGGATCGGCGCTCTCGGTGTAATTGTGAGGACCGGCTCGCCTATGTGGGCATTACTTGCCGACTCGCGTCGCGCTCCAATTGCCGCCGCCGCCCTTCGCCGCTCCTTCCATCTTGTCGCCGCTGACGTGGCCGCTGTACTGCGCCTCGCCGGCGGAAAAGGTGATCTGCTCGCCTCTCAGGCGGCCTTTGACGGGAACGCTCTTGCCGCCGCTCTTCAGCGTGCCCGAGATCATCTGAAACTGCTGCTTGATGTCGAGCTCGCCCTGCGGCAGCTTCCACGTGCCCTGGACTTTCGCGGGCACGATCCAGAAGTGCGCCGTGCACCACGAGCTGCAGCCGTTCGTGACGTTCGCGGTCTCGTCGTCCTCCCATTCGCCCATCGTGAACGAATTCGATACGACGCGCGTGCCCGGCTTCATGTCGAGGATCTTCGGACGGAGCTTCAAGTTGATGTCCGGCAGCAGAAACATCGTGATGACCGTGGCCTTGGAAAAATCGGTTTCGAAAAGATCCGCCTTCATGAATTGCGCCTTGTCGCCGATGCCTGCCTTTTCGGCGTTGCGCTTGGATAATTCCACCATATCCGGATTGTATTCGATGCCGAGCGCGTGCGCGCCGCGCTTCGCGGCGGTGATGACGGTCCTGCCGTCGCCCGAGCCCAAGTCGATGACGTAATCTTGCGGCGTCACTTTCGCGAGGTCGAGCATCTTATCGACCAGAGCTTGCGGCGTCGGCACCCAGACGACGTCCTTGCCTTCCTGCCCGACCTGCGGCTTGAATTCCTCTTTTGCCGGCTGCGCGCCGAGCGGGCCGGCAGCGAGCAGCAGCACCGCAATAGCGCAAAACCATGCACGCAACAGAGTTGTCCTTCTCATTTGGCCTCCGTGGAAAATTCGTCGTTCTGGTTGAGCAAACGCAGGTTTAATACCCCTAGCCGCGTAAAATGTCTATACCCTGTGCGGCTAGTGTCTTTTTCCGGCGTGGGAAAAATGTCACCCTTTTGCGAGGAGGCGGAAGATGCGCGCCAAGAACGAAAAGAAAGGCATCTTCAATTTTATCAAGACGTGCGTCGAGCACTGGCTCGGCGAAGGACCGTTCCAACTGGCGGCGGCGCTCGCGTATTACACGCTGTTTTCGCTCTCGCCGCTGTTGATCATCTTGACCGCGATGGTGGGATTATTGGCCGGCGAGGAGACCGCGCAGAACTATATTTACAATTCCATCAGCGGCCTGGTGGGAGTGCAGAGCGCGAGAGCCGTCATGGAAATGATGCAAAAAGCCCATCGCGAAGGCGGCGGCCTGTCGGCTACGATCTTCGGCGTCGCCCTCCTGCTCTTCGGCGCGGGCGGCGTTGTGGGTCAGCTCCAGTCTTCGCTCAACACGGTCTGGGGCGTCGAAACGAAGATGCATACAGGCATTTGGCCGATCATCCGCGCGCGCTTTATTTCGTACGCGATGTTGCTCGCGATCGGCTTTCTGCTCCTTGTGTCGCTCATGGTCACGACGGCCGTCTCCGCATTAAGTGATTATCTAAGAAATCTGTTGCCCGCCGTCGGCGCCGTTTGGCCCGCCGTCGACATAGTCATCTCCTTCGGCTTTGTCACGATCCTGTTTGCGTTGATCTATAAATTTCTGCCCGACGTCAAAATCGCCTGGCGCGATGTGTGGATCGGCGCCGCCCTGACGGCGCTGCTTTTCAGCATCGGCAAGCTGCTGATCGGTCTGTACCTGGCCAAGAGCGCCGTCAGCTCGACCTACGGCGCCGCGGGCTCGCTCGTGACTGTCCTTTTGTGGGTGTACTATTCGTCGCTCGTCTTTTTTTTCGGCGCCGAGGTGACGCGCGTATACGCGACGCAATACGGCCGCGGCCTCAAGCCGACGGAAATCGCCGCGCCGACGCGCGACGGTCTCAAGAAAGAGAAAAAAATCGAAAAGGCGAACCCCGATGCCGAAAAGCGTCAGGGCTGATGAGACAGCTCCGCGCCGCGCGCGAGCCGCTCGGCGATGATGCGGTAAACCGCCGCGGAAAAGCCGAGCCCGACGTGCGTCGTTGCGACCTCGACATGCTCGACGTTGGCGCAGTCGCGGTCGATGCACGCTTCCCAGGCCACGACCGCGTCGCGGCGCGAATAGATCGCCGTCACCGGAGTCGTCAGCGCGGTCTGATTACGCAGCGCGACCTCGGCGGCCATGGCGTCGATGTCGAGCCCTCGGCGCCGCATCGCGTGAACGACCACGGTGTACTTCGGACCGCCGATTACCGGCGTGCCCAGCGTTATGATCTGGCTTACGAGGTCGGGCCGTTCGCGCGCCGCCTCGCGCGCGAGATAGCCGCCGAGACTCCAGCCGACGATCTGCACCGGCTGGCCGGTGCTGCGGTGCTGCGATGCCAGTCGCCGCAAGACGCGCACCAGCATCTCCGGCACGTCGAGATTTTTTTTACTGCCGATGCCTCTCACGCGATAGCCGAGAAACCTGAGATAGTTTCTCAGCAGAACCGTCGTCAGGTCGCCGACATGGTAGCCCGGAAGCACCAGCACCGGCTCGCCGTGGCCGTGCGGTAGCCGGGCGAGCCAGGGCAGATTCAACACGAGACGCGGCAATTCGAAGAAGCCGCGCACTTCGCGAAAGAGCCCGGACGGCGCCGGCGCTTCGAGCGCTTCGATCATTTTCTCCATTTCGCTCGCGGATGCCATCTTATTGGATACCCGCCGCGGTGAGATAGCGCATGTCGACAAAGCGTTCCGCCGCGGGCAGCGGCTTTTTCAGCGTACCGGCCTCGCCCATATAGTCAATCACGCGCGCCAAGCCTTTGACGTTGATCTCGCCCTGCTTCGGCAATACGCCTCGCTCGGGCTCGAAAAAAAGCCTGAGCGACTGCTCGGCGGCGGCGCTCGAGGCGTCGGTCGCCTCGACGACCGCTTCCACGACCGCGCCGCGCCTGGCCGGATCGCGGATGAACTTGAACGCCGCGGCCAAGCCGCGCGCATAGCGCACGAGCGCGTCCTTGTGCGCGTCGGCCCACGAGCGGCGCACCGCGGTGACGGTATAAAGCAGCTCGGGAACCACTTCGGTCGAAAGACCGAGCACGCGGCAGCCTTTCTCGACCGCCGAGAAGTCCTGCGGCTGCCCGAGCGGCACCGCGTCGCACTCGCCGCGCACCAGGCACTGGTAGCGCGCGGGCGTTCCCTCGATAATCTTAACGCGAAAATCGGCCGGTTTCAGGCCATGGAGCGCCAGAAGCTTTCGCGTCGAGATCGTGATCGTGCCGGCCTCGTCCGCCAGGCCGATGAGCTTCCCTCTGAGGTCTGCGAAGCTCTGGATGCCGGGCTTCGCGACCAGACTGTAGATCGGATTATTGAATTCCGCGGCAATCGCCGCGGCGTCGGAGCCCGCGAGCGCAGCGCGGACGAGAAACGGCGTCGCAATATGCGTGACGTCGGCTGTGTCGTCGTGGAGCGCGTCGATCATCTTGTCGGCGCCGCCCGGGATCGGCACGACGACCTTGAAGTCCAGGCCCTCGCGGCGAAAGAAACCTTCGCGGTCGCCGATCACGATGGGTAAGGAAAAGACGCTGCGCAGCGACGAATACGCCTGCGCGTAGCGGAGCGGAATGGTTGCGTCGGCCGCCGCCGCGTCGAATGCCGCAAAGATAATGAATAGGAGAAAGACAACGCCGGATGAAAGCTTGGCGATGCGCGTGGTTATTTTCCTCCGGCCCGCTGCATGGTGCATTCGGTCTCCACGGCGATGAGCGGCTGCTTGCTGACCGGCGTGCGTCTGAGCAAGCGCGTCTGCTGGTAGCCCTCTTTGCTGCACGAGATCACGACTTTATCGGGCGTGATCTCCTTGCCGAAGCCGGGAAGCTTATATGAGCCCGCCGCAGTCGTGCGCGTGATCACGGTGCCGCGGCCCTTGATATCCGCGGTCACCTTCGCATCGCCGATCGCCCTTCCCGAGGTATCCTTGACGAAGCCGAAGTACGTCGGCCCGTTGTCCTCGTGCACGTCCGGCTGATCGTCGCTGCCTCCGGCCCATGCGGCGACCGGCAGCAACAACGCGACAGCGAGCAAATGCAGGACAAAAGAATACATGAGCGAGGTCAACGGATGAAATAGCCCCTAAGAATATAACCGAAGACGAGCATTACAGCCAGCGGCACCGCCCACGACCATCCCGACCAGATTCGTGCCGTCCAGGCGGCGGGAAGCGCGGCGGCGATTAACGCGACCCCGAGAGCACCGAGCGCCGACGTCGCCATCCAACCGTACCAGTACATCGCCGGCTGATCGCCCGCAGGTTTGACCAGCCAGTGAAACTCCTCGCTCGCCGGATGATACGTGAAGAGCGCGAAATTGTATTCGATCGCGATCACGTAGAGGACCGCGTAGGCCGCCGCGAAGGCGATGGCAAAAACGGCGAAGGACCGCCCGGACATCATGCCTCGAATCCCCTGATGTTGTTCAGCACGTGGCCGACGAGAAATCCCCACCAGACGATGAAGGCGAGCAGCGCCGTGAGAACGGCGCGCGTACGCGCGTGATCGGTAAGCGGCTGGCGCCAGAAATACCAATATGCCGGCAGCATCCCAAAGCCGAGCGCGACAAAATGCTCTTTCAGCTCGAAGGAACCGTTCGCCTTGGCGAGCTGCATCTGCTCCAACACTATGCGCACGTTCAAACGGTAACTGGGATAGATGATCGCGCCGAGCGCGGCCGTGGCTACATAGAGGACGATGATCGCGCCGGCATAGGTCGACGGCGAGACCGAGCGCATGCGGGCGACGAAAGAATCGGACGGACGCTTCGCCGGCGTCCACACGCCGATCGTCTGGTGGGTGATCGCGCCGAGCAGCGCGACCGCGAGGAGCGCGTGCGCGATGAGGAGAACAACGATCATCGGTCGCGAATTCTATCTAAGCGCGCGCCGGGGGTCAATCGCTTATCAGCGGCAGCTCATCGGCGGCCGGTAGACCTGATGGATCGTGGAGCCGCTCGCGCCGCCCTGCGTCAGGCCGCCGCCCGGCAGATGAATGTTGCCGTCGATGAAGGCGAGCCCGGTGACGCCGTGCACGGCGACCGGCATGGGATCGAGCTTATGCCAAGCGTCTTTTACCGGATCGTAGTAATCGTGGTCGGGAAAAACATGGTACGGATGATCGGGATTGCCTTCGCCGCCGAACAGATGAAAGCAGCCGTTCGCGAATATGCCGTTGACCCCGCCGCGCGGCTTGAGCAGCTTGCTGCTCTTGCTCCACGCGTTCGTTTTCGGATCGTAGACCTCGACAACATCCGTCCGCTCGCTTTGAAAGCCGCCGCCGAACCTGCCTCCGAAAACGTACACTTTGCCGTCCAGCGCGCCCGCCGCCAAATGATTTCGCTGCGTGGGCAAGTCCGGCAGCTTCGTCCACGCATCGGCGCTCGGATCATAGACCGCGAAATGATGTCCGGCGGGCGGCCGGCCGCCGGCGACATATATTTTCCCGCCGACCACGGCAGCGGCGCCGCCGCTGCGCGCCGCCGGCATCGGCGCCTTCGTCGTCCAGCGGTTGGCCGCAGGATCGTATTCGTAGACGGTGTTGACGAAGCCCGCCTTGCCGGGATCGCTCTGCTCCGAGGTCTGCCCGCCGATCACGTATACCTTGCCGCCGACGGCGGCGGGCATGACGTGGTTGAGCGGCACGGGCAGCGGCGTGGCCGTCTGCCATTTATCGCTGCGCGAGTCGTAGACCAGGACCGTCGCGACGGTTTTTCGATCCCACGGATAGCCGCCGATAACATAAATTTTCCCGTCGAGCTCGGCGACCCCGGTCTCCGAGTTCGCCGCGATCAGCGGCGCGCGCAGAGTCCACGCGAACTTCTCCTGCGGCGCGCCCGCCGCGAAAACGTAGTAAAAACCGATCGCTAGAAATCCGAAGGCTGAAAACAAACACGCAAAAGCACTCATCGCGCGCCGCCCCTGACGCCGGGCCTATTTAAGAACCTCGACGTAGCCCATGCGTCCGGAAAGGTTCCCCGACCACCAGATGCGGTTAGGATTCGACGGGTCGACCTCGATGCGGCGCGGATCGGACTCCGCGCTCGCCAGAGGATATTCCGTGAATTTTTCGGTCTTGAGATCGAAGCGCGCGATCTTGTCGACGTGCTGCTCGCTGAACCAGACGACGGGCGCCTTTGGATCGCCCTGCACGGAATAGACGCCGGCGTCCTCGCTCGGCGGATCGAATACGGTCATCTTGGTCGTCTTGTAATCGACTTTCATGAGCTTGCCGACGCCGTGGAGACCGACCCAGACGTTGCCTTCGAGATCCATGCCGCCTTTCCGCGCGACGGGATTTTTCACGAAGATGGGATACTCGTCGATCGCGCCGCTGGCGGGATCGATGCGGCCAAGCTGATTGACGGCGTTCTCGATGAACCAGACCTTGCCGTCGCCGGAAATCGCCATGCCGTAAGGGCTCGCCGTCTTGCCGCGCTTGACGCCCGCGGGCACGTCATAAACCGTGAACTCTTTCGTCTTGGGATCGAGGCGGATCACCTGGTTCGCCGCGATGGAATTAAGCCAGACGGTGCCGTTCGGGTGAACGCGCATCGTATTGCCGCTCGCCGACCCGTTTTTCAACTTTGGCAGCTCGTAGACTGCGAACTGCCTGCTCTTGGGATCGTAGCTGAGCCAGCGGCGGTTCGGTCCGCCGTCGATGAACCAGAGCTTGCCGTCGGGCGCGCGGTTGATCGCGTTGAGGCGATTCGTCTGCGACGTGCCGGCCGGCGGCGCGATCTCGGAGTAGGTCAGCGCCTTACCGTCGAGACGGCCGAGCTTGCCCCCGACGCGCTGGGTGACCCAGCCGTTGCCCTCGAGGTCGACGGCGACCTCGTGCGGCTCGGCCGTGTTGTTCGGCAGCTCGAACTCGACCGCGACGTATTTCATCGCGTCGCCTTTGACAAGCTCGCGCGGCAGGCGGCTGTTCGCGTCCGGCTTCGGCCGGCCGCCGGCGCTCGACTCGGAGAAGTTCGCGAGTGCGTATTCGAAAACGATTTTAACCTCGTCGTCCGTCAGCGGCTTCGCCGCCGTCGAGCCCTGCGCGTACATGTGCATGTTATTGAGGATCGTCTGCCAGCGCTCGCGGCTCGCGCGCACGCGCGTGATGCGCTGCGTGTCGTGGCACGCGACGCACTTGGCTTGCACGATCGGCTTGCCCGCGCCTTCCGGCAGCGGCGGAGGCGGCGGCCCTTCCCCGCCTTCGCCGACCTGCTCGCCGGGCAGACGGCCGGGCCAGGCTGGCGCGAGCGCCGGCGCGCGTGCCGTTGTAAGAGTGAGATTCACCGTCGCGGGTTTGCCCGCGGCGACTTCGACCGGCTGCGAGAAGTCGCTCTGACGCTCGCCGCCGACTGCCTGCACGACGTACCTGCCGCCTGGAAGGTTGGCGAGCGAGTAACGGCCCTGCGCCTGGCTCACGATCATGAACGTGAGCCGGCGCTCTTCGTTCTTCACCTTTACGAACGCGCCGGCGACCGGCGATCCTGACGCGTCTTTGACGAGTCCTTGTAGTATTCCGGACCGGTCCTGAGCTGCCGCGGCGCTCGGCAACAGGATAAGAAGTGCAGCGATGAACAGTGCGTTCAAGGTGTGTCGCGCGAACATAGCTTCCTCCAGGCTCCAGAAATAAAAAGGCCCGAGCCGTTGGGCTCGGGCCTTTGTGAGTCCTTAACGACTCGCCGTCTCGGCCTTCCGCTCCTGCGGCTCCAGCTTGAGCACCGAGGCGCCGTGATTGCTGCCGGCCCAGAACGTCACCGGCGTCGTGGAGTTGTCGATGAAGACGCGCCGGATATTGGTCTCGCGCGGCAGCAGATACTCCGTTACGTTTCCGGTCTTGGGATTGAGGCGCGCCACGCGGTCGGTCCACATCGATCCCTCCCAGACATCGCCGTTCTTGTCGGGTACGACGTGATACGGCGCGCTCCACGGCGTCGAGAGCTTCCACTCCTGGATCTTCTCGGTCTTGGGATCGAGCATGCCGATGCCGTTGGCGCCGTATTCGGCGAACCACAGCCGGCCTTGGTCGTCGAAGCGGCCGCGGCGCGGGCGCGAGCCGGCGGTTACGGTGGAATAGACTTTGAACTCCTTCGTCTTCGCGTCGATGCGGCCGATGTTGTTCGCGCCGAATTCCAAGAGGTAGAGATTATTCTGCGCGTCGGACGGGATGCCGTAGGCGTTGATCGTCCGGTTCGCGCCGGGAATCGGGAACTCGCCCAGGTTTTCGAACTGACCCGTGGCGACATCGAGGCGATAAATCGCGTGCGTGTCCTGGTTATTCGTCCAGACCTTGCCGTCCACGTGCCAGTTCGACGGGCTCACCATCGATTGCTGCGTGTGATCGCCCTGCCATTCCTTCGGGATCGCATAAACCTGAAACTTCTCCGCCTTGCGATCGAACTTGGCGATGCCGCCCTGGTACATGAGCGAGACCCACAGGTTCTCATCCTTGTCGAGCTGGAGGTCGAGGGTGCCGAGCGGGAAACCCTTCTTCAGCAGCGGGATCGGAAAGTCCGTCACGTTGCCGGTTTTCGGATCGAGCTTGCCGATGAACTGATCGCCGAAGTCCGAGTACCAGACCGTGCCGCTCGAATCGACGACGACATCGTGGGGCATCGCGATCGGCCGCGGCAGATCGTATTCCGTCACGATGACTTTGGTCGCGGCGCCTTTGGGCCGCGGCAACGTCTTGTAGGCGATCTTTTTCTGGTTGTAGGCGACGTTAACGCTCGCGAGCCAGTCGGCGATGACTTTGGGATCGAATCCGCGGGTCCGATCGCGCTGCACCGCGCCGACCGTCATCTGCGGGCGGACCGGCTGGCTGCCGGGCGCGTACATCGACATCCTGCGGAATATCTGCACCCATTCGTCCGAGCTATGGTTGCCTTTGACGATCCGCTCGATCGTGTGGCAGCCGTTGCAGCCGAGAAGGAAGGTTTTCTGCGCCTCGGTGCCGGGAATGCTCAGCAGCCACTCCGCATCGCTCAATTGCGTCGAGATGTCTTTCGCGGGCCGGAGCTTGAGATTGGCGGTCGCGGGCTTGCCGGACGAGATCTCGATAGACTTGGGGGCGTCGAGCTCGTACCCGGCGGCGCGGACCTTAATCGCGTAGCGACCGGGCGACAGTTTTGAAGTCGGAAAGCTGAACCGCCCCTTCTCGTCGCTCGTGACGTCGATAGTGATCGTCGAGCCATCCTTCTTGGCGCCGACGACGACGCCCTCCATCGGCCCTTCCTTGGCCGACGTCACCTGTCCCGAGAGCGCGGCCGCCATGTCGTTCGCCTGGACGGCGACGGGCACGGCGCATAACGCAGCGAGCGCGAGCGCCGGGACGATCGCGCGCAAAGTCCGCTTCGGCATAAAGCCCTCCTATTAAATTCGGACCCGAATCACAGAAGATGCCGTCCTATTACACCCGCTCTATGTGTCCGTCAAGGCATGTCTTTTTAAGGTGTTCACCGTATTGCAATGCCGCCGCTTATCGGAAAGTATCGCGTCATGAAACGGATCGCGAAATTCTCCTGCTGCGCGTTGCTTCTCTTGTTTGCAGCGGCCTGCGGCAAAGTCCGGCCTGTGACGCAAGTGCCGGACATCCACGTGGGCGAGCCCACGTTTTTCCCCACGATCGTCGCGCACACCGACGCGCCGATTATCGGCGGCAACCGCATCGACATTCTCCTCAACGGCGACGAAGTCTTCCCGGCGATGCTGCGCGATATCAAAAGCGCGCGGCAGACGATCACGTTCGCCCAATATTTGTATCAGGACGGAACGCTCGGCCGCGAAATCGCCGGGGCGTTGGCCGAGCGCTGCCGCGCCGGAGTAAAAGGACACATTCTGCTGGACAGCCAGGGCGCGCGCAGCCTGCCAGGTGCGATCACGAGCACCATGCGCGAGGCCGGCTGCCAGGTCGAATTCTTCCGCCGTGTGGAAGTCCCGCAAGTGGTGTTTATCTGGCGGCTCCTCCGCTACAATTACCGCAACCACCGCCGCGTTCTCGTGATCGACGGCAAAATCGGCTTCACCGGGGGCTACGGCATCAGCGACGCGTGGACCGGCGACGGCCACACGCCGGAGCATTGGCGCGACACGAATGCGCGCATCGAAGGACCGCTGGTGAACGATCTCCAGGCGGCGTTCGCCGGCAGCTGGTTCGAAGCCACCGGAGCGCTGCTGGGCGGCACCGGCTATTTTCCCTCGCTCGCGCCGCGCGGCAAAATCATCGCCCAGATCGTCAAAAGCTCTCCCATAGGCGGCAGTTTTCAGAACTACATGCTGTTTCTGCTTTCCATCGTCTCGGCGAAGCAATCGATCATGATCACGAATCCTTACTTCA
>DASWZY010000143.1:0-2965 GCA_036407055.1 Binatia bacterium
GGCTTTGCCTCGATGAAAGCGCTCTCGACGCGCAACGACGAGCCCGAGCGCGCGAGCCGCCCGTTCGACAAGGAGCGCGACGGCTTCGTCATCGCCGAGGGCTCCGGGGTGCTGATCCTCGAAGAGCGCGAGCGCGCACTCAAGCGCGGCGCCAAGATCTATGCCGAGATCATCGGCTACGCGGCGAACGGCGACGCGCACCACATCACCGCGCCGGCGCCGGAAGGCGAGGGCGCCGCACGCTGCATGAAGCTCGCGCTCGAGGACGCCGGCATTGGCCCGCAGGATGTGAGCTACATCAATGCGCACGGCACCTCCACCGAATACAACGACATGAACGAGACGCAGGCGATCAAGACCGTTTTCGGCGAGCAGGCGTACAAAATCCCGGTGAGCTCGACGAAATCGATGACCGGCCATCTGCTGGGCGCCGCGGGCGCCGTCGAGGCGGTCTTCAGCGTCCTTGCGCTCCATAACGGTCTCATTCCGCCGACGATCAACTATGAAAACCCGGACCCCGAATGCGATCTTGACTACGTTCCCAACAAGGCGCGGCAAGCGGACATCCAAGTAGCGCTCTCCAATTCTTTCGGCTTTGGCGGCACCAACGCGTGCGTCATCTTCAGGAGGCCTGAGTGAGACATTCCCATCTGCGCAGCGCGATTCTCGGCACCGGCTCCGAGCTGCCGGCGCGCGTCGTCACCAATGCGGCGCTCGAAGAGCTCGTCGACACGAGCGATGAATGGATCACGACGCGGACGGGGATCAAGGAGCGGCGCGTCCTCGAAGAAGGCAAGGGCAACGCCGACATGGCGCATCGCGCCGCGACGCGCGCCCTGCACGACGCCGGCGTCGATCCCAAGGACCTCGACGCGATCATCATGGGGACGGTCACGGCCGATTATCCGTTCCCGAGCTCGGCGTGCGTCCTCGAAGACATGCTCGGCGCGCGGAAGGCATTCTCCTTCGACGTGAACGCGGCCTGCTCCGGTTTTTTGAATGCGCTGGCCGTCGGCGATTCGATGATTCGCACCGGCATGATCCGCCACGCGCTGGTCGTCGGCTCCGACGCGCTCAGCCGGCTGCTTAATTGGAAAGACCGGACAACCTGCATCCTGTTCGGCGACGGCGCCGGAGCGGCGGTTCTCGGCGCCGTGAATGACGGGCATCGCGGCGTGCTCAGCGCGAAGCTCAGGACCGACGGATCATACGTGAAAACGCTGTACGTCCCGGCCGGGGGCTCGCTCAAACCGGCGAGCGCCGAGACGGTCAAGAAAAACGAGCACACGATCACCATGAACGGCAAAGAAGTCTTCAAGGTCGCCGTTCGCTCGATGGAAGAGATCAGCCGCGAGGCGCTCGAGGAAGCCGATATCGACGTCGAGCAGGTCTCGCTCGTGATTCCGCACCAGGCTAACTTGCGCATCATTGCCGCGCTCGCGGAGCGCTTGAAGATTCCCATGTCGAAAGTCATGGTGAATCTCGACCGCTACGGCAACACGTCGGCGGCCTCGGTTCCGATCGCCCTCGACGAGGCGCGGCGCGAAGGGCGCATCCGCCACGGCGACATCGTGCTGCTCAACGCCTTCGGCGCGGGCTTCGCGTGGGGCGCGGCGGTCATTAAATTCTAAAGAGTTTCTGGTTTCTGGTTGCTGGTTTCTAGTTAGAAGCGCAAGCAAAACAGGACCTGCAATCGCCTACGCATTCCTATGTTTGACCAGAAACTAGAAACCGGAAACTAGGAATTTTTTTATGGAATTCGCTCTCCAGTTCGTCACGCATCTCTGCAATCATTATTCGGTTCCCGAGCTCGTCCGCCTCGCGCGGTTGGGCCAGGAAAAAGGCTTCTCGCAGATTTGGGTCAACGACAATGTCCGCTACCGCGGACAGCTCGTTGTCCTCACGGCGATCGCCGCCGCCGTGCCGGTGCGCATCGGCACCGCGATCCTGGTCCCGTATTTTCATCAGCCGCTCGAGCTCGCGGGCGCGCTCGGCGCAATGTCCGAGCTCACCGGCGGGCGCGAGATCTGCGTCGGTATCGCCCAGGGCGATCTCGGCCAAGCGCCGCAGCATGTCGAGATCGCGAAGCCGGTCGCGATGGTGCGCGAGATGGCGCAGCTGCTGCGCCGCGCGCTGGCCTGCGAGGAGGTCGCCTACGCGGATTTTCCGCTATTGTGCGAATACTTTCGTTTGAATCGCTCCGGAAAGTTCACGCTGGCGTTCAAGGCGCGCGCGCCGTTCGCGTTCTACGGCGGCGGCAACGGGCCGCAGTCGCTGCGCATGTGCGGCCGCGCGATGGACGGGGTGATTTCCTCCGGCACGTTCATTCCGATGCTGCGTGCCGGCAGACAGGCGAAGATGCTCGCCGAAGCGGACGCAGCGGCGCGCGAGGCGCAGCCCGGCAAAAAACTCCGCAAGATGTGCGAGCTGAACGTTTCCGTGTCGCGCAACCGCGCACAGGCGATCGAATTTCCCAAGCGCCAGGCGGCGCACTCGGTCCTACAATGGGAAGCGCGCGGCTTTACCGACGAGGAATACGACCGGCTCGGCGTTCGGCGCGCGGAGGTGCTGAAGCTCAAAGAGGCCTTTCGGTCGGGCGCGACGCCGGAACAAGCGTCCGCGCTCGTGAGCGAGGATGTCGTGCGCGCCTGCTACGCCGCCGGCACACCCGAAGAGGTTGTCGAGCAGGTGCTGAAGCTCAGCCGCGCCGCGGCCGATCTCGGCTACGATCAGATCGCCTTCGCCAAGCTCGGGCCGGACTATGAAGAGGCGATCGATCTGCTCGCGCGCGAGGTTGTCCCGGCGCTGAAAAGCTGATTGGATTGAGATTCGGCGGTTTCCTGCCTAAGCGTCAGCCGGAGGAATATTTATGGCTAAAGATCCCGTGTGCGGCATGAACGTGGAGGAGAGCAAAGCCGCGGCGACGTCTTCGTACAAGGGGCAGACGTATTATTTCTGCGCTAAA
>DASWZY010000144.1:0-7076 GCA_036407055.1 Binatia bacterium
GTCTTCGACAGCGGCACCTGGTCGACCTTCCATTTTCCCTGCGCGAAATGAAACGGCGCGTCCATGTGCGTACCGACGTGCTCGGCCGAGCTGTAGTCGTAGGCCGCGTACCAGTGACCGTCCGCCATGCCTTCGGTGTGCTTTTCGAGCTTGAAGCCGTGCGCGGTCGGCCAGTGCTGCGTCGCTTCGTTGAAAGGATAGGTCATGTCGACGAGCTTCTTCTCGTCGACCGCGAGCGCCGGCAGCGCATAGAGCGAAACCAGCAAAAGAAAAAGTATCGTTTTCATGGCCCGTCCTGCCGCGGCGTCAATTGCTCCAGCTCCTGTCTCGCGGCGCCGAATTGCGGGTTGATGTCCAGCGCGGCCTCGAATTCCTGCCGCGCCTCGACGGTCCTGCCGAGTCCGGCGAGAATCCGCCCGAGCTCGTAGTGCGCGACGTCGTCGCTCGGGCAGAGCGCGAGCCCTTCGCGATAGAACGACTCGGCCTCGCGGGGATTATTCGCCGCCTGTCCCTGCTCGAAGCTGCGGAACGCGCGGCGGCAGGCGCGCTGCTTTTCTTGCTCGGCCAATTCTTTACGCGTGCGCGCGATATCTTCTTCCTGCTGACGGATGATCTCGGCATTGCGATGGATATTCTCGTTTTCGCAGGAAAGCAGTAACAATCCGAGACAGAGACAAGCGTAAACGAACCGTACGCTCATTCGCGTTGGTCGCGTTTTTCTTCCAGCGCGAGAAAGATTTTCTCCGCCTTGATCGGCAAATCTTTCACGCGCACACCGACGGCGTTGAAGATCGCGTTGGCGATCGCCGGCGCGACGGGAATCAGGGCGGTCTCGCCGATGCCCTTGGCGCCGAACGGACCCTCCTTGTGCGGCACCTCAACAAGAATGGAATCGATGCGCGGCGTGTCGCCGAGCGAGGGAATTACATAGTCGATGAAGTTGGGATTGATGAGCTGCCCGTTGTCGTAGACCAATTCCTCGAAGAGCGCCTGCCCCATGCCCGTAATCGACGCCCCGGCGAGCTGCTGGCGGCAGCCGAGCACGCTGATCGCCTTGCCGACGTCGACCGCAGTGACGTAGCGAAGAAGCTTGAGCTTGCCGGTCTCGCTGTCGACCTCGACTTCCGCGGCGCCTGCGCCGACGAACCAAAACGCCGAGGTCGTCTTCTCGCCGCGCTCGTCGACGGTCTTGGTTTTGACTTGTCCCTGTCCGACGAGCGTGCCGCCCGGCATGCCGAAGCGCTTTTGCATCACTTCTTTATAGTCGAGCAGCGACTCGGGCAGGCGGATTTTCCCTTGAGAGAATCCGACCTGCTCGGACGGGACGCCGAAGTCTTCGACAACGATCTGCTTGAGCTGATTCTTCACGTCTTGCGCCGCGAGCTGTACCGCCTTGCCCATGTGAAAGGTGGAGCGGCTCGAAGACGTCGTAAGATCGTAGGGCACGACGTCGGTATCGACGCCGAGCACCTGGATGCGCTCGAGCGGAACCTCCAGCTCGCGGCCGGCGATCTCGGCCAGCGTCGTCTCGGAGCCCTGCCCCATTTCAATCGTCCCCGCGTAGACCGACGCGCTGCCATCCTCGTTGAGCTTGACGACCGCGGACGAGATCGACGGCGTGATCGTCGCCTTGATCAGGCAGGCGATGCCCTTGCCGCGCTTGATATGCTTGTCCTTCACCGGCTGCGGCTTCTCGTCCCAGCCGATCGCGCTCGCGACTTCCGTAAGGCACTGCTTGAAGCCGATGCTGGTGAGCCGCTCGCCGGTGACGAAGGTGTCGTTCTCGTCGTAGCCGTTCTTGAGGCGCAGCTTCAGCGGATCGATCTTCAGCCCGTGGGCGATGATGTCCATCTGCGATTCGTGCGCCCAGGCGGACTGCGACACGCCGAAGCCGCGAAACGCGCCGGCCGGCGGCTTATTCGTGTAGATCGACATGGAGTCGATCTTGAGATGCGGAATGCGATACGGCCCCGCCGCCGTGTAGCCGGATTTCTTCGCGACGCGCGGGCCGATCTCGGCGTAGGCGCCGGTGTCGAGCAGCACCTCGCATTCGCGCGCCACGAGCGTGCCGTCTTTCTTGACGCCCGTCTTCATGCGGATCACCGCGCCGTGCTTGGTGATCGTGTGAAAGACCTCCTCGCGCGACAGCACGACACGCACCGGCCGCCCCGCCTTCATCGCGAGCGCGACGGTGAGCGGCTCGACCTTCGGATAGACCTTGCCGCCGTAGCCGCCGCCGAGATACGGCACGATCACGCGCACGCGCGCGACCGGCAGCTTGAAAATGTTCGCGAGCTGCGTACGCACAACGAAGGGATTCTGCGTCGTCGACCAGACGGTGAGGCGCTGGCCCTGCTCGATCTGCGCGATGCAGCCGTGCGGCTCCAGGAAGGCGTGCTGCGCCGCCGGCAGCGTAAAGGTGTCCTCGAAGATGCGGTCCGATTCGGCGAAGCCCTTCTCTATATCGCCGCGCCGGAGCTTGAAATGCGTGCAAATGTTGGTGCCTTCGACCGGACGAAGCTCCGCGAGATCGGCGAAGCCTGCCTCGGGGACTTTGACGTAATCGTGCACGAGCAGCGCGTTTTTCTTGAGCGCCTCGTGCACGTCGGTAATCGCCGGCAGCTCTTCGTAATCCACCTCAATGGCCGCGAGCGCTTCGTCGGCGGCATCGGCCGTGACCGCCGCAACGGCCGCGACCGGATCGCCGACATGGCGGACCTTCTCGACCGCCACAATTGTCTGGTCTTTGAAGACCGGGCCATAATACGGATCGAGAGCGGGATGGTCGAGAATGTCGTCGCGCGTGAGCGTTGCGACGACGCCGGGAATTTTCAGCGCTCTCGACGCGTCGATGCGGGCGATGCGCGCGTGCGGGTAGGGGCTCCGGAGAATGCGCCCGTGGCACAGGCCGGGTAGCTTCATATCGGCTAAATAAGGCGCGCGGCCCGTGACCTTGGCCAGATAATCGAGGCGGCGCCGGTTTGTCCGCTCTTCCATAATTAGAGCCCGGCCGCTTTCTTCACCGCCTGCATGATCTCGCCGTAGCAGCCGCAGCGACAGAAATTGCCCGCAAGGTAATCGCGGATCTGCTCCTCGCTCGGCCGCGGGTTCTCGTCGAGCAGCGCTTTGGCCGTGAGCAGAAAGCCCGAGGTGCAATAGCCGCACTGGAGTGCGCCCCAGTCCATGAACGCTTCCTGCAAAGGATGAAGCGTGTCGCCGCTCGCGAGCCCTTCGGTCGTGAGGATCTCCGCGCCGTCGGCGTCGACGGCGAGATAGGAGCACGCGCTTACCGGCTTGCCGTTCACGAGCAGCGTGCACGCGCCGCACACCTGCATCTCGCAGCCGAGCTTCGCCGCGGTAAGGCCCAGCTGATCGCGCACGGTATCGAGCAGCGTTGCGCACGTGGACACCTCCAGCTCGCGCTCCAGACCGTTCACGCGGAGGTGAATCTGCTTTTTCATTTGGATTTGAGCGCGCGCTCGCGCGCCGTTTCCGCCGCGCGCCGCACCAGCACGCGCACGATGCCGCGCTTGAATCTCTCCGAGCCGCGGAGATCACTCGTCGGGCTGCATACCTCGGCGGCCGAAACAGCCGCCTGCTCGATTAATTCGCCCGAAAATTGCTTGCCGGAGAGAATCTCCTCCGCCTTCCGAGCCCGTAACGGCGTCGGCGCGACGCAGCCGAGCGCGACGCGAACGGTATTCAAAATTTCGTTGCTTCCGAGCGTCAGGCGGACGCAGACGCCGACGCACGGCTTGTCGACGACCGAGCTGCTGGAGAAGCGGATATACTCGACGCTCGAGCGCGGCGGCAGCGGCGGCACAATCACGTGCGTGAGAATTTCCTCGTCGCCGAGGCTCGTATGATAAAAATCCAAAAATAATTCTTCGATGGGGATCACGCGGCGGCCGGCAGGACCGGCGATCGCGACGCGCGCGTCGAGCGTCATAAAGACTTGTGCGAGGTCCGTGAGCGGCTCGCCGGAGGCGAGATTACCGCCGATCGTCCCGACGTTGCGCACACGGATGTTCGCCACGTCGCGCTCGACATGGGCGAAGATGGGAAATTTCTCGCGCGCGACTTTCGAAGTTTCGAGCTCGCGGTGGGTCGTGAGCGCGCCGATGACGAGACCTTCTTTGGCGTCGAAGCGAATCCCCTTCAGCTCGCCGATTTTTTTGATGTTGACCAGCGCCTGGGGCTGGAGCAGCCCCTGGCGCATGACGATGGACAGATAAGCGCCGCCCGCGTAAGGGCGCGCCTCGCCGGCGTAGCGCTTGAGCATGGCGCACGCTTCGGCGACGGTCGCCGGCTCGAGATATTCGAAATCTCGCATCGAGACTAAATGTACTTTATTTTTTCGACTCCCGGAATCAGCACCTTCTCGTATTTCGAGCGGTCGGCGACCGGCACGGTCGCGTCGATGCCCCAGCCGGCGGTCGAGCGCGGCTTCGGCACCGAGGGGTCGAGCGTCGAGCAGGCGAGCCGCGGGATGATAATCAAATCGCGGTCGGGCTGCATGCGCGTGCTGAGCGCCCATTCGACCTCGGTCGGGTTACGGATATCGATGTCATCGTCGACGATCGTCACCTGCTTGAGGCCGATGCCGATCGCGAGCAGCGCGAGGATCAAATTCCGCGCCTCGTCGTCGTGGCGCTTCTTGATCGAGACGACGACGTGGTGGCGGAACGTCCCGCCCGGCGTGACGTAGACGTCGCGCACTTCGGGCACGATCTTCATCGCCTCGCGGTAGATCACGGCGGCGTTGGCGTATTCGATCAGCGTATGGTTTTCGGTCACCGGCATGCCGGTAAGCGCGGTCTGGTAGATGGGGTTTTTGCGCATCGTGATCGCGGTGACTTTCAGCACCGGCGCGGACTTCGCCTCGCTGTAGCAGCCGGGATATTCGCCGTATGGGCCGTCGGGCACGCGCTCGCCGGGAACCGTCACGCCTTCGATCACGATCTCGGCCATCGCCGGCACTTCGACGTCGATCGTCTCGCAGCGGACGAGTGCGACGGGCGCGCCGCGGAGCCCGCCCGCGACGTGATATTCGTCGACGCCGTACGGCACCTTCGCCTGCGACCCGATAACGATCGCCGGCTCGACGCCGATCGCCGTCGCGACCTCGAGGCCGCGCTTTTTCTCCTCGGCCTTCAGAATCATCCGGCCGAGATGATGATCGGGCGGCGCCCAGAGCGAGAGCCGATCCTTGCCGAGCAGCAGCATGCGATGAATCGAGAGATTGCGCGCGCCGTTATCGGGATCTTTGCCGACCTGCACGCCGATCGTGACGTAGGCGCCGACGTCTTTGCCGGCATGCGTGACGATCGGCAGCTTGTGGAGGTCGACGTCCGCGCCGGTCCATTTGATTTCCTTCACCGGTCCGGTCGAGACCGTCGCCGGCGGGATGCGCTTGTCTTCGAGCGTGAGATAGCGCTCAAGCAGCTGCTCTTCGGGAACGCCGAGGCCGAGCGCGATCAGCTTGCGCGTCGCGAACAGGCCGCCGAGGACGCGCCAGCCGGGAAAGCTTTTGACGTTTTCGAAGAGCAGCGCCGGCCCTTCGATGTCGGAGGTCTTGCGGATGCCGGCGGCGATCTCGTATTTCGAGTCGACCTCTTCGGTGACGTGGACGAGCTGTTTTTCCTCGTCGAGGTGGGAAAGGTAACCGCGCAGGTCCTCGAACATGGCGACCTCCTTAAGCCACCGGCCCGACGTGAATCATCGAGCGCGCGCTACTTGTCATAGATCGTGATCGTAAGCGGCTTGCCGCGCCCGCCCTCGGGGCACGCGCTGATCCCGACGAGGCAATCCATCTCGGCGCGCAGATCCATGTGATCGCCGCCGGGTCGCGGGCGCGTCATCGCGTAGCGCATCGTCCCGGTCTGCCCGTCGATCACCATCGTTTGAAAGATATTCAGCGGGCTCGGCACGTCGGCTTTTTTGATCTTGTACTTTTTCAGGGCTTTAGCGAGGTTCTCCCAGCAGCCGTGTTTGGGTGCGACGACCTTTTCACGGCCGAGCTTTTTCCATGTTTCGCCGTAAATCTCGAAGATCTGATCGCCCCATTTTTTATAGAAGGATGTGCTGCACATCCCCTTTTCCATGTCGTGCGTGCCTTCGTAACTGTCCTCGACGATCGTCATCATAACGTTGTTGAACTTCGAGATCAGCAGGTCGCCGGTCGTGACGTAGATCTTTCCCTGGTCGACTTTCGTGCGCGCCTGGTCGAAGCGCTCGTCGACGTCACGGGAATTGAAGATGACGAAATCCGCCGTCGACTCCCCATGCACGCGCATGATGCGCCCCTTCTTGACGATGAAGGCTTTGCCGCTGTTTTTCGGAATGACAGTCTCGCTGCTCGCCATGAATCCTCCCGTTGTCCAGCATCGTCATACGTCATCCAATTCCGGCGATCAAGCGGACGATTTTACAGCGAATTTCAAAGCATCGCGCTGTATTGACACCTCGCATTTCATGATAGAGAATGCCCGCGATTCATGGAACCGACCGGCCACAGCGCGGGACAGCGCGACGAGCTCGTGATCCGCATCGAGGGAGTGACCAAAGCGTTCCAGACACCCGAGCGCGGCCGCCTGACCGCGCTGGAAAACATCAGCTTGAATGTCCCCTACGGGCAATTTATTACCATCGTAGGGCCATCGGGCTGCGGCAAATCGACGCTGCTCAAGCTCATCGCCGGCCTTACGCCTACCTCCGGCGGCCGAATTCTCTTCCAAGGAACGCAAGTGCGGGGGCTCAACACCAAAGTCGGGTATGTGCCGCAGGAGAGCAAGCTATTTCCGTGGCTCACGCTCGAGGAAAACGTCGCCTTCGGTCTCGATTCCAAGCGCTACTCGCGCGAGCAGCGCGAGCGGCAGCTTAAGTCCTTCATCGCGCTCGCGGGCCTTACGGGCTTCGAAAAATATTATCCTTCCCAGCTCTCCGGCGGCATGGGCAAGCGCGCCTCGATCATCCGCGCGCTCGCGTACGAGCCGCCGGTGATCCTCATGGACGAGCCGTTCGGGCCGCTCGACGCGCAGACGCGCATGGTGCTCCAGGACGAGCTTTTAAAAATC
>DASWZY010000145.1:0-3547 GCA_036407055.1 Binatia bacterium
ACCGGTATCGATGCGAACAGCAGATACGCGAGGGAATAGACGAGCGCGACGTTCGCCAGATGAAACGCGAGATTTCTGACGCGATAATACAGCGGGTTTTCGCCACCCGCATAATAAGTCCAGAGAATGAGCAGGCGGTTCAGCGGCCGATATTTCAGCGAGTGCATGTGCGGAGTCGTGAAGACTTCCGAGACATTTCGGCTGTCCTCGAAGGCCGCGCGATGCACTTCTAGGAAATCGTCGTAAGCGCAGAAGTACGCGCCGGTCACCTTCGCGTATACCGCAGCCGTCATGGCAAAAATGAGAAGCAGATACATCCAATGTCGTTTCATGTCGAGTTATCGCTCCGCGGCCGGCTGAAGAAACGCATGCGTAAAATTTCTTGCCGTAGGAGGCTCCTGCGGGCTAAAAGGAGTGTCGGTGCCTGACGATCAAGCGGAGTTCTGCCCGGTAGAGACCGCCGCTGTGGTCCGGTTCTCCAGCCATTCCTTGTCGACATAAAGCCGCCCGCGCTGAGGCGAGTCTTTTTTCACGCGCTGGCGCAGCGCTTCGTCCTGCTCGCGCATTAAATGAGGATTGATGAGGCCGCGCGTCAACGCTTCATAATATAGCCGGCCGCGGCTTTCGAGCAGCGCGGTGACGCCCTGCGGCGCGTCGCGGCGCGTGGGAATTTTCATTTTCTGGTAAAGACCGGTCAAGACGCGCTCGACGCTCTGCCGCGACGCGCCCACCAGCCAGGCGATGCCGTCGTTCGTGACGCCAAGACAGCTGTAAAGCAGGACGGTGAACTCGATGTCGCTCAGCTCCCGGGAGGGAGAATCCTTCAGGTTCTGGCTAAAGACCTCGGTAAACGAAAGCTCGTAAATGAAAACCTGCTCGACGGCGTTTTGCACGAGCCGTTTGGGCATCGCTCCTTTGTCTACGAATCCCCATACCGCGGGTTTGTTTTTTTCGTCGTTGATGAGCTTGTCGATCTGATGCAGGTAGCTGGGATCGCCCGCATGGACCGTGCGAAAGAGGATGCGCGTGCGGATTTCTTCGTCATCGGCTCTCGCCTGTAGAATTCGGCGCGCGATCTCCACTCCCGAGACGCGCTGGACCACGAAATCAAGGTCGAGCACGATGTTTTCCACGTTTTCATCGTCGGCGATCGACACCGCATCGTCCGGCGTCTGCGCACGATAGATCTCGGTATCCTGCCACCGCTCCCGGATCCACGAGCTCATCTGATCGATGGAATCCGGTGAGTCGTCCGCGATGAGGATCCTGAGGGCCGGCTTGTGACCGTTCTGAGGTTTTTGCCGTGCTTTGCTTGCCACGGGATTTTGCCGATGGAATTAAACTATGCCCGCAAGCTCCGGGCCTTTGGTGGATTCCGCCGAGGAGTCGCCGAGTCGGATAAGCACGGTCGTGCCCCCGGCGGTGGAAGCTTTTCGATAATCGATCTCCGCCCCGATATCTTCGGCCCGCCGCTGCATAAGATCGATGCCAAAGCTCTGCTCGAACGGCCCGCCCCCGCCGCGACCGTTGTCACTCACCGAGATTTCGACCACGCCGAAGCGCGGCCGGCGAAGGCGCACGACGATTTGCGTGCCCTGTGAATGCTTCCGCGCGTTGATAAGCGCCTCGGAGACGATCCGATAGAGCAGCACGAGGTGAGACTTGTCGCGTAAGCTTGCGGTGATCGCTTCGTCCGTCACATCCGGCGGGCAATCGAAGTCGACGCCGAATTCAGGCACGCGGCGGCGCATTTGTGTCTGTACATCTTCCAGCCGTTTCCGCATCGTGGCAATGAAACCCTCGGCTTCGAGATCCTTCGGGTAAAGATGGTTCATGATGCGTCTCAGCTCGGTGACGACGTCGCCGAGCCGCGCCTCGGCATCGACAAAATCGCGCTCGTCGATCGCCGTCGCAAGATAGCTGCAGAGCGTGTTCAAAACTTCGTGATGAATTTCTTCGCCGATGCGAAAAGCCTGCTTCTCGAGATAACTCAATAGCTGCTCGCGGCGGTTCTCGAGACGAAGCACCTCGCCCTGCAACTCCTCGACGCGCTCGAGCAGCGTGGCGAGGCTGACGCCGAGCGCCGTCTCGAGATCGACCCGCGCGCGCTCTTTGTCCTTTACCCGGTAGACTTTCTCCGCGAGCTTCCCGGAGATGTCGTGGATGACCGTGAAGATTTCCTGGTTGCGAAACGCCGCCAGCGTGCGGATCGTACGCATCATGTCGAGGCGGATACCGTAATGCTCGTCCGAGAGCAGCGACATGAGCTTGATGTAATGTTTCGACTTGAACCATTCGGGGTGCTCACGCGCGCATTGATAGCAAAGCGTGGCCGCGTTCCAGCGCACGTAATCGGATTCCTCGTCCAGCGCTTCGAAGAGAAAATCGAGCTTCTCCTCGGCATCGACGATCGCGAGGTCCTCGTCGTCCCGGAGCCGGTAGTGAATTCCACCGGCGCGATACGGCATCAAAAACAGCTGGCAGAAAAAGGCCGCACGCGGCGAAGGCTGCACCGACGGCAGCGCGTAGGTCAGGAGCGAGAGCAGGGATGCGGCCGTGTGGCGCGTCTTCGTGCGAGTCTTGTTGTCCAGCAGGACAGATTCCAGAAGCGGCGGATCGGAAGGGTTTAGAAGGGCCTCATCGGCGGGCCGTGCTTTGCCGCGCCGGTCGCCCTGCGCGCTCCACGGCGCCGCGGCGACCTCCAGAACGGTCGCGACAGCGCGATCGATGATAAGCGCCACGACCAGGTTGGAATCGTCGTCGAGCGATTCCGCGCCTGTTTGCTCGACCGGTGTTAGACGCGCCTCGCGGCGGTTTCCGTTCGCCGCCTTTATGCGGCTCCGGTCGGCGCCCGTATCCGCTGGACGCCATTCGGGGAGTTGCGTAGTGAGCCGCAGAATACGCAGCAATATTGCTAGATAATCTGAGGTAATCGAACCCGAGGGCTGCTGTAGAACAGTTTCCAATAAATCGATAATTTCGCGATAGCTCGATTGCCCGCGGGTTTCGGGCACGGCGGTGGCGTCCGCCGGCGGATTTCGCGTTAGGGTGGGGAGCATCCGGCTAACCGACTGGAGCTCCTTTGCGAGCCTGTCCTGATTTTTGGCAACTCCGGTCGCTGTGTCGCGGTTCACTTCGGCGAGAATATCATTGAAGGAGCGAAGCGTCTCTTCAACCGGCGCAGCAGGCGGGAAAGCGCGCCGGCCGAGAGCGAGACGGGTGAAGAGCGCTTCGAGCGCGCGAATCCTGAGCTGTAGCAGCTGGCTTTCACCTTGAACGAGTTCTCCGACCAACGAGAGCAGCACGCGTGATCGAGGCGCGGTCTCGAAAATCACGTCTGTGATGGGGTCTTGGTAGTGCAGCTTCATGTCGTCGAGCAACTCCCGGAGGACCCCGGTGGTCAACGCGGGGTTCGCGCTGACAAGCGCCGTCAGCATATCGGCCGCCCATGGAATCTTCGCGGTTTTGTCGATCCAAGAAGCGCGGTAAAGCTCGCCGTTAAAGCGGATAAAGAACTCGCGGAGCGCGGTAACTTCCCGCGTTCCGG
>DASWZY010000146.1:0-12606 GCA_036407055.1 Binatia bacterium
CTTGAACGTCGCGACCGAGACTTTGCGAGCACCGCTCGCCTCAATGACCCAGGGGAGCACGGTCTCGTTCATCATCGCTTCCATCTCGCGCGGCACGCCGGAGAGCCAGATGAGCGCTTTCCCATTCTGCTCGACGCGGAAGCCCGGCGCGCTGCCGAGGGGGTTCGGAACGATTGTGGCGCCTTCGGGAAAAACGGCCTGTTTGAGATTGTTCTCGGTCCAGGGAAAGCCGCGCGCCGCGAAGCGCCGCTTGAGCGCCTCGGCGACCGCTTGGTCCGTCCTGAGACCGCGGCCGAAGTATTGGGCAACGACGGCCGTCGTGAGGTCGTCGGCGGTCGGCCCGAGGCCGCCGGTGCCGATGACGAGATCGCCGCGGCTGAGCGCATGGTCGAGCGCCCACAGCAGCCGTTCTTTCGTGTCGCCGACCTTGAGGACGGCCACGACGTCCAGCCCCATCGAGAACAGCCGCTCGGCGATGTAGGCGGAGTTCGTATCGACGACCTTGCCGGTCGTGAGCTCGTCGCCGGTGCTTAAAATCGCTACATCGTGGATCATAATAGGCCCCACGCCATCGCCAGCCGGATCACCACGAGACTATAAACGCCCGCTACGAGATCGTCCAGCACGACGCCGAAGCCGCCGCGCAAGCGCTCCGCGCGTCGGGCGGGGTAGGGCTTAATGATATCGAAAAATCGGAACAGAAAGAAAGCCGTAACTATTGCCGAAATACTTTCCGGCGCGGCAAAATTGGAAACCATGAATCCCGCGATCTCGTCGATCACAATGCGGGAAGAATCCTTCTGGCCGAAGATCTCCTCGGCCTTGTCGGCCGACCAGAATCCGACGGCGATGACGGCGGCCAGCGTCAGCAGCGCGAGCGAGAGCGAGTCGGAAGCCAGCCGGTTGAGCAGCAGCGACAGAGGGATCGCGACCAGCGTCCCGGCAGTGCCCGGCGCCCCGGGAATGTACCCGGCGCCCGCGCCCGTCGCCAAAAATAAGATGAAGCGCCGCAGGTTAGGTCAGCGGTGTGGCGGCCAGTTGCGTTAGAAAAAGCTGCTTGCGCGATTCGAACAGCTTGAGCAGCGCGGGCTCGAGCAGAACTTCGGCGGGCGCATCGAACTTCAGCGGATCGACATATTCGTTGTCCTGCCGGATCTCGAAATGGAGGTGCGGGCCGGTGCTAAGGCCGGTCTTGCCGACGAAGCCGATCACTTGCCCCTTCAAGACCTTCATGCCGCTCCGGATGCCGTTCGCGAAGCTTTGCAGGTGCGCGTAACGCGACGAGTAGTGAGAATCGTGCTCGACGTCGATCAGCCGGCCGTAGCCGCCTTTCTGCCAGCCGGCGAATACGATCATGCCGTCGGCGACCGCGCGCACGGGCGTTCCGAGCTTGGCGGCGAAATCGACTCCGTGGTGAGGCCGGTCCATGCCCAGGATCGGATGCAGGCGGCCGTCGGAGAAGGTGGAGGTGATCTCGATGAAATCGAGCGGGAAGCGGAGGAAGGCGCGCGCCAGCGTGTGGCCGGTGAGATCGTAATACGCGCCTTTGCCCTTTTCCTTCTCGAAATACATCGCGAAGGAGCGCCGGCCCGAGTTGATCAGCTCGGCCGCTAAGATGCGAAACGTGGGCCTGGCCCTGTCGCCGGGACGGGAGCGCTGCTCGTAGACGACCTTGAACGTGTCGCCCTTTTGAATCTCCTTCTCGAAGTCGACGTCCCAGGAAAACAGCTCCACGAGCTGCGAGAGCACCGGCGCGTTCAATCCGACGCGCTGGCTGTCCTGGATCAATGTCGTCTCGACGACGCCGCCGGCGGTTTTGATCTCGACCTCGTAGGGGTTTTCTCTTCGGCTGAAGACGATTCCGCGGGTGCCTTTTTCCCACGTGAGAACCGAGTCGGCGTTTTGTTCGACCTCGATGGCCTTCAACTGCTCTCTGCCGTTTGCCTGCCGGTTAAAGTAGAGTTGGACTTCTTTGTCCGGGCGGAACGCCGAGAGCGGGAGATGCTTCTGGATGGACTGGAGCCAGACCTTGCGGTCCTGAACGGATACCCCGTAGCGGACGAGGACCTGGCTCAGGCTGTCGCCGGTCTGAATCTTATAGGTGATTCTTTTGAGCGCGCGGAGGCCTTCCGGCAGAAAATCTGTATCCGCCGGCGGCAGAGCGGTCGAGCTTACTTTGACCGAGGAATTGAGGTTGGATGAGAATCTTTCCGCGCCTTCTCCGGGGAGCGGCTGCCCGGCTCTACTGGAGACCGGGGCCAGCGCCAGCACCCCGATGAGAGTGCCAGTCGCAGCGATGAGTTTGAAATCCATGATGCAGCTGAGCGTTTTGGACGCGGTGATTTCTACATTCGTCTCTTTCGCGATTCGTGCAAAATTGTGCTGTTCATAACCCGATTTGACATCTCTTGTCAACTCAGGGACGTCCTGATTTTACGGATATTAGACCGGACGCAGGACAAAGCGCCGGAAGAAACCCTCCGCCAGGAAAACCAGGGCGGCGGCAAGGATCAAATAAGCGTTTAGCGGTTGAACCGTTGGCGGATTTTTTTGCCCCGGCGCATCGGACTCGATAGAAGGATTGATCGAGCCGCCCGTCGCGCGAGCAATTCGCTCCAAGAGAGCGACATTGACATCACCGGTCGGCGCTTCGGACGTTATTTCAGGCGGCCGCGTATAGCCTAAAACCGGATAACCGATGGTGCGGCTGGGCCGATCTTCTTTGACCTCGATGCGGTAATCGCCGGCGGCGGTAAACGGCAGCGCTGCCTGATAGTGGCCGGGCGCCAGGCGCTTGAGCACGCCCTCGCTTTTAACTCCCCGCGGGCCGGCGTAGGAATAGCGAAATGGATTGCCGTCGGACTCCGGGCTGTAGACGTAAAAATCGAGGAACACCTGATCGCCGATCCGATCGATGCGCGCCTCGTGCGGCGGCAGGGCTTCGCGGGCAGGCTTCGACCAATCGAAAATGCGTCCCCAGAATCGTTCGAGCCCGCTCCACGCGATCCAATCCCGCGACCAGCGGCCGGACTGATCTATCGCCAACACCACAACTTTGCCTTTACCATAATTCCAAGATGCGAGAATGGGCGAGGACTTGCCCTTATTCTGCACTATGAGATCGACGCGGGCGGCGGGCTTCGCCACCGCCTCGACAAAGCCCCGGACGCGGGGGAACGCCTGGGCCGCGAGCGGCGCGAGGATTTCGGAATTCCTGCCCGGTATAGGGGTAAACTGCTGTGCCGGCGGTTGCGGCGCGCTTGCAGGCGACTTTTGCTCGCCTTCGAACCTGAACACGGGGAAATCATTGAGGTCTTTAGCGATGTGGAAACTGCCGCCGCCATAAACAGCGATGCGCTTAACCAGCGCTTCGTCGACGCCGCGGCCGACCCCGACGGCGGAGACGAGAATCTTTCCTTCGTCGCGCATTCGTGTGACGAGCTCCGTGTACTCACTTGGCCGTCCGCCGACGCGGTCGGCATCGGTAATGAGGATGGCGTATTTGGCATCGGCCGTCTGGCGCTGAAGCTGCGTCATCGCCCCGCGGAGTGCGGAAAGTATGTCTGTATTGCCTTTAGGCACTAGACGGTCGACGTCTCTGGCGAAAGTCGACCGGAGATTCCCGACGTTGTCCATCTGGACGACGGGGAACGGCGCGGTGTCGAAGCCGATGACCCCGATAAAGTCGTTGTCGTTGAGCTGTGAGATGACGCGTTTGGAGATCTCCTTGGCGTACAGGATACGGTTCTCGTGCGGCGGGTTCGCTTCCGGATCCATGCTTCTGGACTTATCGATCACCAGCAGCACCGCGCGGGTTTTCTCCGGCTGCGGCTCGTTTTCTTTGGGCTCGATGAAATCGACCGGCAGCGCCGCTGCGAGCGGGGTTTGTTTGTAGCCCGGCGTCAACGCCGTGTCGTCGCCCAAGACCACGAGGCCGTTGCCTGCGCTGGTGTGCCGCTCCAAGGCGCTTAAATAGCCGGCGGAGAGATGGTCTTTGTCGACGTTGTTGAGAACGATGAGGCCGTATCCGATAGGCGCCGGCACCGAGGCGCCGGGCGGGATCGGAGTAACGTCGAAGCCGCGGCGCTTCAGCAGCTCCTCGACATACCGGCCTTCACCCGGCCGGCCGTTGATGAGCAGAACCTTCTCTTTCGCCTGTACGCTGATCCAGGCGGTGGCGCGGTTGTCTTCGCTCAACAGATCCGCGTCGGGGCGGCTCGGAGTAAACTCGGCCTCGAAGGCTTCCAGCGGGCCGTCGCCGACGGCGACCTGATAGCCGACGAGCTGGCTGCCAGGCCGAAGTCTCACGAGTTCCGTCTTAATCGGCCGCCCCTCGCGCTTGAGCGTCAGATTGCCGTCGATTTCACGCTGATCGCCGTTTTCCATGGAAACTGTAACGGTGACGGCCTCGCCTTTTACGGCTTCGGCGGGCGCGATGACTTTCTTAACCGCGACATTCGCCACCGGCATTCTTGCCGGCGGCAATATCGGGTAGACCTTGATGCCGGCCTCGGCGAGGGCCGGCAGCAGCCGCTCGGCTGAGCCTTCGTTTTCCCGGCCGTCGGTAAAGAGGAAAACGCTCCGCTCCGCGGGTGAAAGATCTCCCAAGGCTGAAAACAAACCTTCGAGATTGGTTCGTTCCGGTCGCAAATTATAAAACGGCGTTTGAAGTTGCTGCTTCCAATTAGCCGTTTCGGCCGCCGCGCCGCCGAATAGGAACACGCGATCGCCAGCCGAGGGAACGCGTTCCTGACGCGCCATCCACCGGCGCATCTCAGCCGGCACGCTGCGCGATACGTCGAAAGCGAAGACGCGCTCGGCGTGTTTTGCCGAAGCGGTCGGCTTGATGATGCGCGGATCGGCGAGCGCGGCGACTACCAATAGGACGATGAGGGATCGCCAGGCGATCGCGGCGGCGGGCAGCCGCCCGTAGCGCATCCAAAAAAACGGCAGGAGCGCCAGCAGCCAAAGCCATTGCGGCCGCAAGAGCTCGAACACCGTTCCCATCATGCGGCGGTCCTCGCCGGCCGCGGGTTGATCGTCCATTCGACCAGCAGCAAGGCCAGCGCGGCGGCCAACAAGTAGGGCCAGAGCGGCGCCGCGAACGAGCGCTCGCCCTTCGCTTCCGACGTATCGCCGACGCGAATCGGCGCCGTCTCACGCAGGTCGGATTCAGAAGCGTTGTCGAAGTTTACCGCGATGTAGCGCGTCGCTCCGTCCGCGATTTGGTAAATGCCTTGATAGAGCGCGGCCGTAGTCATCCATCGATCCAACTTCTCGCCGTTGGGTCCGAACAGTATGGCTTCCGGGCGGAGTACGCTGTTCAGCGGCGCGCCCGTCGCGATCGCCGGGGGCTGCGCCGCGCCGAGCCACTGGAGCGCATTCAGCATAAAAATCGACATCGGCAGGTTGCGCCGGCCGAGAAACGGCAAGGGGTCGAAGCCGAGCGCGATGTACCGGCGGTTGTTTCGCACGGTTGCGATCGCGAGCGCGCCGTCAGCGCCGTCAATCACTGATTGGCCGCTAAAGCTCGGCTTGAGCGGCCGCGCGTATGTCGGGCGGAACAGGCTGAAATTAATGTAGCGCGTGAGCGGATGGGGCTCGCGCCAGCCGGTCACAACCGGGCTGGCGGATTTCTCCGCGACATCGACGAGCGGATTTTGCGCCGGCGGCAGGATGAACAGCGCCGACGTTTCCGGCAGCGCCGCCGGCGCGGAATATTGGAAAATTTCCACTGCATGCGGCGTGAAATTTCCCTTGCCATAAGCCTCCGGCGCGGCGATCTGCAGCTCGACGCCGGGAATCGCGCGCAGCGAATCGAGTCCGCCGGGACGCGGAGAGACCGCGAGGACCTTGATCCCGCCCGCCGGCGGCGCGACAGCGAAGCGCCGGTTATCGAGCGGCAGGCCGTCCGCGGCGGCGATCTCGGCTTCGTAGTAAGGATGCGGCGGGATGTTTTCGAACGACGCGGCCAGAGTTTTTCCAGGCAGGAGCGTGTATGCGCGCGTCGCGATGATTTTTCCGCCGGCTTTGAGATTCAGCTGAAATTTCTCCTCGAGGTTCGAAAAGCTGCGCACTTCGAGCCGGGCGTTCAGCCGTTCCGTGCCGAGCCCTGCGCGCGAAACTTGAAACGAAGTCAAAGCGAGGTTGCTTTGCGGCCGGCCGACAGTAATCACGCGCAGCACTGTGCTGTTTCCTCGTGCGGAATGGTCGGTGACGAAATAGAGCCGCTCGTAGCCGTGCTCGCGCGCCAAACGCGAGAGCTCGGCGCCGTGATCGATCGTGGCTTCACCGACGTCAACCGGTGTCAGCGCAGCGGCGCGCTTTACCGCTTCATCCGGCCGCAAGCCCGCCGCGCCGACACGCGCGATACGCGGTGCGATCGTGTACAGGTCGACCCGCGCTCCGGCTGGTAGTTCGCGCAGAATTTTTCCCGATTCGGCGAGCGCGGCCTGGAAGCGGCTGTGTCCGCCGTCCGTGGCCTGCATGCTCGCCGAGTTGTCCAGCACCAGCGCGACCTTCGTCGCGCGCGAGGTAAGCGTCGGCTCGGCGAGCGCGAGCAGGAGCAGCGTCAGAAGCAGCAGGTGCAGGAAAAAGATCGGCGGAACACGCGAGCGGCCGGCGCTCGGACGCACGGCGAGATCGCGCAGCAAAAGGAGGGTCGAAAACGAGACGCGGCGCGGCCGTCGCCGGATCAGATGCGGAATCAGGAGCAGCGGCAACAGCAGAAGGGAATAAAGCGCGGCGGGATTTAGGAATTCCATTTATTTAAACAGACCCATTGACGGCAGTGCTTTAAGAACAAAATCGCTCAATTCTCCGTCGCTCGCATAGAGCGAGTAGTGAATGCCGCTCTGTTGGCAATAGCTCGTAAGCTCGCGGTTGTGCCGCTCCAAGCGCTCGCCGTACGCGCGCCGGGTGGCGGCGTCCCAGCGGACATTGAGCTCCTCGGAACTTTCGGTGTCGGCGAGCCTAAGCTCGCCCGCGAACGGCGGGTCGAGTTCGGCGCGGCTCAAGACCTGGACGGCCGCTATGTCGAGATTGAACGCGCGAAGCAGGTTGAGCGCCTGCCGGTACGATTCGGCGGGCACGAGGAAATCCGAGACGAGGATCGCCTTGCCGGGCCGCCGGATAGTTTCCAAATGCCTGCCGAGCGATGCGCCGAGGTTCGGCGCGCCGGACGGCGCCAGAGCGGCGGTAAAGTCGATTAGATCGAGGATGCGGCTGCGTCCGCGGTAAAAGGGCGAAGCGGCGCCGGCATCGCCCAACGCGTGGAGACGGACGTGGTCGTGATTGGCGAGGACGACATAGCTCAGCGCCAGCGCGACGTTGCACGCCGGGGTGAATTTCTCGCGCCGCGAAGGAAACGCCATCGATGCGCTCGTGTCGATGAAGACATAGGCGAAGAGGTCCACCTCCTCGCGAAACAGCCGGACGTACAGGCGGTCGCTGCGCGCGAAGACGCCCCAGTCGACGTAGCGCAGGTCGTCGCCCGGCGAGTACCGGCGGTAGTCGGCGAATTCGAGGCTCATGCCGCGCCGCGGCGAGGCGTAGGCGCCCGGCCGGTTGCTCAAAACCTCTTTACGCGTGCGCAGCCGGAGAACTTCCAGGCGATTTAGAAAATCCGCGGAGAAGGGCGGCGACAGCATAGGCGATTCACTTGAAGGTGATTCTGAGCACGCGGTCGTCCTCGGCGACAGGCCTTCCGCGGCCGTCGCGATTGCTCGTGAGGAGGTACAATGCGCCGTCGGGTCCTTCGACGACGTCGCGGAGGCGGCCGAAGCGGCCTCTGAAGTAATTGTCGAACGATGCGACTTTTCGCGGATCCTTCGCGTCGAAGAAGACGCGATAGAGCGCCTGCCCACGCAGGCCGGTAAATAAAAACGAGCCGGCCCACGGGCCGCGCGTCGAAAACACCGCACCCGCGGGCGCCCAGGTGTCGTTCGCGCCGCTCTCGATTACCGGCGGCAGCATCCCGTCCTTTGTCTGCGCGCCGTAGATCACGGGCCAGCCGTAATTCTTTCCCGCCTCGATGAAATTCACTTCATCGTGGCAGCACGACGGCGTGCCGCTCGGACCGTGCTCGGTCGCGTAGAGCCTCCCGGTCTTCGGAAGCCAGGCGAAACCCTCCGGGTTTCGATGGCCGTAGGAATAGACCGGCGATTTGGGAAACGGGTTGTCGGCGGGAAACGAGCCGTCGGTGTTGAAGCGCAGAATTTTGCCGTTGAGCGACGATAAATTCTGCGCCGAGCGCTCGCCGACCGCGTCGCCCACGCTCCAGTAGAGCTTGCCGTCGGGGCCGAATTTAACGCGCCCGCCGTCGTGGAACTGCGCGCCGACGGCGTTGTCGACGAGCACGCGGTCCAAGACGCCTTTGCCTTTTTCATCGCGGAGCCGCACCAGCCGGTTCTTCATCCCGGCGCGCGCGTCGCGATAGGTATAGGCGGCGTAGACGTAGCGATTTTTATCGAAGGCCGGGTCGAGCGCCAGGCCGAGCAGTCCGGATTCGCCCGTCTCGACGACATCGAGCCGCATCCACGGCTCGGGCGCGAGCGCGCCTTTTTCGATCACGCGGATGCGCCCGGGCCGCTCGGTCAAGAAAACGCGGCCGTCGGGCGCGAACGCGATCGCCCACGGAGTTTGCAGACCGCGGGCGAACGTCTCGACGCTCGGCTCGGCTGCGTAGGCGGCGCCGGCGAAGGCGATAAAGAGACACAAAAAAGCAATTCGCAGCCTCGGCATACGCGTCACTCGCGCGGAACGCTTTCGACGATCGAGGCGATGATCGCGTCGGCGCCGACGCTCTCCGCCTCAGCCTGAAAATTCATGATCACGCGGTGGCGCAGCGCCGGATAGACCACCGCCGCGATGTCTTCGTGGCTGACGTGCACGCGTCCCTCGACGAGCGCGTTGCCCTTGGCGCCGAGGATGATCGACTGCGCGCCGCGCGGGCTCGACCCGTAGCGCACGTAATTTTTGACCGGCGCGATCGCGCCGTTTTTTTTCCGGCCGTTCGGCTGCGTCGCGTGGACGAGGCGGACGACGTACTGCTCCAGCGGCGGAGCGATCAGAACCTGTCGCAGCAAGAGCTGCATGCGCGCGATGATCGCGGGCGCGCCCTCGGCGAGCACCGCTCCGGCATCCGGCCGCTCCGGTCGTGTCGTGCGATGGAGAATTTCCGTCAGCTCCTCCGGCGTCGGCTGCTGCACCAGGAGCTTGAAAAAAAACCGGTCGAGCTGCGCCTCCGGGAGCGGGTAGGTGCCTTCCAGCTCGATCGGATTCTGCGTCGCCAGCATCATGAACGGCGCTTCCATCGGATAAGTCACTCCGAAGGCGGTGATCTGGCGCTCTTCCATGGCTTCGAGGACGGCGGATTGCGTTTTCGGCGTCGCGCGGTTGATCTCGTCGGCCAGCACGAGCTGCGCGAAGATCGGCCCCTGCTTGAACTGGAAATCGCGCCGGCCGCCGGTCTCCGAGAGCACCTGCGTGCCGATAATGTCGGCCGGCATGAGGTCGGGCGTGAACTGGACGCGCTTGAACGAGAGCCCCAGCGCGCGGCTGAGCGACTTGACCAGCAGTGTCTTGCCGAGTCCTGGCGCCCCTTCGAGCAGCACGTGGCCGCCGGCGAAAAACGCGATCAGCACCTTGCGGATGATGTCCGCGTGGCCGACGATGATTTCTTTGATCTCCGCCTCGATACGGCTGAAGATTTCTTTGAATTCGGACGGGTCCATCGCTATCGAATGAGGCCGCGGTATTCGAGCGGCAGCATCTGCTTTTCGGCGGCGGCCCGCGGGTCGTCGGGACGAGCGAGCGGGACGTTCGCGCTCGGAAGGGCATTCGGCAACTTTTTTGCTTGCGCTTCACTGCCGCCGCTCGCGTTGCCGCCTGTTTCTTCGGGAAGCTGAACGATGACGTAGCGAAGATCTTTTTCGTTCAGCTTTCCCGAGACTTTCTCTCCGGGCGCCCCTGGAGATTCCTTGCCGGATCTACCGGATTGCTTTGCGCCGTCACCGGTCTGGTTTTTCGCGCCTGTGGGATACTTCATCTCGCCGCCTTCGCCGCCGTGTTTCTTTTCCTCCGCGGCTTTGCTTCCTTCGTTCGCTGCGCCGGGTTTTTCTTGCGAGCCGTCTTTTATCAGGTGATCGGGCCGCTCCGAAGTTTTTTCGCCTTGCGCGGCGAATTGCGGTTCGCGCTTTTTTTGCTGCGAGCGGTCGAGCGCTTTGGCGGCGGCCTTCTCTTCTTTACGTTCTCCTGGACCGTATCCGCCGCGCTTATCGAGCTTCTGGCCCGCGCTGCCGGTGCCCTCGCCGCCGCCGCTGCCCGTGCCGTCGCCCTGCGTCAGCCAGGGGAGGCTCAATGGAGTCCGGGTCTCGCGCATCGCATTCTTAATTGCTTCGGCCGCGTCTTGCAGACCGGCGATGTCGGCGCCCTGCTCTTGTTCGACCGCGATGCGATCTTCGAGCTTCTTCAGAGCGTCGTCGACGATCGCTTGTTTATCTTCCGCGGAAAGAGACCGCCGTTGGAGCTGTTGCGCTGCGGCTGAAATGTCGGCGGCGATGCCCCTGAAGCGGGGCTCCTGCGCCAGGCGCTTCGCCGCCGCGGCGACCTGATCGCCGGGACCGGCGCGATTCGATGCCGGCAGCCACTCGAAAACGAGTTGAAAGAGGATCACGGCGGCGAGGGCCGCCACCAGCGAATTTAGAATCGACCGCTCACCGTGAAACGGGAAGTCTCGTCTGAAGTCGATGCGCTGCGCCAGGGCAGCGGCTTCCATTCTCAGCCGTGAAATGAATTCGGCCGGACCGGCGTCGCCGATGGTTGCCAGCGTGACGAAACGCTCGTTGCCGCGCGATTTTTCATCGGCAAGGCGCGCCGCGGCGAGCCTGGACGGCTCGCGCCCGCGAAACCGCGCCGCCGTGAGAGCGGCGGCGGCGATGAGCATCGCCGCCCCGGCGATCATTACGGCATCGGGACCTAGCCAGGCGAAGCGGTAGAGAAAAAAGACGATATACCAGGCGGCAAGGAGCGGCGGGATAAAAAACAACGCCGAGCGCCACAGCGTCTGCGCCGCGAGGCGTCTACGGACCGAATCGATGAGTTCCTCGGGCGCCGCGGGAACATTCATCCCACGAATATAGCACGGCGAGACGGGTAGAAAAGGCGAACTCAGCGGGCGGCGCGCTTGACCGGACGCTTATCTCCGCTCTGCTTCACCGGCTGTTTGTCGCCGCCGTTCTGATAGGTTTTCACGCCGGCGTTATGCTCCGCGAGCTCGACGGAAAAAAGATGCGACCCGTCGTTCTTCGAGACGAAAAAAAGATACGGCACCGCCGCGGGCGCGAGCGCGGCCTTGAGCGCCGGCAGCCCGGGGTTGCAGATAGGTCCCGGCGGTAGGCCTCTGATCCGGTAGGTGTTGTAGGGGCTTGGGTTCTTCAGATCCTTATGCGTGATGATCTTCGGCGCATCGTCCAGGCCGTAGACCGCCGTCGGATCGCTCTGGAGCGGCAGGCCGATCTTCAATCGGTTGTAGAACACCGCCGAGACGAGCGGCCGCTCGGCGGCGTTGCCGGTTTCTTTTTCGATCATCGACGCGAGCGTCACGACTTCGTGCGGCGTCAGCTGGGGCTTGGCCTGCGCCAAAAGCGGATCGACCGCGCTGTGAAATTGCTCGACCATCGCCGCCAGGACCTCGCGTTCGGTCATGCCTTCGGCAAAGTAATAGGTATCGGGAAAGAGGTAGCCTTCGATCCCTTTATCCGTGAGGCCGAGTCGCGCGAGCAGATCGGGGCTCGCCGCGGCGGCGGCGAATTTTTCCCGGTCGCCGACTTTCGCATCGGCAAGCACCGCCGCGATCTCGCGAATCGTCAGCCCTTCGGGGACGGTGACGCGATGAAACGGGCCGAGCCCCGGGATCATCCGCTTCATGACGCTGGCGGGCGCCATCGGCAGGTCGAGGCGGTAAACGCCCCGGTGAATCTTTTTATCGAGACCCCGGAGCCGCGCCCAGAGGGAAAAAATCTTCTCGTTCGGGATCGCTCCCTTATCGTTTAGCTTCCGCACCACGGAAGCGAACGCCTCGCCGCGGTCGACCTTGACCGTGACGGTTTCGGCCTTGTGCAGCGGCGGGAAGAAAAGCGCGTTTACGGCGAGACCGATAAACAGCAGCGCGGAAACCAGGAGCGCCAGGAGGGTTACAAAAAAATATTTCAGGGATCCCCCTGGCCCGATTGCGGGCGGGTCAGTTCTCCGTCAGATTGGTCTTCATCCAGCCCTCGATCTGTTTGAACCAGCCCGCGAAGGGATCCTCGCCGGGCTCCGACGCGAAATAGGCCTTGCGCATGTAATCGAGGGCACCGGAGTAATATTCGAATTTTTTCGACAGTTCCTGAAAGAGGATGAATCCCGTTCGGTAGAGCGACAGATCGAGCTCGGAGACGGTCCAGTAAGAGCGCTGGCCCTGCTCGAGATAGTATTCGAGGTCGCCGCATTTTTCCACGTGCGTGCGGAAAACGCCGCTCATGAACAGCGTGTAGTCGCCTAAATACTTGCGCAGCTCGCGCTCCTGGATGACGCTGGTTTCGCCCGCCGGGTCGCTCGTCTCGT
>DASWZY010000147.1:0-11150 GCA_036407055.1 Binatia bacterium
TCGACACCGTCATCCGAAGCCGCGCGCTTGGCTAAACGAAAGAGCGCGATCGCGGGCAGCAATATGAGAATATCGTCATAGTGCCGGTGGTACGTCCAAAAACGGGCGAAGACCGCCGCCACTCCGAGCAGCAGCCACACATCAGCCGCGCGGCTGCGATGTGTCCACCAGCCGAGCGCCGCGAATGCGGCAAACGAAACCGGCAGCAGCCATCTTTCGGAGGCAAAACGCGCGAGCATGCGATGCAAATTGGCCGAGCCTGCGGTGGAGGCGAGCGCGTAACTGCGCTCTTGCCACTCGCGAAAGAGCGCGGCTGCATCCGTCGGTTGGAAAGTTAGCGCGATGATCGTCAACGCGGCATACGCGAAAGAAGCGAGCATTACCGGCCTTATCCCGCCGGGAAGGAATAGCGCGATCCATACGAAGGGCGCGGCGACCGTCGGCTTGACGAGCGCGAGCAACAGCAGCGCGCCGGATAATATGTCGCGGCGCCAGGACGGCGGATCGCGCTTCAAGAGTATCAGCGCGCAGACCAGGAGAGGCAGGATCACGACGCCGAACTGTCCCGAGACCACCGTGAGCAGAGTAGCGTACATGCACGGGGGCATGAGCGCCGCGAAAACGCGTTCTTGAGCCGAGGATGCGCGCGTCTCGACCACCGATAAGTACATGAGCCAAGCGAGACCGCCCATCAACAGCGCGATCCACACCGCTCGCGCGGCATCGATATCGAGCGTACCGAAGACCGGCCACAAAATCGCGTAGGTCGCCGGCGGATGGACGGCAAGATACGAGTACGCATAGACCGGCTGGCCGCCGAACCAGCGCGGCACTAGGTCATGAAAAATGTCTGCGACATCGCCGCGGATTCCCCCCACCGAGACCGTGCTGAATCCTGTCGCTGTGCGCTGGGCGGCCATGACGCCCATTACGATGATCGCGAGGCCGAGCGCTTTCGCGCGGTGGCGCGACCAAAGCGATCGCATCGAGCTCAGGCGCCCCTGTTCGGTGCTCACGGCGTGCGCAAGAGATAAGTCTGGCCGGTGATGTACTTCGCCGAGTCGGAAAGAAGGTAGCGCACGAGTCCGACGATCTCGTCCTTCTCCGTCAAGCCGCCCACCATCGGCGGCACCGCCGTGCGCTTCTTCCATTCCTCCTCCGTCGAGCCGGACCGCGACATCGCCGTATCCGTCGCGCCTGGCGCGATCGCGTTCACGGCGACGTTTTGCGGTGCGAGCTCCAAGGCGAGCGATTTGACGAATGCGATCACGCCGCCTTTCGACGCTGCGTAATGCGCCGCGCGCCGCTGTCCCGCGATGCCGCGGCCCGACGCGAGGCAGATGATCCGGCCCGAGCGGCGCTCGGCCATGTGGCGGGCGACCGCCTGCGAGCAGAGGAATGTGCCTTTGAGGTTGATGCCGAGCACGCGGTCCCATTCTTCCTCGGGCATCTCCAACACCGGCATGCGTGAGATGACGCCGGCGGCGTTGATGAGAACGTCGATGCGCCCGAAACTCTTTAAAGTGTCGGCGGCGAGGCGCTCGGCGCCCGCTTTGTCGCGGACATCGAGCTGCTGGAAGACGGCCTTGCCGCCGCTCCGGTTGATCTCTTCGGCGAGCGCGGTTCCTGTGCCGGCGGCGAAATCCGCGACGACGACCTGGTAGCCGTCTTCGGCGAGCGCGCGGCAAAGCGGCGCGCCGATTCCGCCGGCGGCTCCGGTAACGATTGCGACGAGTGACATCGACGATGCTCTCCCTTCATTGATTAGTAACGATCGCGACGCCGCCGAACGTTAAGAGCGGCTTCGGGACTGCGCCGACATCGGCGGCAAGCCGCGAAAGCTTTTTTTCTTCCACAAAGACGATCAGCCGCGCCGGTGGATGATGCCAGAGTTCAGCGAATTTGTCGAAACTCATAATGACGTCCCCCGAGCCGAGCGCGGGCCGCGGGTTTTTCGCCGCCATGTAAAAGCTTCCCATGATGTCGGTCCCGCCCTCGGAGGCGATGACCCAGAACGGCCTCTCCACGCTTAGGTAAAACGGCAAGCTGGACATATAATTACTGTAAACGGCCAGCTGGTCGTCGGGCCGGATAAGCGGCAGCGCCTTTGCCGCCAGCTCCCTGGACGAGCGGCTATTGGAAATACGGTCGAATACACCGGAAGCGAAGAGATGCAACGCCGAGAGTGCGACGCAGCTTGCGACGAAGTACGTCGGCGGGCTTGCCCACAAGCTTGCGCCCGCAACAAACAGCAATAGAAGAATGAACACGGTGATAAATAGCCATGAGGGCTGCGGTATAAAAGTTAACGCCGCGGCGGTTGCGCCGGGCGGCAGGAGCCCCGGGATCAAGAGCGCCAGACTCAAATACGTCACGGGCACAAGGAACACGAGCCAGGGGACTGCTAGCGCCCGGCGCATCCGCTGTGATGTCGCCTCGAGCACGCCCGCGATCGCGGGTCCGACAAGCAAGGCCAACGCCGGGAACATGGGTAGAATGTAGCCCGGCTGCTTGGCCGCCGAGAAGCTGAAGAAAATGAAAGGCACCGCAGCCCAGAGAACGAGAAGTAGTTTATCCGCTGTCTTCTGGGCCGAAGCGCGCATGAACGGAAGGTGGAGCAGGGCAATCCAGGGTAGAAAGCCTACGGCCAATACTTCGAAATAGAAGTGCCACGGCTTGACGCGGTTGAAGTGCGGCGTGAGATACCGCAGAAAATTTTCTTCTACAAAAAAATAGCGCATATAGCCCGGATTGCGCGCATCGGCCCATAAGTACCAAGGCGCGGCGATCAGCAGCAAAAGCACGGCGCCATAGAATGGCTTCATGGCGCGAAGCGGCGGCCTGCGATACACGAGCCAGTAAATGCCGATTATCAATCCGGGCACGCCGGCTCCGACCGGCCCTTTCACCATTACCGCGGCTCCGGCCGCGGCGTACATGAGCATGTAAAACTTCCAGGCGGCGTTTGCTTCCGCCGTCCCGCCGCGGATGAATGCCCACAGCGCCAGCGTGATGAAAAACGCCAGCGGCATGTCGAAAATGACCGCGCGGGAAAACGCCATGAACATCGGACAGGTCGCCAGAACCAGAACGCTCCATAAGGCGGCCCACGGTCCGGCGCGCCTCCGGCCGAGGTCGTAGACGAGCAGCAGGCATCCGAGCGCGGCGAGCGCCGCGGGCAATCGAGCGGAGAATTCGGAGATTCCGAAAAGTTTATACGCGCCGGCCGCGAGCCAGAAAAAGGGCATGGGCTTGTCGAGGTAAGGAATAAAATCGTAGTGCGGCGTCACCCAGTCTCCGAGCACCAGAATCTCGCGGGCCACCTCGGCGTTGCGCCCTTCGTCCGGCTCGATGAGCGCGGGGCCGCCTAGATTGTGGAACAGCACGATCCAGCAGAGAACGGCGAGAGCGGCGATGGGCGCGAAGCGGTTTTTTATCTCAGCGGGCGCCATCGATATATTTTTCGTGCCATACCTGAAAAATGAGGAGAGTCCAGAGGAGTTTGCGGTTATCTTTCTTTTTTTTCAAATGATCGTCGATCAAGCCTCTGATGCACGCATAATTAAAATATCCCTGTTGTTTTATCCGCCGCTCGGAGAGATGGTCGAGCATGAAATTCTTCAGCTCGCCGCCGAGCCATTGAGAGATCGGGATGCCGAAACCTTTCTTTTTCCGCGTGATAATGCCGTCGGGCAGGATGCCGGCGGCCGCCTTTTTGAGCAGATACTTCGTCGTAAGCCCGCGAAGCTTGTAGTGCAGCGGCAAGCGGCAGGCAAACTCGACCAGCTCCTGATCCAGCAGCGGACAACGGACTTCGAGGCCGTTCGCCATCGACGCGCGGTCTACTTTTACCAGAATGTCGTCCTGAAGATAGAGCTTGGTCGAAAGATAGAGAATCCGCTCGAGGTCTTTGTTGAGGCCGCTCTCGCGCACGTAGGCGAAGATGTCCTCGTAGGTGTTGTCGCGCGCGAGCGCGGCCTTGAAGTCGTCGGTGAGAAGCGCCTTTCTCTCGGCCTCGGTGAAGCTGCCCATCCAGATGAAAAAGCGAATCTCCGACGAGACGCCGGCGCCGCGCAGGAATTGCTTGATTTTGAAATCGGGGCTGATGTCGTGGTGCGATACGGGCAGGCCCGCCGCAGCGAATCTGATCATTTGCTTCACTATCTCCGGCAATAAATCGTAATAGGTGATAAGCCGGTGCGCCTGGTAGGTAGGATAGCCGGCGAAGAGCTCGTCGCCGCCGTCGCCGCTGAGGGCGACCTTCACGTCTTGCGACGCGGTTTTCGCAAGCATGTAAGAAGGCAATATCGAAGCGTCGGCCATCGGCTCGTCGAGAAAGTCGGGCAGCCGGTCGAGTTGCGCGAGCATTTCCTGCGTGGTGAATACAGTTTGGGACAAATTGAGATCGAGAGCCTTTGCGATGGAATCGGCGTGACGGCTTTCGTCGAACGATTTTTCCTCGAAGCCGATCGAGAAACACTCGATGCGCTTCTGGGCGCGGGCGGCGAAGGCAGCGACCAGACCGGAATCGATGCCGCCGCTGAGGAAGACTCCGACGGGAACGTCGGCGGCGAGCCGCGCGCGCACGGCGCGGTCGAGAATGGCGCGCAGCTCCTCGGCGTATTCCTCTTCCGTCTTGTAGCCGATCGGATAATCCATCAAAGGCAGGTCCCAATATTTCTTAACCGTGGACGCGCCGTTTTCATGCCAGAGGTAATGACCCGGTTCGAGCTTCAGGATCGACTTGTAGATGGAATGCGGCGCGGGAACGTACTCCAGTGCCAAGTATTTATTGAGCGAGCTCAAATCCAGCGATCGCCCGACCGCCGGATGCTGCAGCAGCGCTTTGATTTCCGAAGCGAAAGCGATGCCGCCTTCGTACGAAGCGTAGTGCAGGGGTTTTTTGCCCATTCGATCGCGCGCGAGAAACAGCGCGCTTTTTTTCTGGTCCCAGAGCGCGAAGGCGAACATGCCCTTTAACCGATCCAGACAACCGACGCCCATCTCTTCGTACAGATGAACGATCACCTCGGTGTCGGAGTTGGATCGAAACGCATGCCCTTTATCGCTCAGCTCGGACCTGAGCTCGCGGAAATTGTAGATTTCGCCGTTGCACGTGATCCGGACGCTGCCGTCTTCGTTTGACATCGGCTGTCGCGCCGCGGCGGAGAGATCGAAAATGCTGAGCCTCTTGTGTCCCAAGCCGATCGAGGCGGCGCTTTGCCGCTCGATATGTTCGCCCTCGTCGTCGGGCCCGCGGGGCGCGAGAGTATTTCCCATGCGCCGCAGAACTCCGGCGTCGACCGGCTCGCGGCGAGAAAGATATCCATATATTCCGCACATGATTCTGATCCTTGCGGCGGCGCACACGATGCCGCCCCGGGCGATTTGCTTTCTCCTGGCGCGAGCCGGACCCGTCGAAGCCGCCGGGCGCGCCGACCTAGGATTCCCGTCTACACTGGACGCGTCTGCTGCGGAAATCAGAGCAATAAGACGGTGCTGCGCTCGCCATGGCGAGTCGCTGGCTCGGATGGCGAATGCGTCTCGCGGAGCGCGACGCGGAAAATTGTATTTGTAAATAGTGCAGCGGGCAGCAGTATCGGCGTTGCCGGCGACTGGTCGTGCGCGGCGTGCAACGCGGCCGCGTCGGAGTCATGCGCGGCGCCGATCGCTTGCCCGAGATCGGCGAGCGCGACGTCAATGGCGAGATCAAAAGAAAGATCGTCGTGCAAGAAACCGAGGTCTTCGCAGGCATCGCCGGCTAGGAGGACCAGCCAAACGCCGAGAAACCCCGCCGCTATGATCGGGGACCGCACGAGGCGAGTATAGGAACCAAATTTCGAAGGTGTCAACATGCCCGGCGGGCGGATCGCGGCTGGACTACGAGCAAGCTGGACTGCATCGATCTTCAAATGTTAAAGAAGATGCATCACGCACTGCTTCGGCGATTTCGAGTCGCGGGCAGGGATCAGCCGCGATGCGTATTCTGGTTACTAACGCGACGCTCACTATCCGCTCAGGCACAGACACTTACATCCGCGATCTCGGCGTCACGCTCCGTCGCTTGGGACACGACGTTGCGGTGTACAGCAATCTCCTCGGACAGTCGGCCGGGGAGCTCCGCGCGCTCGGAATCACTGTCGTGGACGACCTCGCCGCGACGCCCTGGACTCCCGACATCCTCCACTGTCACCATAACATGGAAGCGATGACCGCCTTGCTCCACTTTCCATTCACGCCCGCGGTGTTCGTGGCTCACAGCTGGATGCAGTGGCTCGATGTCCCGGTCTGCCACCCGCGGGTTTTTCGCTACGTCGCGGTCGACGCGCCTACGCGCGATGCCCTCGTGCGGCGGCATCGCATTCCCGCTGAGCGCGTGCGGTTGATTCCGAATTTCGTCGATCTCGATCGCTTCACACCGCGCGGCCCGCTGCCGAAAAAACCCCGCCGCGCATTAGTTCTCAGCCACTATGCGCGCGAGGATACGCATCTCCCCGTGGTGCGCGAGGCGTGCGAGCGCCGCGGCTTGTCGCTCGACGTCATCGGATATGGGTCGGGCCGCCCGGATTGTTCTCCCGAGCGCGGGCTCGGCGACTACGATATTGTTTTTGCAAAAGGACGCGCGGCGCTGGAGGCGACCGTCGTCGGCGCGGCGGTGGTCGTCTGCGATGCTTTCGGTGTCGGTCCGATGATAACGACCGAGAATGCGCCGGCGCTTCGAACGCCCGAAGGGGATTACACGCAATGGTACTCGCCGCTCGGCGTTGAGAGCCTGCTCCGTCAAATCGACCGGTATGATCCCGACGACGTGAGCGAGCTCACGCGCTGGGCGCGCACCGTCGCCGCCGCCGACCGCGTCGTTCCCGAACTCGTAACTCTCTATCAGGAGGCAGCCGCGGAGTTCGCCGAGTGTGGAACCGATCAGATCGCCGACGCGCGCGCCGGGGCGGCGTATCTCGCGTGGCTCTCGCGGCACGTGAAGGAGCATCTCGTCGAGCGCGACCCGTTCGCGGGCTTTGCCGTTCGGCTGCGCAACCGCCTCACGCGAAGTCCGCTGCTCGCGTTCTTCCTGTTGCGTATCTCGGCGCGGTTTCGCTCGCGCTGGCCGCTCGGCTGATCACCATGCGACCGGGAGGGAGTCGAGGCTGCGGAGGCAGAAGTCCTTCCGCCACACCGGATTTCCTGCGAGCCGCAGGCCCGGCATGTGCCGCGCGAGCGTCGCGAGCGCGATCTGGCCTTCCAAGCGGGAAAGTGCCTGTCCGATGCAGGCGTGGATGCCGTGGCTGAAAGCGAGATGATGGTTGTCCCGCCGGCCGAGGTCGAAGCGGTCGGGATCGGGAAACTTGGCCGGGTCGCGATTCACCGCGCCCACGAGCACGAGCACGGTTTGCCCGCGACGGATTTGCTTTCCCCCGAGGATTACGTCTGCTTGCGCCTCGCGCCCGTAACTTTGCACCGGCGACTCGTAGCGTAGAAGCTCCTCGACGCCGCTCTGGAGCAGTCCCGGGTCGGACCCGAGCGCCCCCCACGCATGGGGATTGCGGAGCAGGGTGAGAATCGCGGTGCCGAGAAAAGATACCGTGGTCTCATAGCCGGCGAGGAACAGCAAGGCACAGTTCGCGACCAGCTCGTCGTCATCAAGACTGCCGTCTTTCTGTTGGGCCTGTACGATGTTGCTGATGACGTCGCTGGCGGGCCGCCTGCGGCGCTCGCCGACGATGCCGCGGAAGTATTCCATAATACAGTTCACCGAGGCCTCGGCCTCGACGACTTCGGCGGGCGTCGGCGCAAGATCAAACGAGACCGTCAAAGGGCGGGCCCAGGATTGGCACCGCAAGGCATCGTCGAGCGGAATTCCAAGCACTTCCGCGATCACATGGACAGGCAGTCGCGCAGCGAAGTCCGTAACCGCATCCATCCGGCGGCTCTTCTGCACGTTTTCCAACAGCTGATCGACGGCGGCTTGTATGCGCGGACGTAAGCCGGCGATGAACGAAGCGGTCAATACGTCGGTCATGACGCGCCGGACCCGGGTCTGGCCCGGTGGATTTCTCGCCAAGATGATATTACTTCGCCACTCCGCCAGACCGCCCGGCACTGCGCCTTGCGGTCTCTCCCGGTACTCGGGGTGCCGGAAGCGCTGGTCGTTGAGCAAAGCGACGGCATCCGCGTAGCCGCTCACGAACCAAAGACCGAACGGGCTGCGATACACCGGCGCTCGCTCGCGCAGCCGGCGGAAGCAGGGGTACGGATCGGCGCGAAACCCGGGGTCGTATGGATCGAACGGTAAATTGAGAAGATGATAGAGAGCCCGCCGCATCAACGGCACCCGCATTGCGCCGAAAGCAAGGCGGTCCGGGATGCGGCGGGCGCGACTGCCAAGCCGCCAAACGGAATCTAGCGCGGGGGCAGCGATAGGTCACCTCGGCCGCTTAACCTATCCGTCGTGACGGCGAGTGCTTTTTTCATAGGCTTGAATTGCTATCTAAACCGGGAGGGTCGCTTTTTTCAAGCAGCGAATCCGATTGCGATCGTAGATCGCGGAAGCTTGACGCTATCCGCGGCCGGACGTTAAATGCGCGCATGACCATCGAGATGAAAACGGCGGAGAAATGGCCGAATTTTTTTATCGTCGGCGCGCCGCGGGCCGGAACGACATCCTTATATCACTATTTGAAGACATCTCCCGGCGTCTATATGTCGCCGGTCAAGGAGCCGCATTATTTCGCCGCAACGCTCAAAACCCTCGTGGACTCGAAAGCCGTCAAGGCATCCAATACGCGGCTTATTCGCGATAGAGACGAGTACCTCGCGCTTTTCAAAGCGGCGAAAGATGAAATCGCGGTAGGAGAAGCCAGTCCGAATTATCTTTGGGATCCGCTGGCCCCCGAGCTCATCCGCGAGGCCGTGCCGCGCGCACGCATTATCATGAGCCTGCGCGATCCTGTGGCGCGCGCCTTCTCCAACTATTTGCTGCACGTGCGGGACGGCCTGAAACGGCCGTTCGAGGAAGTGGCCAAAGATCCCGATTATGTCGTGCCCGGACTCTACGCGGCGCAAGTGCAGCGGTATTTGGATATTTTCGGCGCCGACAGCGTCAAGGTCCTTATCTTCGAGGAATTTACCCGCGATACGGAAACGGCGGTCAACGATATCTTGAAGTTTCTCGGAGTCAGCGGCCGTGTGTCCAATCGCTTACAGACAGCCCATAACTCCTTCGGCGTTTCCCGTGGAAATCTGGCGAAACGGCTCGCCGCCAATCGCGGTATTCGCCTCGCCGCCCGATCGCTGCTGCCTTCCGGCATCCGTGGCGCGCTGGGAGAAAAGCTGCTTTATAAAAAAGTCCCCAAACCGCCGCTGCCTCATGCCGTCGCGGCGGCCCTCGCGGATATCTATCGGGAAGACGTTAAAGCTCTGGAGAGAATTCTCGGGCGTTCCATACCGTGGACTTTAACCGGGAAGTAGCGAAGCCCACCGTTTGCTCAGAAAGCGCAAGAGATTCGTCGCGAGCCGCCACGCCATCAGCAGGCTGAGGCCGATCCAGATCCCGCGGAGTCCCCAGCCTTCGCGCAGCGACAGCCACGCGATCGGGACGAAAATGCCGAGCGCGCCGACGAGCATCGCGCGCATGAGAAAGCGCGTATCGTTGGCGCCGAGAAGAAAGCCGTCCGAGGCGAATACGGCGCCGTTGATCGGCTGGAAGGCGGCGAGCAGGACGAAGATCAGGCCGGCGAGCATCCCCTCGACACCGGCGCTGCGCGTAAAAAAGGCGACGATCGATTCCTGGAACAAGAAATACGCGGCGCCGAAGACGATTCCGGTCGCGGCGCCGCAGAGAATCAGGATGCGGCCCATGCGATAGGCGCGCTCGGCTCGGTTCGCCCCGAGATGACCGGCGGCTAATGTTTGACCCGCGACGGCTATGCCGTCCGTCGTATCGGAAGAAAGCATAAACAATTGCAGCGCGATCTCGTGGCTCGAAAGCGCCACCGCGCCCATGCGCGCCACCGTGCCGGTGGCGAAGACGAGCGAGAAGCGCAGCGCGCCGGTGCGGAGCGCGAGGTCGCCGCCGATGCGCGAGAGCGATAAGAATCTCCTCGCGTCGAGGCGCCAGCGGTCGAGACGATACGCCGCGGTGTAGGACGAGAAAAAAACCACGACTGCGCACAGCGACCCCGCGACCATTTGCGAGACGAGCCGCGCGGCGGCGGCGCCGTCGAGGCCGAGCGCCGGCAGCCCGAGGCCGCCGTAGATGAGGAGAAAGTCGAGGACGATGTTGAGCCCGTTGGCCGCGAAGGCTATCAGCATCGGGGTGCGCGTGTCCTCGACGCCGCGGAGAAAGCCGATCGCGGCGAAATATAAAAACGTAAACGGCGTGCCGAGAATGACGACCCGGAAATACGCCGTACCCCGTTCGAGCACGCCCGGCCCGGCGCCCATCCATAGATACAGGCGCTCGGCAAAAAAATATCCCAGCAGCGCGACGGCGGCGCCGCCGGCCAGCGCGATGAATAGCGCGTGGACCAAAAGCTCGCCGCAGGCCTCCGGCTCGTTGCGGCCGCGGTGAAGGCCGACGAGCGTCGTCGTGCCGAAGATGAGAAAGGCGAAGATCCAGTAGATGCCGCCGATGAGCGACGACGCGATCGAGCGGGCCGCGAGCGGATCGACGCCGAGGCGTCCGATCATCGCGGTGTCGGCGAGCACGAACACGGGCTCGCTCGCGATCGCGAGCATCGCGGGGATCGCGAGCCGCCAGATTTCCTTGAGATCGGAGCTCTCGGTCGCGCTCTCGGCGAGCGCCGCTCGAGCTTCCACCGTCAAGCGAGCCGCCGCGCGGCGCCGGCCGCCGCGGCGGGAAAAATTTCCGGATGAATGAGCGCGGCGAGAATTTCGACGCCGTCGACGAGCCGCGGTCCCGGGCGGTTGAAATACGCCGAGCCGTCGACGGCGTGGACGCGGCCGGCTTTCACCGCGGGCAGATCGCGCCAGCCTTTGAGGCGCTCGAGCGACGGCGCTTGTGCCGCCGCGCGCTCGAGGCCGAAGCCGCACGGCATGAGCACGACGATTTCCGGCGCGTACGCGCGGAAATCGTCCTCCCACGAAACGGCTTGCGCCGGAGCGCCTCGGTTGCCGAGCCCGTCGCTGCCGCC
>DASWZY010000148.1:0-10328 GCA_036407055.1 Binatia bacterium
GTATTTGATCGGCGGCTCCGGCGCGAAAGCGCCGTCGGTCTTGGGGCCGCGGAGAAAAACGCGCAGCGCCTTCAGCGGGTGATCGATCGTGTCGTTCACCGCCGTCGCTTCATAGCCGCAATGCGCCATGCAGTTCGCGCATTTCGGATTGTTGCCGGTCCCGTAGGCGTTCCAATCGGTTTCCTCGAGCAGCGCTTTGAAGCTCGGCGCGTAGCCCTCGTCGACGAGCAGGTAGCACGGCCGCTGCCAGCCGAGCACGTTGCGCGTCGGATTCCCCCACGGCGTGCAGCGATAGGTCTCGTTGCCGGCGAGAAAATCGAGATACAGGCTCGAGTGGTTGAGGCGCCAGCGGCGCCCCCTGCCGAGGCGGAAAACGTTTCTGAAAAGCTGCTTGATCGCGGTGCGCTGGATGAAGAAATCCTGGCGCGGCGCGTGCTCGTAGCTGAAGCCCGGCGAAATCGTCACGCCCTCGACGCCGAGCGCGGTCACGTCGTCGAGAAACTTCGCGACTTCCTCCGCCGCTTCGCCCTGGAACAGCGTGCAGTTGATCGTCACCCGGAAGCGGCGCGCGAGCGCCTGCCGGATCGCCTCCACCGCTTGATCGAAGACGCCCGCGCGGCAGACCGACGCGTCGTGCCGGTCGCGGTTGCCGTCGAGATGGACCGAGAAGGTGAGATAAGGCGAAGGCGTGTAATCGTCCATGTGGCGCGCGAGCAGAATCGCGTTGGTGCAGAGATAAACGAATTTCTTGCGCGCGGCGAAGCCGCGCACGATCTCGGGCATCTCTTTGTGAATCAGCGGCTCGCCGCCGGCGATCGACACCACCGGCGCGCCGCACTCGTCGATCGCCGCCATGCATTCGCCCGGGCTTAGCCGCCGGTCGAGGATCTCTTCCGGGTAATCGATCTTGCCGCAGCCGGCGCAGGCCAGATTGCAGCGAAACAGCGGCTCGAGCATGAGCACCATCGGATAACGCTCCACGCCGCGGAGGCGCTGCTTCACAACGTAGCGCAGGATGGCGAAGCTTTGACGAAGTGGAATCGACATCGGAGTTCCGGCGCGTTCAGGCGAACCGCCCTTGCGCATTCTGCGGGATTTGGCCGCCAATGACAAGTACTGGCGCAAGCACGCCGGCGATCGAGCCGGTTGATCTTTCTCAATTATAATCCCCTGCAATTCTCGGGCATTCACCGCTTGTCGGAGCGCGGGCGACGACCTAAGCTTAACATGGCTACATGAAAACCATTGCCGGCCGCATCGCTATAATACAGGAGCAGCGATTCCGTTTGATCGCCGATAACGGGCGCGGCTTCTTGTTCACCCTGCCTCATGATTCCCGCCTGACTTACGACGATCTATCGCGCGTTCGAGATAAGTCTCAACGCCTGGTCGTCGAGTACGAAGGCGAACCGAATACAATTTCTGCTGTCGCCGCGAAGATCCATTTATTACCGGAGTCGAACTAACCATGTCTTCGAACGGCAACCGAATCGGGAAAACCATGCGAGAGATGTTCGCGGACTGGTCCGTGCCGAAGCAGCTGGCCGGCGAGGATGCGCAAAGTCAAGCCGCGATGTCGACCCGCTCGCGGCATCTTCGCCCCCGCTTGGAAGACGCCGATCGGGTGGGCACGAGCATTTGCCCGTACTGCGCCGTCGGTTGCGCTCAATTGGTTTACGCCAAAGGCAACGACGTGATCCACGTCGAGGGCGATCCGCGGAGCCCGATCAATCAAGGCACGCTATGCCCGAAGGGCGCGGCCACGCTCAGCTGGATGCAAAATCCGAATCGCCTGACGACGGTCAAATATCGCGCGCCCTATTCCGATAAATGGGAAGAACGCCCGCTCGCCTGGGCCATGGATCGCATCGCGGAGCTCGTCAAGCGCACGCGCGACGAGACTTTCGTGGGCGAGCTGCCCGACGGCACGACCGTCAATCACACCCTCGCCGTCGCCTCGCTCGGCGGCGCGACGCTCGACAACGAAGAAAACTATCTCATCAAGAAGCTCTGCGGCGGCGGACTTGGGATGGTGTGGATCGAAAATCAGGCCCGCGTCTGACACAGCTCATCGGTGCCCAGTTTGGGCGCCACTTTCGGCCGCGGCGCCGCGACGACCGCCCAATGGGACCTCGCCAATTCGGACTGCGTCATGATCATGGGCTCGAATATGGCGGAGAACCACCCGATCGCGTTCCGCTTCGTCATGCAGGCGAAGGAAAAGGGCGCGACGATCATCCACGCAGATCCGCGTTTCACGCGGACTTCGGCTCTGTGCGACATCTATGCGCCGGTTCGCGCCGGCAGCGACATCGCGTTTTTGGGCGGCCTCATCCGCTATATTCTCGCGAGCGAGCGCTGGCATAACGATCGGTTCTTTCAGGATTATTGTCTCAACTACACCAATCTCGCGACGATCATCAGCGACGACTTTAAAGGCGCCGACGATCTGGACGGCTTGTTTTCCGGCTGGGACGCGGAAAAGCTTTCCTACAATGTCGACTCGTGGCAGTACCGCGGCATGGACATCCCGGCAACGCTCGCCGAGGCGTACGTGCATCCGATCACCGACGATCCCGACGCGATGATTGCGCGGCAGCAGGAGCTGACACGGCGGCCGCCGCCTTCCGATCCGACTCTGGAGAACCCGAAATGCGTCTATCAGCTTCTCAAGCGCCATTATGAGCCGTACACGCCGGAAATGGTCGAGCGCGTGACGGGATGCCCGAAAGAGACCTTTCTCAAAGTTGCCGAGACGTTGTTGCAGAACGCCGGGCGCGAACGCACATCGGCGTGGTGCTATGCCGTCGGCTGGACGCACCATACGACGGGCGTGCAGATGATCCGCGCGGCGGCGATCATTCAATCGCTGCTCGGCAACATCGGCCGTCCCGGCGGCGGCATTCTCGCGCTGCGCGGCCACTGCAGCATTCAGGGCAGCACCGATGTGCCGACGCTCTACAACTTGCTGCCCGGTTATCTGCCGCAGCCGAACGCGATGAAGCCGCATAAGACGTTCGCCCGCTACGTCGAAGTGGAGACGCCGCCGACCGGCTGGTGGCATAACTTTCCCAAATACATTATCAGCCTGCTCCGCGCATGGTACGGCGACGCTGCCGGTCCGCAGAATGAATGGTGTTATCAATCGATTCCGAAAATCGTCGGCGATCACTCCCAGGAGCCGATGATGGTGGCGATCGCCGACGGCATCATTCGAGGCCTGCTGCTGATCGGCCAGAACCCGATCATCGGAGGCCATAACAGCAGGTTGATACGCCGCGGCCTCGCGAATCTCGAATGGATGGTCGTGCGCGAGACTTTCGAAAACGAGACCGCGTCGTTTTGGTACAAGTCGGCTGACAAGCTCGGCGAGGCGAACGGCTCGGAGCCGCATCCGAGTCGGATCAAGACGGAGATCTTTCTTCTGCCCGCCGCGCTGCCGGGCGAGAAGGAGGGAACATTCACCAACACGCAGCGCCTCGTTCAATGGCACGACAAGGTCGTCGAGCCGCCGGGCGACTGCCGGTCCGATCTGTGGTTCATGTTTCACCTGGGCCGGCGCTTGAAGCAGCTTTACGCCGACAGCTCGGAGCCGAAAGACGCGGCACTCAAGAATCTCACGTGGGACTATCCCGTTTCCGGCCCGAACGACGAGCCTTCGGCCGACGCGGTGCTCAAAGAGATAAACGGCTACACGTGGCCGGAGCGGAAACTCGTCGCCGATTTCAAAGAGCTGAAGGACGACGGCTCGACCGCCTGCGGCGTGTGGATTTACACCGGCGTCTATCCGCGCAGCGACTTCAATCACGCGCGTTCGCGGAAGCCGGATCCGCCCGACGGTCCCGGCACGCATCTCGACTGGGGCTTCGCCTGGCCGAGCAACCGGCGCATCATGTACAACCGCGCCTCCGCCGATCCGAGCGGCAAGCCGTGGTCGGAAAAGAAAAAGTACATGTGGTGGGACGCGGAAAAGAAACAGTGGACGGGAAAGGACAAGGCGGATTTCACGCTCGATAAAGCGCCGGACTACGCGCCCGACTGGTCTCGTGCTCCGGTGACGGGCACCGACGCGCACGATGGGCGCTCGCCGTTTATGATGTCGGCCGACGGCAAGGCATGGCTATTCGTGCCGTCCGGCCTGAAAGACGCTCCGCTGCCGACGCATTACGAGCCGGTCGAGTCGCCGGTCCGGAATCCGATTTACTCGCAGCAAGACAATCCGCCGGTGAAAAAATGGGATCGACCCGACAACCGCTATCACGACGTCGGCGATCCGAATTATCCGCACGTCCTGACGACGTACAGACTCACCGAGCATCATTCCGGGGCGATCCCGACGCGCTTCCTTCCGGTCTTAGCCGAGCTCCAGCCGGAAGGTTTCGCGGAAATTCCGCCCGAGCTCGCCGAAGAAAATGGCATCGAGAATCTCGATTGGATCACCATAGCGACCTCCCGCGGCGCGATCGAGACGCGCGCGTTGGTCACCGATCGCCTGCGGCCGTTCATCATCGATGGACGGCGCATTTATCAGATCGGCATGCCGTGGCATTTCGGCTGGCAGGGCTACGCCACGGGGGACGTCGTCAACGTGCTGTCGGCGATCGTCGGCGACCCTAATACGTCGATTCACGAAGGAAAAGCCTTCACCTGCAATTTACGCAAAGGACGGCTGTCAAAAGCCGCCGATCGTCCGGGAAATAGTTTATGAGCGTACCCGCGCGAGCCCAGGAATACACCCAATCGATTCTTCCGCGCGCGATTCCCGATGAGTCCGAGCTCACCTGCGGCGCGACCATCGAGCCGGGGAAGAGCTACGGCTTCTTCACCGATACGACGCTGTGTATCGGCTGCAAGGCTTGCGAGGTCGCCTGCAAGGAATGGAATGCGCTGCCGGCGGAGGAATTCAAAATCACGGGTCAGAGCTATGACAACACAGGAGCATTATCGGCGACGACGTGGCGCCACGTCTCCTTCGTTGAGAAGCTGCGGGACGACAACGGCGATCGCCCCACCTTGCTTGAACCGTTTCAGAGCAACTGGCTCATGATGAGCGACGTCTGCAAGCACTGTTCTCCCGCGCCGTGTCTCGAAGCCTGTCCGACGGGATCGCTTTTTCGCACGGAGTTCGACACGGTCGTCGTCCAGCAAGACATCTGCAACGGCTGCAGTTATTGCGTGACGGCGTGCCCGTTCGGCGTGGTCGAGGTCAACGAGGTCGACGGCAAAGCGCACAAGTGTACGCTTTGCTACGACCGCTTAAAGGGAGGGTTCGAGCCGGCCTGCGCGAAAGCCTGCCCCACGGAGTCGATCCAATTCGGCGAGCTTTCGGCACTGCACGACCGCGCGCGCATGCGCGTCGAAACGCTTCATAGCCGCGGCAGGACCGACGCGTATCTCTACGGCGCGCCGGATGGGCCGGGAGCAGCCGGCGGCATATCTCATTTGAACGCATTTTTTCTTCTGACGGATCGGCCGGAAGTTTATAACCTGCCTGCGGCGCCCAAGCTGCCGTCGCGGCGAATTCGCGGCGGATTGTTCGCCGGCTTTGCGACCATGCTTGCGCTGGCGGCGACGGCGTTCATCGCCTTCACCGGAGGCGAATCATAAAGGAGACGACGTGGATCAGCTCGACACGCATGAAGCCCCGGCTTACGGCCGCCGAGGTCGTCTTTCCGCGGCGCAGCCGCCGGCGCGGCTCGGCGAATATTCCGGGGCTACTTATTATGGACGGCCGGCGCTCAAGCCGAGCGACTACGGCGAGCTGGTCGCGGCGTATTTATTCATCGGCGGAATCGCCGGCGCGGCGCAGGTCATCGCGACGACGGCCGAGCTCGCGGACCGAAGAGAGCTCAAAGATATCGTGCGCGGCGGACGATATCTCGCGGTCGCGGGCGCGATGGCGGGTTCCGCGTTTCTCATCGCGGATTTGCGCACGCCGCAGCGCTGGTACAACATGCTGAGGATTTTTCGCGCGACTTCCACGATGTCGATCGGCGCGTGGACGCTCGCGGCGTTTGGCGCAACGAGCGGTCTCGCGCTCGCGGCCGATCTTCTCACCGATGCCACCGAGCGATCGGCTTTCCGATACGTCTCGCGCTTATTCAGCCTGCCGGCCGCGGCGACGGGCGCGATCATCGCAACGTATACCGGCACGCTTCTCTCCGCGACGAACACGCCGATCTGGGCCGAGGCGCATCCGATCCTGCCGGTGCTGTTCGGCGCTTCGGCGACGGCGACGAGCACCGCCGCCATCTCGCTGCTGGCGCATCGATCCGGCGCATCGTTCCGGCAACGCCACGGCCTGCGGCGGCTGGCGTTTGTGACGGCGACCGCTGAGTTGCTGTTGAGCCGAATGCTCGAGCGCCGGCTGCGTCTAAGACGCGTCGCGCGGCCGCTCTTGGCTTCGCCGGCGATCGGCACAGCCTACCGCGGCGGTTACCTCGGCCTTGGAATCGTCGCGCCCGCCGTTCTCGAAGGCCTCGGCTGGATGATGCGCCGGCGCTCGCGGACGCTGTCGGTCACAGCGGCGCTGGCGACGCTGGCGGGTGGATATCTCCTGCGGTCCGTGCTGCTCTCCGCCGGCAAAGCGTCCGCTCTTCGGCCGGTGGACTACTTCACCAACGCGCAACGTTGAAAGCGGTTCGATGACAGCGCGCTCTGCCGATGACCAGCGACAGGCGATCGTCGCGGCGCTCGACGAAGCGATGAAGGTCGGTGCCGCGGAGATGAAGCGCCGCACCGATCGCATTCAGAGGGATATTGCCGCGCTGCGCGACACCTTGATCGAGAATCTCCGGCGCGCGCATCCCGCCAGCGCCCCCGGGAAGCACGCCGGTCTCAAAGCCGTCAATGTCGCGCTGAGCCTTCTGATGAGCGTGGAATTCCCAGTGACAAGCATTCAGGCCTCCTCGCTCGAGAAGGCGCGAAACGAGCTTGCGCAGGTTCCCGCCGAGATGTGGATGTTCGAGGGCGGCTCGCAGCCGCAGCCGTAAATTTCTCAAAGCCGGCAGTTGTCGCGCCAGCCGGCCGCCCCTTGCAAGCGCCCTCCGTTTCAACTAACGGATGCCGGGTTCCGGAAACGCGTCCGGCAATCAAAAAAAGTTGGAGAAACTTTTTTTAAATCGAAATGGTGGGCCCGCCGACAATCGCAGATTAGGTTCCGGAGCGGGTGAACCCGGAATCCCTATATCCCCGATTCTTCACAATAAGATAGATGATGAATCCCCGTGGATCGCCGGTCGTCGGTCGCAGTCGTTGCGGCGGCGATCGGCTTGACGACCCAATTGCCTTATAGTACTGTCCCTCCGGCTTGTATTTGGCATCTACAATGAACTTCTGCAGAGGCCAAACCTATCGGTTCGCGATCGCTTTGCACCTCACGTTGTTCTTGGGGGCGGCTCTCGCCGTTGCATCACCGTCACCAAACCCGCAACCTGCAAAGAAAGTCACGGCGCTTCAAATTACGACCAACGTCATAAAGAATGGCATCCTAAATAAAAAATACGCCGCGAAGCTTGCCACGAAGGGAGGCCGCAAGCCGTTCACGTGGTTGATAACGAGCGGCTCCTTGCCCGCAGGCTTGACCCTGAACTCGGCCACCGGCCAGCTCACAGGACTCCCGACCAAGGCCGGGGTCGCGGCATTTACCGCCAGCGTTACCGACGGCCTCGGACGGAAAACAGCCAAAGACTTCAAGCTTGCAATTATTTCCGGCCCCGGACAGCTCCAGCCGGATTTCAACTTGTCCGTCGCTCCACAAGCGGTCTCCGACAGAGGGCTCGCAACCCTGGCGGTTGCGCCAGCGAACGGGTTTTCCGATTTTGTCAACGTTGCCTTCGAGGGACTTCCAGGGGGCATGACGGCGTATCCGATTTCACCGTTTTCGCTTCCAGCCGGCGGGAGCCAACTTTTATTCTTCAGCGCCTCCTCGACGCCCATCGGGAATTACCCAATCACCGTGCGCGCGACGAGCGGTGCGCTTTCGCATACGGCCACTGTGACTATCACCGTGAGCGGCGATCAGGCCACGCCGGCGCCACGTTCCACCTACGTCCGGATCGATCACCGTCTCCCGACCGACATTGTCTATGATCAGGCTCACAAGCTGGTTTTTGCAAGTATTACCGAGCTCAATCAAATCGACGTCATTTCGACAGTAAGCGGCAGCCGTGTAGCGAGCATTCGGGTTCCACATCCGACCAAGTTCGACTTATCGGTCGACAACCAGCGTCTCTATGTGGCGCCGGGATGGGATAGCGCCACTGTAGGACCTGAGTTTTTATACGTTATCGACATTGAAACGTTACAAATCACCGAACGTTTGCCGTTCTATCCACCCGTCATTCCGTCCTCTCCGTTCCATGCTTTTACGATACCGCGCGACGTTGCCGTCACGAGCAACGGATCGATCCTGCTGGTCATGGGAATCAAAGGCTCCACGGGCTACGGCCTGTTTCAATGGCGCCCGCAAACAGGAGAATTCGTCGACCGCACAGGCGAGGCGATGGGGATTTATGATCCTAATTTTCTCGGCCGCAGCAAGGATCATTCGAAAGTTCTAATCTCTTCCGACGGGTCGAGCGGCGAGCTGGTGCTCTACGACGCAGATACCGATAGCTTTACGCATTCGCGTACCGACTTCGGCGAATTCATTACCGGCCGACCGGTGGCGAAGCCCGACGGAAGCCAATTCGCCTTCACGGAAGGCCAGAAGGTGATCATCCTGGACGGAGAATTCAATGAGATAAAGACGTTCGGCTGCATATGCAACGGCATGATTTACAGCAACGACGGCAAATACCTCTACGTTGCGGAATCGGTCTTCTTTTTTCCCGCGCTCAAGGTCCTTGATTCGGAAACGTTTTCCGTGGTCGGCTACGTGCCCGGTCCGCCTTTCTACGGGAGCGCCGAGCCCACGATCAACGTGTTTCCCTGGGACGTCGATGAGACCGGCCTCATCTTCGGCCTTTCGGACCGCGCCGTGAGTATCGTCGATGCGACGGCCCCGACCGCGCTTTCGAACTTCGGACCGGGCCTCGGCGTGCTGCCACATACGGGAGCCGTGAATCAACTCACACCCGTACAGATAGGAAGCTCCGAAGCTAGTCAGATGCCGCGGGTATTTTTTGGTTCCGATGAAGCGATCAATATTACGCTGGACAATTCGACGTCACCGCCGTCATTGCGCGGTTTCGCGCCCCCTTCGGCCAATCCCGGGCCGGTCAATGTGACGGCGGTTTTCCCCGACGGCTGGATGACGATTGCGCCGGACGCGTTTACTTACGGTCCACATGTGCTTGCCGTCGACCCGACGGGCGGACCGCTTGAAGGCGGCACGAGAGTGGACATCCTCGGCTATGGGATTCGCGAATCTGGGGCGCAGGTTACGATAGGGGGACGTTCCGCGACAATCCTTGAGGATAACAGTGTTCTTATCTCTCCGTTTCCATATCCTCTGTCGCGGCTAAAGATCCTCACGCCTTCAGGGGTGTCGGGACCGGCCGACCTCAAGATAACGACTCCCGCAGGCAGCACCACTGTGCCTCGAGCCTTCACTTATCCGCGCGGGACGACCATTGCGCCTATAGCGGGCAGCTTTGCAAAGATCGTCTATGACCGCAGTCGAAAGCGGGTTTACCTAAGTAACACGGCCGCTAACGAGGTTGAGGTGTTCTCGGTTGAAACAATGCAGTTTCTTGCGCCAATTCCCACCGGAATTCTTCCGCTCGGGATGGATCTGCTGCCCGATGGTTCTAAACTGGTGGTTGCGAATTACGGTGATAAGACTGTCAGCGTCATTGACCCCGATAATCCCTTGGCGACGGCTTCCGTTCTTGCAGTCGATCCTGCAGACATCAATTCCGATCGGCGACCTGTCGGTGTTGCGGTGACAAGCGCGGGCAAGGCGTTCATCGGCATCACCCGCGAGGGGTTCAGCGGCTGTGTCGGGCAGCTCCGACAACTGGATCTCTCGAGCATGACGGTAACGCAGCGCACGGATACGACGATCTTCTGCCTGACGGAAGATCTTCTTCTTACGTCCAGCAGCCCGGCAAAGACCAAAGTACTGCTAGGTTCGCGGGACTCTTCCGGCGGGGAGATCGCCGTATGGGATGCGTCGACCGATACTTTCACGGGCCGCGACCTCGGCGACTTCTTATTTGATGTCGGCGCTACCGACGGTAATGGCTTCGGTTTTCTCGACGACGCGCTGCGTCAGCGGAGCACGGTTGTCGACGTTGAGTTTCCGACGGAGCTTTCTGCCGCTGCCGTCGCGGGCCAGAAGGTCCATCCAAGCGGTGATCTAGTCTACATACCGATGAACAACA
>DASWZY010000149.1:0-6839 GCA_036407055.1 Binatia bacterium
GCAGCAGCTCTACCTCACGATGACGAAGAAAGGCGACGAGCTGCATCTCGACTTCACGGGCACGAGCCCGCAGACCGACACCGATCACAACTCGACGCTCCCGAGCACCGTCGCGCACATCGCGCTCGCGCTCACCAATACGCTTTTCTGGGATGTGCCGTGGAGCGATGGCAAGATGCGCCCGGTAACAATTACCGTGCCCGAGGGAACGATTCTCAACTGCAAGTACCCGGCCGCGTGCGGCGCCGGGCCGCGCATCGGCAATGTGCTCGTCTCGACCACCTGCGAGGCCGCAGCGAAAATGATTTTCGCGTCGGGCCGCAGCGAGGACGTCAACGCGTCGACGACGGGCAACTTGGAATTCGTCGGCGGCCCCGGATATTTCTACGGCGGCCGCACGCGCGAAGGCATCCGCGTCGCGCAGGGACTCTACGACATCCACGGCGCGGGCATGGGCGCCGCGCCTTATCGCGACGGCGTCAACACCGGCGGCCACATGAACATTCCGTCCGCCGGCATCAGCGACGTCGAGCGCATCGAGATGCAGTATCCGTTTTTATACTTCACGCGGGGACACAACCGCGACGGCAGCGGCTTTGGAAAAAATCGCGGCGGATTAGGCAGTTATCGTATCTATCTCATCTATGGCTCGAAAGACTGCTCGGTCGACTATAAGCCATACGGCGGCATCGCGCAGGGCGGCTTCGGCCTCTTCGGCGGCTACCCGACGGGCATCGGCGCGATGCGCGTCATGACCGAAGCGGGCGTCGATATGGTCGATAAAGTGAAGCAGGGAAAATATCCCGACGCGCCCTCGATGCGCGCCGGAGAATGGGGCAAGCCATTCCATCCGCAGGGCGTGCCCGAGCGCATCGCCCTGCCCGAAGGCAGCCTGCTCGTCGACTACGTCGCCGGCGGCGGCGGCTTCGGCGATCCGCTGGATCGCGCGCCCGATGCGGTGCTGAAAGATTTCGGCCGCGGCTGGGTCAGCCGCGAGACGGCGGAAAAAATTTACGGCGCCGTCATCGCCGCAGACGGCAAAAGCGTCGACGCCAACGCGACATCGCGCAAGCGCGAAGAGATCCGCCGCGCGCGCCGCGAAGAAGCGAAAGCCGAGGCGGGAAAAACCAGCGCCTTCAACGGCGACGGCAAAAAAGATTTAAAGACTCTGCTCAAATTTCACGCGGCACTCGAAACCGCCGGCGACAAGAAGAACGCCGTCGTGCGCTGCTCGCGCTGCGCCCACGCCTTCTGCTCGGTGAACGAAAACTACAAGCTCTACGCGCTGCATCGCGTCGTGCACTTGAAGGACTTCATGCCGAACGCGCTGCCGACCGGCGAGCCGTACATCGGCGAGTATCATTATTACTTCTGCCCCGGCTGCGCGACGCAGCTGCAGGTCGACCTCTTCTGCCCGCCGCTCGGCGGCGAGCCGATCCTCTGGGACATCCGGATCGCGTCATGAGTCTGCGAGGCAAAGCCGCGATTGTCGGCATCGGCGAGACGCCCGTCGATCGCCTGGGACGAAAACCCGGCGAGCCGAAAAAATCTACGGCGGAATATCTCGCGTGGGCCACGCGCCTCGCGATGGAAGACGCCGGGCTCACCAAGCGCGACTTCGACGGCCAGGGCTTGGCCGCGATCTACACGACCAATCACTCGCAGCCGTTCTGGCCGGAAGAGGCGGCGAACATCCTCGGCCTCGCCCCCGCCGTTTCCCTCGCGGGCGGCAACGGCGGCGCGAGCGGCGTATCACTGCTCGGCCACGCGGCGGCGATGATCGACGCCGGAGTCATCGATCTCGTGCTCGTCCTCGCCGCAGCGGCGCCTTTCAGCGAGCACGGCCGCACACGCGCCGAGCCCGGCGACACGCGCGACTTCGAGATGCCCTTCGGCGTCATGGGACCGAATTGCAAAATTTCTTTCGTGATGAGCCGGTACATGTACGAATCCGGCATGACCGTCGATCATTTCGGCAAGATCGCCGTCACCGGCCGCTATCACGCGACGCTCAACCCCGACGCTTATTTAAGAAAGCCGCTCACATTAGAAGAATATCGCAGCGCGCGTCTCATCTCCGATCCGATCCGCCTCTACGACTGCGTTCTGCCCGCCAACGGCGGTAAGGCGTATATTATTGCTTCGCCCGATCGCGCGCGCACGCTCAAAAAGCCGCCGGTGTATCTCCTCGGCTGGGGCGAGCGCAACAACGCGAGCGCCGGGCCGCGCGCGCACGCGAACCCGCTGATCACCGGAATCCGGGAGTCCGGTCAGGCGGCCTTCGCGATGGCCGGCGTTACCCACAAGGACGTCGACCTGCTCGCGCTCTACGATGACTATATTCCCATCGTGATGCTGCAGATCGAGGACCTGGGGTTCTGCAAGAAAAATGATCGCGAGTTCTTCGAGCGCACCGACTTCACTTTCAAAGGCGATCTGCCGATTCAGACCGGCGGCGGCATGATCAACTGCGGTCAGCCGTCCACGACCGGCGGCATGCTGCACGTGCTCGAGGTGGTACGGCAGCTCCGCGGCGACGGCGGCGCGCGCCAGGTCGAAGGCGCGAAAATCGGCCTCGCGACCGGCCTCGGCGCCGTCAACTACGGAAAAAATTTCGGCTGCACCGCGGCTGCAATTTTAGCGAAAGAGCTATAAGTCATGGCAGAAGCCATCAGAGAAATTCCCAAGCCGCTGCCGGAAGTCACGTCGGTAACCAAACCCTTCTGGGACGCGGCGGCCGAAGGTAAGCTGCGGATGCCTAAATGCGCCGCGTGCGGCGCGTGGGTCTGGTGCCCGCGTCCTCAGTGCGGCGAGTGCGGCAGCGAGAAGCTCATCTGGACCGAGCTCAGCGGCCGCGGCGAAGTCTTCGCGTTCACCGTGATCCGCGAGGTCGTCGGGCGCGCGCTCCGCGGCTTCGAGAAGGACATCCCTTACGTCACCGCCTGGATCGACCTCGAAGAGGGTCCGCGCATCTGCAGCAACGTCATCGGCGGTCCCATCGATCAGGTAAAGATCGGCATGCCCGTCCAAGTGCTGTTCGAGGACACCGGCCGGGGAATTTTCCTGCCCAAGTTCAAGCCGCGATAGGAAAATTTTCCGTGCGCGTTGTAATCCCCCCAAAGCCGGGTATATTCAAATTGCCGTATTATTCATCCCGGAGGATTCTATGAGGTTTTTTTTCGCCGCAGCCGCATGCACCTTGGTTTTTTTGTGGAGCATCGCATCGGCGCAAGCGCCGAATTCCGGCAACGTCGTCAAAACCGGCTCTACCGTGGTCCTCGAATACACGCTTACGAGCGACGATGGGCAATTCACCGAGAGCAACAAGGGCAAAGAGCCTCTGCGTTACGTCGATGGCCGCGACCAGATCATTCCCGGGTTGGAAAGAGCTCTCGAAGGCCTGCCTGCCGGAGCGGAGAAGAAAGTAACCGTGAAGCCCGAGGACGGTTACGGTCAGGTCGATCCGAAGAATTTTCAGGAAGTGCCGAAGGATGCAGTGCCGCCTGACGCTCTCCAGGTCGGCGCGACGCTCGTCGCGCAAAACGCCCAAGGGCAGCAGTTTCCCGTGCGCATCCACGAGATCAAGGAAAAAACCGTCGTCATGGACATGAACCATCCGCTCGCCGGGAAAACGCTTGTCTTCGATGTGAAAATCCTCGATGTGAAGCCGCCGGAAGACCAGTCGGTTGTGCCTAATTCCCTACAGGGCAATGACGCTCGCGGAATTCGCTGATCGTTTAAGAAAGACCCGCGAGATAGTTTTCTTCACCGGCGCCGGCATCAGCACGGAGTCCGGCGTGCCGGACTTCCGCAGTCCCGGCGGCATCTGGACCAAATACCAACCCGTCTATTACGACGAGTTCGTCTCGAGCGAGGCGGCTCGCGCGCGCTACTGGAAAATGAAAAACGAGACGCACGAACTCTATAAAGACGTGCGCCCCAACATCGGCCATTACGCGATCGCGGCGTTCGAGAAGCGCGAGCGGCTGCTCGGTTTGATCACGCAGAATGTCGACGGCCTGCACGGCCTCGCCGGCGTCTCGCCTGAAAAAATGGTCGAGCTGCACGGCACGGACCGCAAGGTCACCTGTCTCGATTGCGGCAAAGAAGTCGAGCCGGAGCCGATCTATCGCCGGCTGAAGGACGGCGTGATCCCGGACCCTTGCGCGTGCGGCGGGCTGCTCAAGCCCGCGACGATCTCGTTCGGGCAGGCGATGCCGCAGGACGCGATGCGCCGCGCGGCGGAATGGAGCGAGGCCGCGGAGATTTTTGTGGTCGTCGGCTCGTCGCTCGCGGTACAGCCGGCCGCGTCTTTTCCCGTCGTCGCGAAGCGCGTCGGCGCGCTGCTCGCAATCGTCAACCGAGAGCCCACGCCGCTGGACGATTTAGCCGATTACAACTATCGCGGCGCGATCGGCGAGTTCTTCACGAAGCTGAATCCGCTGTTGGCGGACGGATGACGCGGCGGACCCCGGATTCGCGCGCCGGTTATGGATTATAGGAAATATCCTGATCTGTTTTCGCCTTGTTTCCCGACACCGTGCCGTTGTTGGTGAATGAAGAGTTGCCCGTATTGTCCACGCCGCCGCCGCGCACGCTCGCCTTGTTGCCGGTGATCGTGCTGTTGGTCAGCGTAAACGTGCCGCCGTCGTTCTCGACGCCGCCACCGTAACGGGCGGAATTGCCGGATATCGTGCTGGGATCGATGGTGAGAAGGGCGTCGTAATTGTAAATGCCGCCGCCGATTTCGCGCGCTTTGTTTCCGGTGATGCTGCTGTCGGAGATATACGTGCTGTCCACGCGATTGTGCACGCCGGCGCCGATGGGCGCGGCGTTTTTCGAGATCGTTGATCCGTCGATGCTGAGCAAGCCCATGTAAACGCCGTGAAAGTTCTGGTATATGCCGCCGCCGCGATCTGACACCTTGTTTCCCGTGATGATGGTGTCGGAGATATATGTTTTATTCCCGTGTATCGCGTAGATGCCGCCGCCGCGGCTCGCGGTGTTCTTGGAGATTGTGCAACCGTCGACGGTGGTCAATCCATAATAACTATATATCGCGCCGCCGGAATCCGCGGTATTCCTCGTGAGCACCGTGTCGGTTAGATAAACCTTCCCGTAGCGGGTCGCCACACCGCCGCCGTAATCCGCTGAATTTATCGAGATCGTGCTGGGATCGATGACCACCAGACCGGCGTAGCTATATATCCCGCCGCCGCGATCTGACGCGCTGTTGCCGCTGATCGTGCTGTCCTGCACGTACACGGCGCCTTTGTAATTGAAAATCGCGCCGCCCTTATCCGCGATGCCGCCGCTCACCGTCGTGTTCTTGAGCGTGAGATTCCCCGTCTCGCCGACGGCGAAGATGCGAAATTCCGTCGCGCCTTTTGCGCGCACAATTTTGGCTCCGTTGCCTTCGATCGTGATGTGGCTGAGAATGACGGGCAGCCCCGTATCCGCGTAATTGCCCGGATACGGCGACCGGAGCGTTTGAAATCCCGGCGGCAGGATGATGTTCGTATAGCCGCCGCCGGTATCGCAGTCGGGATGCGTTTGTGCACCGTTGTTGGCATTGACGATCGCCTCGATCAGCGAGCATTTTCCGTCGGCGATTATCCCCGGCGGCGTTTTGGGAGAAACGTTGATGGTGAAGGCCACCGCCTGGGCGGTTCCTTGCCCGAGAGCGAGCAGCAGCGCCGCGCCGGCGATCGAGCCGGCGAGGCGTCGCCGCCACTCCGGCGGGATCGTGTCGAACTCGCGCGCGGACGCCAGGCGGCGCTGCAAAGCGCGCCGCGCGTTGCGCGGGAGCGAACCGAGCTCGGTGTAAAATTTGACGAACTGCGGGAAGATTTCTGAGCCGCGGTCGAGGAGCATGCCGGCCAGCGACGGCATTTCCGCCGCCTGCGCGATCTGCGAATCCCACGCGGCGACCGCCGCATCTTTTGGGGGAAGTGAATAGGCATTGAAATAATTCATTCGAGCGGGACCTCCGAAAAAAAATCGGCTGGGGCAGCGTACACAAACAGCCGCACGTCGGATACCACGGCGGCGTCATCGCTGTCAACGATTTACCTCGATAGCGGCGATTAACAATCGTCGATTATGCAAAACGATTCGGCGATTTCGAGCCTTTCCGGCGGACGATTTTCTCCGGCCGATTCCACGCTCATACCGTACAGCATCGGTCTCAAGCTCAAGCCTCGACTTTTTTTCGCGGATTATAATAAACTTGTCGCGTGCCTCGGCGATTTTACTACGGGTACGTCATCCTCTTCCTCTGTTTCGTCAACACGATGTTCGGGCGCGGCGCTGTCGCATCGTTCAGCGTCTTCTACGTCGCGCTGCTGGAAGATTTTCACTGGTCGCATGCCGTCGGCGCAAGCGTCGTTTCGCTGAACTCGCTCGTCTACGCTTCCGTGTCGCCGGCGGTCGGATACCTCTTCGACCGGCTCGGGCCGCGCGCGCTGATGCCGCTCGCCGGACTATTGATGGGGCTCGGCTTCGTTTTGTCCGGCTTCGGTCATTCGCTATGGGAGCTGTATCTCTTCTACGGGATTCTCGCCGCCGTCGGTCAGGGCGGCCTCGGCTTCGTCACGCAAAGCGCGCTGCTGTCCGCGTGGTTTGTGCGCCGCCGCGCGACCGCGATCGGTTTCGCGAGTGCGGGACAAGGCTTTGGCATCATCACCCTCGTGCCGCTCGCGCAGTTCTGGATCGCCCGCGCCGGCTGGCGCGCGGCCTTCATGCTCGTCGGCGCCTTCATCCTCCTGGCCGTAATTCCTTTGAACGCGATATTTCAGCGGCGCACGCCGACGCTCGTCGGGGAGCTCCCCGACGGCGCG
>DASWZY010000150.1:0-7661 GCA_036407055.1 Binatia bacterium
CACTTCGGCCACCAGACGAGCCGGTGGAACCCCAAGATGCGGCCCTATATTTTCGGCGCGCGCAACGGCATTCATATCATCGACCTCCAGCAAACCGTTACCATGTTCAAAACCATGGCGGCTTACGTTCGCGATCTCGCGGCGGGCGGCGGCAACCTTCTATTTGTCGGCACGAAGAAGCAGGCGCAGGAAGCGATCAAAGAAGAGGCCGAGCGCTGCGGCATGTTCCATGTCCAAAACCGGTGGCTCGGCGGCACGCTCACCAATTTCGCCACGATCCGGCAGAGCATCGATCGGTTGCGCAAGCTCGAAGAGATGGAGAACGACCCTAAGATCGTCGACGCCCTGACCAAGAAGGAAATGCTCGGCCTCAAGCGTGAGAAGGAAAAGCTCGAACAGTCGCTTGGCGGCATCAAGGGTATGCGCAAGCTTCCCGATGCGATCTTTGTCATCGATCCCAAACAGGAGGAGATCGCCGTCAAAGAGGCGCGCAAGCTGGGTATTCCGGTTGTCGCGGTTGTCGATACCAATTGCGATCCCGACATGGTCGATCACAAGGTCCCCGGCAACGACGACGCGATCCGCGCCATACGGCTCTTCTGCGCCGCGGTCGCCGACGCCATCATCGAGGGCAAGGGATTGCACGAGCAGTCGCTCACGCGCCCGGCGGGCGAGGGCGCGCCGGAAGCGCCGATCCCGGATGAAGCGCCGACGTCCGTCGCGGCGGGATCGTAAATTTCGCAACAGACACATCGTTCGGAGACAGACGCACTAATGGAAGTCAACGCAGCCACCGTCAAAGAGCTGAGGGAAAAGACCGGCGCGGGCGTCATGGATTGCAAGAAGGCGCTTGCGGAGTGCTCCGGCAATCTGGAAAACGCAGTCGATTACCTTCGCCAGAAGGGTCTCGCCGCCGCGGCGAAAAAGGCGACCCGCGTTGCGGCGGAAGGCCTGGTTGGCGCGTATATACACGCCGGCGGCAAGATCGGCGTCATGGTCGAGCTCAACTGCGAGACCGACTTCGTAGCGCGCACGCCGGAATTTCAGGCGCTGCTGAAAGACATTGCGATGCAGGTCGCTGCCGCGAGCCCACGCTATATCCGCCGCGAGGACGTACCCGCCGAAGAAGTCGAGCGCGAGCGCGCGATCTACCGCACCCAGGTGCTCGAGCAGGGGAAGCCCGAAAAGATCGTCGACAAGATCGTGGAAGGAAAGCTCGACCGGTTCTATTCCGAAATCTGCCTGATCGAGCAGGCGTTTATCAAGGATCCCGATAAGAAAGTCGGCGACCTCATGCGGGATGCGGTCGCGCGGATGGGAGAGAACATCCAGGTCCGGCGCTTCATGCGTTATCAAGTGGGCGAAGGGGTAGAGAAGTAGCGGACGAGGCCGGTGAACAACGTCCTCAAGTACAAGCGGGTCATCCTTAAAGTCTCCGGCGAAGCCCTCGGCGGCGAAGAAAAATACGGCATTGACAGCGCGACCATCGGGTCGTTCGCTGAAGAAATCAAAGAAGTCAAAGCGCTCGGCTGCGAGATGGCGATCGTCATCGGCGGCGGCAACATCTTCCGCGGCGCGCAGCTAAGCGAGAGCGGCATGGAACGCGCCACCGCCGATTACATGGGCATGCTCGGGACCGTGATCAACAGCCTCGCGCTCCAGGACGCGCTCGAGAAGATCGGCGTGTCGACGCGCGTCATGTCGGCCATCGAGATGCGCCAGGTCGCGGAGCCCTACATTCGCCGGCGCGCGACGCGCCACCTCGAGAAAGGGCGCGTCGTCATCTTCGCCGGCGGCACCGGCAATCCTTATTTCACCACCGACACGACCGCGAGCCTGCGCGCGATGGAGATCGGCGCCGAGGTGATCCTCAAGGCCACCAAGGTCGCGGGCGTCTTCGACTCCGATCCGATGAAGAACCGCGAAGCGAAGAAATACGGGCGGTTGAGCTACATCGAAGTTCTCAATAAAGAGCTCAAGGTGATGGACTCGACGGCGATCTCGCTGTGCATGGACAATCATCTCCCGATCGTCGTCTTCAACCTCATGGAGAAAGGCAACATCAAGCGGGTGGTTTGTGGGGAGGAAATCGGGACGCTGGTTGCGCGGTGATCTATGAACGAAGCTTTTTATTCCGGGCTGCAGAAGGAAATGGACCATGTGATCGTCGCCTTTCGCAAGGAGCTTTCGAAGCTCCGCACCGGCAGGGCATCGACCGCGCTCCTCGAGGGGATTATGGTCGACTATTACGGAACTCAGACGCCGCTCAACCAGGTTGCGACGCTCAACGCGCCCGAGCCGCGCCTGCTCGTCATCCAGCCCTACGATCGCTCGGCGATGGTGAACATCGAGAAGGCGATCCAGAAATCCGACCTCGGCTTGACGCCGAACAACGACGGCAAAATCATCCGCATCCCGATCCCGGCGCTAACGCAGGAGCGGCGGCAAGAGCTCGTCAAGCACGTGAAAAAGATCGCCGAGGAGTTCCGCGTCTCGGTGCGCAACCACCGGCACGCCGCGCTGGAAAAGATGAAGGACGCCGAGAAGAAGAAAGAGATTACCGAAGACGTCCACAAACACGGCAGGGACCGGGTGGAAAAGATCACGAAGGAATTCATCGATAAGGTCGACCAGGTGCTAAAAAGCAAAGAAAACGAGATCATGGAAGTCTGATCTGAGCGCTCTCCTACCGTGAACCCCCAAAGCGCATAACATCCCGACAAATGAATCTGAGCGGCCTCGACAAGAGTCGGCTGCCCCGCCATGTCGCCGTCATCATGGACGGCAATGGGCGCTGGGCGAAGCTCCGCGGCAAGGGCCGCACCGAGGGCCACCGCCGCGGCACGGCGTCTGTCCGTGCGGTCGTCGAGATGAGCCGCAAGCTCGGCATCCCCTACCTCTCGCTCTACGCCTTCTCGACCGAGAATTGGTTTCGCCCGCAGGACGAAGTGAGCGCGCTGATGGGCATGCTCGAGCATTACCTCGTCGCTGAGCAGCCCAAGATGATGCGCCACGGCATCCGCCTGAGGGCTATCGGCAACCGGCGGCGTCTGCCGCCGAGCGTGCGCCGCATTCTCGCCCACGTCGAGCGCCTCACGCGTAAAAATCATGGCATGACGGTCTTGCTCGCCCTCAGCTACAGCGGGCGCGACGACATCGTCTCGATGGTCCGCCGGATCGCCCGCGACGTGAAAGAGGGAAAATACTCCGTCGGCGATATCGACGAGCGGCTGATCGCGCGGCGCGTCGCCACCGGCGCGGTGCCCGACCCCGATCTTCTCATCCGTACGAGCGGCGAGATGCGCGTCAGCAATTTTTTTCTCTGGCAGATCGCCTATACGGAGCTCTACGTCACACCGACGCTGTGGCCGGATTTCCGCGAGCCGCAATATCTTCAAGCGCTGCTCGATTTTCAGCGGCGGCAAAGGCGCTTCGGCCGTACCGACGAGCAGATGGGCAACGGCAACGGCGCGGGCGGTCTCGAGGCGGACGCCGGGTGAGCTCGCCCCTCGCCGCCAGAATCGCCACCGCGATCATCGCCGTTCCCGCGCTCGTGTGGGTTATCGGCTGGGGCGGGCCGCGTCTCTTTTCCTGGCTCATCCTGCTCGCCGTTGTCGTCTCTTTCTGGGAATACTACCGCATGATCTTTTCTTCCGTCTGGGAACGGATTGGACCCATCCTCGTCGGCCTGCTCGTCGCGGTCGGCGTGATGCAAGACCATCCTGAGCTCATGCTGGCGATCGCCGTTTGTCTTCTCCTTCTCGGCTCCGCCTTCGGCCCGGGGCCGCTCATCGATCGCTTCAACCGCGTCGGCTGGGTCGCCGTCGGGACGCTTTACATCGGTTTTCTCCTACCGCACGCGGCGCTTGTCTATCGCCTGCCTGATGGGCCTGAATGGATTTTTTTTACCCTCGTCGTCGTGATGATCGGGGACACGGCGGCCTACATCGTCGGCAAGGCGATCGGCAAGACCAAGCTTTACCCGGAGGTCAGTCCGAACAAAACCGTCGAAGGCGCCGTTGCGTCGACGGCCGCGAGCCTCGCCGTCGGCCTATTGGTCGGGCTTTATTTACTGCCGGCGTATCCCTGGTTTATCGTCGCCGGCGTCGCATTCGTCATGAGCCTTCTCGGCCAGGCGGGCGACCTCTTCGAGTCGTGGATCAAGCGTGTTTTCGGCGTCAAGGATTCCGGCTCCGTCTTGCCGGGCCACGGTGGGTTGCTCGACCGTCTGGATAGTCTTATATTTCCACTGGTGTTCATCGCATACTACGCGAGGTTCTTTCCCCAATGAGGCAGGTAGCCGTCCTAGGCTCGACCGGATCGGTCGGCGTGAACACGCTCGACATCGCGCGGAGCTTCCCTGGCGAGTTTCGGCTGGCCGGACTCGCAGCCGGCCGAAACGTCAAGCTCCTCGCCGCGCAAGTCAAAGAATTCGAGCCGTCCTGCGCGAGCGTGGCCGACGAAGCCTCGGCTGTCGAGCTTAAAAGGCTCGTTGGGAAAACCAAGACCGAGATCCTGTGGGGCGAGCACGGCGCTTCCGCGGTGGCTGCGTCGAGCGGCGCGGACGTTGTCCTAGCCGCGATCGTCGGCGGCGCCGGGCTAGTGCCGACTCTCGCGGGGCTGCGCGCGGGCAAGGAGCTTGCGCTCGCCAACAAGGAATCCCTCGTCATGGCCGGCGAGATCTTCATTCGCGAGGCGCGCGAGCGCGGCGTGCGGCTTCTTCCGGTCGACAGCGAGCACAGCGCGATCTTCCAGTGCCTGCAGGGCAACCGCATTGAGGATATCGAACAGATCATTCTCACGGCCTCGGGCGGTCCATTCCTCCGCGCCTCGCTCAAGAGCCTCGAACGCGTCACGGTCAAGCAGGCGCTCAAGCATCCGAACTGGAAGATGGGCCCCAAGATCACCGTCGATTCGGCGACGATGATGAACAAGGGGCTCGAAGTCGTCGAGGCGCGCTGGCTGTTCGGCCTCGAGCCGCCGCGCGTGGACGTTGTGATCCATCCGCAGAGCGTCGTCCACTCCATGGTCCGCTACCGCGACGGCTCCGTGATCGCGCAGCTCGGCATCCCCGATATGCGCATCCCGATCGCCTACGCGCTCTCGTATCCCCGCCGGCTCCAGGCGACCTGGCCGCGTCTCGAGCTGACGGAGCTGAGCGAGCTCAATTTCCTGCCGGTCGAGAAGAAGCGTTACCCCGCGCTCGGCCTCGCCTTCGAGGCGCTCGCCGCCGGCGGGACCATGCCCGCCGTGCTCAACGCCGCCAACGAGGTCGCGGTCGCTGCGTTCCTGGACAAGCGTATCGGCTTCCGCGACATTCACCGCGTGATCGCCGCGACGATGGAGGCGCATGCGCCGTTCCACGCGGGCGATGTCCGGGAGATCCTCGAAACCGACCGCTGGGCGCGCGAGCGTGCGGGGCGGCTCCTGGCTCGCAACAGTCGCGGCCGGTATGGTAAACTACGGGGTGTGCCGCGGCTCGACCGCAGTCTCGCTTAGAACAGGAGTGCGTGCATGTTGAACGTCATCCAATCGGTCCTCTCGGCGGTCGTCGGGCTGGGCATCCTCATCGTTATCCACGAATTGGGCCACTTCCTGGTCGCAAAAAAGAGCCGCGTCGGCGTGCTCACATTTTCGATCGGCTTCGGGCCGAAAATTTTGCGCCGTAAAGTCGGCGAAACGGAATACGCGCTCAGCGCCATTCCCTTCGGCGGCTACGTCAAGATGGTCGGAGAGGACCCCCAGGAGGAGGTTTCCCCCGCCGAGCGCGAGAAGGCCTTCTCGCACCAGTCCTTGTGGAAGCGCGCGGCGATCGTCGCCGCGGGCCCCGTTTCCAACCTGCTGCTCGCATTTTTCATTTTCGCCTGCGTCATGGTGTTCTCGGGCGTGCGCACCGCCACGACGACCGTCGCCGAGGTGGTGCCGAACAATCCGGCGGCCCAGGCCGGCATTCAAAAGGGCGACAAGATCACCGCGATCAACAGCAAGCCGGTCGAATCCTGGACCGACTTTGCGCGTCGCATCAAAGACAGCGGCGGAGGCGCGCTCAAGATTACCGTCGAGCGCGACAGCCAGACCGTCGATTTGACCGTGCAGCCGATACAGAAAGAGGAGCGCGACGCCTTCGGCGACAAGCGCGACGTCTGGTTCATCGGCATCCAGCCGCAGGACTCCGTCAGCAAGGTCGGGCCGCTAACGGCGATTCACAAGGCATACGAACAGACGCGCGACCTTTCGCTATTCACGCTCGTCGCGCTGTACAAGATGGTCAAAGGCGATATCTCGCCCAAGACGCTCGGCGGCCCGTTGTTGATTGCCCAGGTGGCGGGCCAGCAGGCGCGTGAGGGCGTGGTGACGTTTTTTCTCTTCGTCGCACTCCTCAGCATCAATCTCGGCGTGCTGAATCTGCTTCCGATCCCCGTCCTCGACGGCGGGCATCTTTTTTTCTTCCTGCTCGAGGGAGTTCTCGGCCGCCCCGTCGGCGAGAAGCAGCGCGAACGCGCGCAGCAGGTGGGCGTCGTGTTGTTGATCCTCGTCATGGCCTACGCTTTTTACAACGACATCGCCAGATTCTTCGAAGGATAGACAGCCAAGCGGGTGAGCCACGTGCGTAGGGACGGGTTTTAAACCCGCCCCTACATTATTTCCCATGCTGATTCTCGGCATCGACACGGCTACCACGACCGCCAGCGTTGCGCTGGTCGACGGCGGCAACATCGTTCGCGAAGCGCGCCACGAACCTCCGCGCAACGGCGGACCGCTGCGCAGCAATCACGCGGCCGTGTTGCTGCCGCTGATCGATCAGCTGCTGCAAGGATCCGGTCGCAATTTACGAGATGTCGAAGCGTTCGCCGTCACCCTAGGTCCGGGATCGTTTACAGGACTCCGCATCGGTCTCAGCACCGTCAAAGGACTGGTATACGGCTCCGATACGCCGCTGATCGGCGTGCCGACGCTTCACGCAGTCGCGGCGCGTGTTGACGACCACGAGGGCTTCATCTGCCCGTTTCTCGACGCGCGGAAAAAGGAAGTCTACGCGGCGCTGTTTCGCCGGAACCGCGGAGGTCTGGAGCGCGTGAGCGAGGATGTCGTCGCGCCGCCGGCGGCGGTTCTCGACGCGGCGCGGAGGCAGATCGCCTCGGCGCGCTGCCTTTTCATCGGCGACGCGCTCGTGGCGTACGAAGCCCTCGTCAAGGCCGCGCTCGGCGCGCAGGCTCTTTCGACCCTCGGCGCCGGCTATTCGTCGACGGCGGCTGCCGTCGCCCGGATTGCCGAAGAGAAGCTGCGCCGCGGCGACTACGACGCCGTCGGGCCGCTCGCGCCGATTTATCTCCGGCCGTCGGAGGCCGAGCTGAAGAAGCCGGTCTAGCCCGAGAACTTTACGCCTTCACTGTGTGTAGTAATGTGAAGTGCTTGCTGATAGATTTTTTCACCATGTTGTCAGACGGCAGAGCTTTCGTCTTTGCGGCGCTCATGGCGCTGCTTTTTATAAGCGTAGCCGCGGAGGCCCAAGATTCGGTCCGCGATCTGGTCGTGAAGATTCACACGACGCGCCGCGAGCCCGATCTCGTGCGCCCGTGGACGAAGCAGAATCCCGTCAATGTCAGCGGATCGGGCATCGTCATCGACGGCAAGCGCATTCTTACCAACGCCCATATGGT
>DASWZY010000151.1:0-4621 GCA_036407055.1 Binatia bacterium
AGTTGTTGACAAACAAAAATTTCTATAATAATCACAACTTCTAATCTCGATGGCTTCAGATTCTCCCGACGCAGGCCATCAAACGCGCGAGCAAGAAATCGAACGTTTGGCGCAAGAACTCGGCCGACTGATCCAGAGTGCGGAACCGGAAAAACGCGAAGATCTCAAAGAGCTCGCCTATACGCTTATTCGCGAGGAGATATTTGATCAGGACGTAAAAGGGGCGCGAGAGAGGACCACCGCCTCCGGGCCCTTTAACCCGCTGGCAACCGGGATTCTCATCGTGGTTTTGGGCGCGGGATTTTTTTTCATCTTCCCGGTGGTCGGACTGGCTCTCGCATTCTTCGGTTTCATCTTCATCGTAACGGGCGCGCTCATTACCTGGTTCAAACGATAGAACGGCTATGGCAGACGAGATAAAACGAGGCATTTGGTCACGGCGCGATTTTTTCACGCGCCTCGGCTGGGGCTGTTTCGGCATCTTCACCGGCTTCAGCTTGTTGGCTTTCATCCGCTCGGCGTTCCCGCGCGTTTTGTTCCAGCCGCCGGCGACCTTCAAGGCCGGCTTCCCCTCCGACTACGCGGTCGGCGAGGTCAGCGAGAAGTACAAGCAGGAGCAGCGCGTCTGGATCGTGCGCGAGGAAGAGGGCATTTACGCGATCTTCGCCAAATGCACGCACCTCGGCTGCACGCCGCGCTGGCTCGCGGCGGAGAACAAGTTCAAGTGCCCGTGCCACGGCAGCGGCTTCTATAAATCCGGCCTCAACTTCGAAGGCCCGGCGCCGCGGCCGCTCGACCGCCTGAAGGTGATGGTCGGCGAAGACGGCCAGCTTGTCGTCGATAAGAGCAAGATCCTCCGCATGGAAGCCGCCGGCGAGCCGGACGATCAGCATCCCGAGAGCATTGTCAAGGTTTAAGCGGAACTCAAACAATATGGCGCTCAAAGAAAAAATCGAAGAGATCAAAAAGGACCTGGTCGAAAGCCAGGTGTGGAAGGCGATCTTCCGCCACGGCTACGAGGACACGCCGCGCAACCGCGTTTTGATGGTCACCGCGAACGTTTGGATGCATCTGCATCCCGCGAAGGTCCGCCGCCACGGCGTGCGCATGCGCTTTACCTGGTGCATGGGTGGGCTCACCTTTCTTATGTTCCTCATGACCGTCATCACGGGCATCTATCTCATGTTCTACTACCGGCCGGTCGCGGAGTACGCGTACGCCGACATGAAGTACCTGGAATTCGACATGCCGTTTGGAATGCTCATGCGCAACATGCACCGCTGGGCGGCGCACGCGATGGTCGTGTTCGTCTGGCTGCACATGTTCCGCGTGTTCCTGACCGGCTCCTATAAGCCGCCGCGCGAATTTAACTGGATCGTCGGCGTGCTCCTGCTGGTGCTGACGCTGCTCCTGAGCTTCACCGGCTATCTGCTTCCGTGGGATCAGCTGTCGATCTGGGCGGTTACCGTCGGATCGAATATGGCGCGCGCTTCACCACTGCTCGGTCACGAGGGCCCGTTCCACGAGTTCGTCGGCGCAAACCCGATTTACGACGCGCGCGCGTTTTTATTCGGGGGCGGAGAGATCGGACCGCACACGCTGCTGCGGTTCTACATTCTCCACTGCATCTTCATTCCGCTCGTGGCGAGCCTCCTGATGGCGGTGCATTTCTGGCGTATCCGGCGCGACGGCTTCTCGGGGCCGTCGCTGTAAGGGGCCGGGTGCGCGGGTTGGCGGATTAGCTAAAAGGCAAACATCGAGATCGAAGCGAAAATGGCTGAAGTAGCGCAAGAAAGAAAAAGGCCGATCGACGACAAGGTCCACACCTGGCCGCACCTGGTGCGCGCGGAGTTCCTTGTCACGATCTTCGTGATCGTCGTGCTCACGCTCTGGGCGCTGCTCCTCGACGCGCCGCTCGAGGAGCCCGCCAACCCCACCCGCACGCCGAACCCGTCGAAGGCGCCGTGGTACTTCCTGGGCCTCCAGGAAATGCTGGTCTACTTTGACCCGTGGCACGCGGGCGTGGTGCTGCCAACCTTTATCATCATAGGTCTGATGGTCATCCCGTTCATCGACATCAATCCCGCAGGCAACGGCTACTACACCTATAAGGACCGGAAGTACGAGATCCTCACGTTCTTCTTCGGCTTCCATATCTTGTGGGTCAGCATGATCATTATCGGGACGTTCTTTCGCGGCCCGGGGTGGAACCTTTTCTGGCCCTGGGAGCGTTGGGATCCGCACAAGGTCGTCGCGCTCACCAACGTCGACTTGCCGTATCTTATCGGTATCCGTAACGACACGCTGGCGATCGCCTTCGGAATTTTCTGCGTCATCGTTTATTTCATCGTCGGTGTCTCGCTGTTTTATGGATGGGTCGTGCGTGTGAAAGGCAAAGAGTTCATGGAGCGGTGGGGTCCCGTGCGCTTCGGGATCACGGCCTTTTTGATCGTGACCATGCTGGCGCTGCCCGTTAAAATGTTTCTTCGGCTCGCTTTCAACGTGAAATACATCCTCGCCACGAGGTACATCAACATCTGACCCGATGTTCTACGTGGCGAAAGTCTTCCAAGCGCTCGGCCTCGCGGATGTCGGCTACGCGCTCTATGTCGGTATCACGCAGGGGCGCTCGATGGCCGACGAGATCGTGCTGACGCTCATCGGCGCCGGGCTTTTCTGGCTCGGGCGAGCGCTCGAGCAGAGGACTGTTTGAGGAAAGAACGATGGCAGTTCGGGGCGTAGACGAAAAAGAGGAAAAGAAATCCTACGGCACCGTCTTTCTGGTCGGTACCGCGCTGCTCGTCGTCGTGACATTATGGTCGTTCTGGGACGACAATTTCACGCGGCGGCCGTGGAAAGCGTTCCAGACGGCGTTCTACCGTCTCGATTACCAAAAGGCCCAGGCCGCTTTCGATGAGGAGAACAAAAAGCTCCAGGCCGATCCGAACTACCAGGAGCTAACGAAGAAGATCGCCGCCGAGAAGCAGAGCCTCAAGAACGGCGAGCTCGCCAAGAAGCAGGCGGCACTCCAAAGCGAACTCGACAAGACCCTCATTGAGTTCGGCAAGCAGGACCAGAACGCCAAGTTCATCAAGAGCGAGTTGGAGGAGGCCTACTACGAATACGACCACGCCGTACAGCAGAGCCGCCCGGTCAAGCAGTATAAGGACAAGATCGACGAACTCGAGAAAAAACAGAACGACATCGCGCCAAAGGCCGAGGCCGCGAAACAGAAGCGCGATCAGCTGAAGGAAGAAATTAAGAAGCTCAGCGCGGGTCTGAAGGACCTGCAAGACCAGGAAGCCAAGCTGACCGCCGATCGCGAGAAGGCGGCTGCGGCGATGCAGAACGCCACGCTGCTCAAAATCCGCTCGGTCCCTATTTATAAGATCCCGAACATCAAGCAGGTCGCGCTCAACGAGTTCGACCGCAACAACTTCGATCAGCCCGTCGCACGCGCCGATCGCTGCCAGACCTGCCACATGGCGATCAATCGCGCCGGCTTCGAGGACGCGCCGCAGCCGTTCCGCACGCATCCGCGGCGCGAAGTGCTGCTCGCCGACAGCTCCCATCCGCCCGAAAAATTCGGCTGCACTTCCTGCCACGAAGGCCAGGGGGCGGCGGTCAACAGTGTCAAAGCGGCGCACGGCGAAGTCGACTATTGGGAGCATCCGCTGCTTCGGGGCGCGAAAGTTCAGTCGAGCTGCGTCTCGTGCCATCTGAACATGCAGCCGCTCGAAGACGCGCCGCTGGCCGCCGAGGGGCAAAGGATCTTCGAGCAGATCGGCTGCACCGGCTGTCACCTCGTCAAGGGCTACGAGGATATTCCGAAGATCGGCCCGAGCCTCCGCCGCATAAGTGCGAAGCTCGATCCGAACTGGATGGTCCGCTGGGTGGAGAACCCGCACAAGTTCCGCCCGCGCACGCGGATGCCCAATTTCGACTTCAAGCAGGACGAGGCCGTCGCGATCACCGCTTTCTTGTGGTCGCTGTCGAAAGAAGAAGGCGATAAATGGACTCAGGCGCATCCCGAGCCGTCCGGCGTCAACAACGGCCTGGCGGCGCAGGGCAAGGCGCTCGTTGAGTCCATCGGCTGCAAAGGCTGCCACGGTTTCGCCGAGGGCGAGTTCACGACGACGGTCGGAAAACAGCACGACCTCGTGCCGAATTTAAAAGATATCGCCGCGAAAGTGGGCCCGCGCTGGGCCTATTATTGGATCAAGAACCCACGCGACTATTTGCCGCAGACGCATATGCCGAGCCTGAGACTCAGCGATCAGGAGGCGACGGCGATCACGAGCTATCTCATGACGCTCGGCGGCAAGAGCGAGCCGATCGCGAATGTCGAGCAGCAGATCTCGGATGCGAAGAACATCAAGCGCGGCGAGGGGCTGGTGCGGAAATACGGCTGCTTCGGCTGCCACGACATTCAGGGAATGGAGAAGGAGTCGCGCATCGGCGTCGAGCTCACGACCTTCGGCTCGAAAAAGCTCGAAGAGCTTTTCTTCGGCAACCACACGGATATCCCGAACACCTGGGACGATTGGACCTATAACAAGCTCAAGACGCCGCGCACCTACGCCACCGAGCGCGTCGAGCAGGTGATGCCGCAGTTCGATCT
>DASWZY010000152.1:0-7256 GCA_036407055.1 Binatia bacterium
CTTCGAGGAGATCATCGGCGAAAGCGCTGCGCTGAAGGAGGCGCTGCGCCAGGTCGAGACCGTCGCGCCGACGGATTCGACCGTTCTCATCCTCGGCGAGACGGGCACCGGCAAAGAGGTCATCGCGCGCGCGATCCACAATCTCAGCACGCGGCGCGAGCAGACGTTCGTCAAAGTCAATTGCGCCGCGATCCCGCTCGGGCTGCTCGAAAGCGAGCTGTTCGGCCACGAGCGCGGGGCTTTTACCGGCGCGATCGCGCAGAAGATCGGCCGCTTCGAGCTCGCCAACCACGGCACGGTGTTTCTCGACGAGGTCGGCGACATCCCGCTCGAGTTGCAGCCCAAACTCCTGCGCGTCCTTCAGGAGCAGGAATTCGAGCGCCTCGGAAGCGCGAAAACGGTGAAGGTCGACGTCCGTCTCATCGCCGCGACGAACGCGGACCTCGTCCAGATGGTGGAAGACCGGCGCTTTCGCGCCGATCTTTACTATCGCCTGAACGTCTTTCCGATCCGCGTGCCGCCGCTGCGCGACCGCGCGGGCGACATCCCTCTGCTCGTCCGCTATTTCACGCAGAAATACGCGCGGCTGATGAAGAAACACGTCTCGTCGGTGCCCGCCGAAGCGATGGCCGCGCTGGCGCGCTATTCGTGGCCCGGGAACATCCGCGAGCTGGAGAACCTCGTGGAGCGCGCGGTTATTTTATCGCCCGGACCGGAGCTGCGGATTCCGCTGCGCGAGCTTAAAGCTCCGCCGGCGGTCGCGGCATCGTCCAATCACGTAACGACGCTCGAGGCGGCCGAGCGCGAGCACATCCTCCGCGCCCTCGCCGAGACGAAATGGCTGATCGGCGGGCCGACCGGCGCCGCCGCGCGCCTCGGCATGAAGCGCACCACCCTGCAATCGCGCATGAAGAACTTGGGCATCACGCGCCCCAGGTAGCGCGCCGCGGCTCACGAGAACGCCCCGCCGCTTTTACGATCGTTCAAAGTCGATGCCGAGCAGATCGCCGATGCGCTCGATCGCGATGTCCGGCGCCGGGTAGCTTTCGACGAGCTTTCGATCCAGCGCATAGTGTCCCTGGCACGGGAATACCGTCGTGACGCGGCGGCCGTAGATTTTCTTCACGGCGGTGAGGATGCGGATCTTGTCGTCGATCAGCACGTAGTGGTCCGCCGGATAGCGCCGCTCCACATCCTCCAATTCGGTTTCCTTGTGAATATAGATGAGCACGTGGCCGTCGAAAGCTTCCTGCAATCCCGAGCGCCATACCTTGAGCGGCTGGAAAACGACATCGCCGTCGGAAAGAATGACGGGCTTGCCGAATTTCTTCGCATGCTCGACGGCGTCGAGCGAGTTGGGGAACAGGCGGTTGGCGAACGGATACTCCACAAAGAAGTGCGAGACGGTCAGCAGGTGAGGGTCGCGCGGATAATTCTCGCGGTAGAGCTGCAGCGCGCCGAGGTAATCGGCGTATCCCACGTTGGCGCGCAGCTCCTCGAATAACGCCCAGTAGCGCTCCTGGCGCTCATGGCCGACTTCGCGCTCCAGATGGTTCTTGAGGTCGAGGGCGATATGGTCGTTGTCGAGCAGCGTGTTGTCGACGTCGAAGAGAAAAACGATTTGCGGGCTCATGCGTCGCCCTCGATGATTGTTGAACGGCGGCCTTCATCAGGCATATCAGATGCGCAGCAAAGTCAAAACAGTGAACGTTGCGCGCTCAGCCAATCTTCATTGCGCTTTTATTTTTCGAAATGTGAAGCGCCGTCCGCACACAACTAAGCGCCGATATGTCGGCGTTCTGACGATAAATCGGCAGAGCTTCGTCCCTCATATTTTCAACATCCCCTTCGCACTTTTCCAAGTGCTTGTATCATCACGCTTTGACGCAAGGCTGCAGCGTTTGTCCGCTGAGGCATGGCCGTTGCCTCTTCACACGCATATTATTTGCGGTAGAACGATTCGTAGGAGGAACAGCATATGAGCGCAGAAAAAAAATTGTCGGGTAAGGTCGCGATCGTAACCGGAGCCTCGAAAGGCATCGGCGCGGGCATTGCGAAGGAGATGGCCGCCGAAGGCGCGTCGGTCGTCGTCAACTACTCCTCGAGCGGCAAGGCCGCCGACAACGTCGTTGCCGGGATCAAAAAAAACGGCGGCACGGCGGTCGCCCTGCACGCCGATATGACGAAGAAGTCCGAAATCGAACGCCTCTTTTCCGAAACGATAAAAGCGTTCGGCCGGATCGACATTCTGGTAAACAACGCCGGCGTCTACGAATTCGTGCCGCTCGAAGCGATCACCGAAGAACATTTCCACAAGCACTTCAACATCAACGTCTTGGGACTGCTTCTGGCCTCGCAGCAGGCGGCGAAGTATTTCGGCAAGGAGGGCGGCAGCATCATCAACATCAGCTCGCTGGCGAGCACGAAGGCGCCGCCGACGACGTCCGTTTACAGCGCCACCAAAGGAGCGGTCGATACCTTGACCAAAGCGCTCGCCAACGAGCTCGGGCCGCGCAGAATCCGCGTGAATGCGATCAATCCCGGCGTGGTGATAACGGAAGGCGTGCACGCAGCGGGCATCGCCGGCAGCGACTTCGAGAAGCAGGCGGTGGCGCAGACGCCGCTCGGCCGCACCGGCCTCCCGGCGGATATCGCGCCGGCGGCGGTGTTTCTCGCCTCATCCGATGCTTCCTGGCTTACGGGTGAGACACTGATCATATCGGGCGGACTGAACTGATGGCGAAGCCGCGCGAATTATTGATGTAATAAAAGAAGTTTGCTTGCCAGGCTCAAGCAGATTAAAAGCCACAGCCCGAACCGCGCGCCGAAATCTCGGCAAGTGACGATGCGTCGGCGCGGTCCTAAACGCCGCTTCAGCGTGTCAAAGCCGCCTCACCGCTCCAAGCTTCGCGATTCATAACGCTTTTATCATTTAGCCGGATCTTTTTCCGTTCTGGCATCGCGATTGCCTATGCATGTTCGATGAGGGGAATGAGCATGAAAACTCTGGTCGCGGCGTTTGGCTTGACGGGGGCGTTGTTGTTTTCACCGGTCTCCGGCGACGAGCTGACGAGGCAAGATCTGCTTCATAGGATCCGGCCGCCCGCCGAGAAGCTGTCGCTCGTCTGGGCGGCCCGAATCGTCGACGACGAACAAACTCTCGGCACAGTCACGATGTACGACGATCCCGCGACGGAGCGGCCGGTCGATTACATGGAGATCTACGACACGGCCGGCAACCTCCGGGCCTTCGCCTGGTTCGACCAGTTCGGCATCGAGCGAATGGCCATCGATCGCAGTTTCGTGGAGCCGTCGCAAGGGCCGGCTGGCAGCTTTTTGATCTTCGCCGACGGGCAGCAGCTCTAGGCTGGATGCGAGGAATCGAAATGAAGAAGATTTTTGCAGCGCTGGCATTCTTCAGTCTCTTTATATCAACGGCGGGCATCGCGGGCGCTCAATACTATGCCCCGTATCCCTATTATCCCTATGCGCCCTACGGCTACGGAGCGCCGTACAGCGATCCCAGCCAATACGATCCGTATTACGAGCTGCACACGATGCACTACCAGCTCTACCTCGATCCGTACGGCTACTACTATCCGTACTGGAATGGGCCGGTGGGCATCGCGCCGCCTGCGCCGCCGCCTCCTCCGCGCGTGGTGCGAAGGCCGCCCCCGGCAACGCGTCCGGCTGTGCCGGCGCCTCCGGCGAAGTAGCGCTACCGTGCTGAGAAAGAAAAGGAGCCGCTGAAAATGAGCAACAACGTGAAACCGATAGACGAGAAAGACTTCGAGCAGCAAGTCCTGCGCTCCGAGCGGCCCGTGCTGGTCGACTTCTGGGCGCCGTGGTGCAGCCCGTGCCTCAGGATGGCGCCGGTTTTCGACGCCGCTGCCGCGCGGCATGCCGGAACGGCCGTGTTTTTCAAGGTCAACATCGACGACAACCCTTGGCTTATCGGCCGCCACGGCATTCAAAGCATACCGACTTTGATTCTCTTCAAGGACGGCGTCGAAAAAGACCGGCTGATCGGCGCCGCCGACCTCGAAGCGATCTCGGAAGTAATCGGCCGCCATACGCCGGCGCAGGCCCTCCCGGAGGGCGAAGCAGAGGCGTCGTGGCAGGAAGACGACGGAATAGGAGATTAAGATGAATTCCTGGGAACTTATCTTTCTTCAAAGCCGCGCGAACGACGGCTGGTATGACGAAGAGGCTCTGCCGCCGCGCTTTTGGGCATGGCCGAAGGAAACCTGGCTGAAGAGACGCCTGCGCGAATTGCGCGGCGAGGAAAAGGAGCGCGACGGCTGGCCGATTCGCGGACATTCCGCCGCCGAGAACGCGGCGCCGGCGGTACCTGACGACGGCGGAAGTCGTTTCTCGCTCGTGCCGCTGCTTCTGGCCGAAGAGGACCTTCCCTCAGAAGCGCGCCGAGCGCTCCGCGAGGGCCGGCGGCGGGACGCGGCCGCTTTGCTGAAGGATCGCTACGGGCTCGACTGCGCGGACGCCGGCGAGCTCACGGATGCTGCCGCCTGCTAGCGGCGCCGAGGAATGGTGCTATGAAAATTATCAAAATGCTTTACGAGCTTTCAATGTTCACCACCGTCATATTAATCGCGCGGATCGGCACGCAGGGAATGCTCCCGGCTTTGACCACCACGGTGATCGAGCGCGTGTTGCGCCCGCGCCGGCGGTGAAGCTCGTTATGGAGGCTACGCAAATGATCGCCGACGCATATCCGGAAGTGCAGGGGCCCGCGCGGCTGCAGCATACGGACGATGAATTTTGCTGGTGCGATCCGCTCGTCGAGTCCGACGACGACGGGGAAGAAACGGTTATTCATCTGGAAGTAATCTGGAATTAAACGCGCGTGTTGAAAGTCACTGCCAGCATAACCTCCTCCGGCGCAATCTTGGACCTGGAGGGAAAGCTCGCCGGGCCATGGGTCGACGAGATGAAGGAATGCTGGCACAGCGTCGCCGCCTCGGACTGTCATGTACGCGTCATGCTCTGCGCGGTCACCTTTATCGACGAAGCGGGCAAGCGCCTGCTTGTCGAGATGCACCGGCAGGGCGCCGAGCTCATCGCCGAGGGCTGCATGAACACGGCGATCGTTGCGGAGATTGAAGAAGGAGAATCGTGAGCGCACGGCTTCTCCCTTGACGATTATCCACAGGCAAAGAGAAGCCGACATTTCGGCATCTGCCGAAAAGTCGGCGATTATCCGCGGGCAGCGATGATAACAACGTCCGTATCGCCTTGAAATTTCAAGACTCTCCGCGTGGCATCGCGATTGCGTTCATTAAAAAGCAGCGCGGTTAATGTTGTGGAAGGATGAAAGGAAGGCGCGATGAGAGATTATGTCGATAGCTTCGAGGACAGAGCCTCCGCTGTGTTCGAATCCGACCCGCTGGTGGTCGAGCGCTATCTCTCCACGGTAAAGAAAGACCTGCGGAGAGAGCCCGAGCGGCTATTGATGCTGGCGGTGCTCGAAGACGGTATTCATTCGTATCAAAAACACGCCGACGCGACGTACCCGATGGGAAAGAAGCTTTTCAAGGACGCCGAAGAATGGATCTTCGACACCGAGGCCGACGGCGCGTTTTCCTTCGAAGCCATCTGCGAGGCCTGGGGCCTCAACGCCGCTTACTTACGGCTCGGGCTGCTTCACTGGCTCGAGCGCAGTCGCAGCAAGCGTCCCCAGCTGCGGGTAGTAGGGAAGAACGATGCTATAGCGCCGCGCGCTCGCGCCGCGGGAGCGAGACTCTCGATGGTCCCGCTGCTCCTGGATGAGGATATTCCAGAGACGGCGCGCCGGGCGCTGATCGACCACAAGCCGCGGGCAGCCGGCAAGGCGCTCATGAAGGCTTTCAACCTAAGCTGCGACGAAGCGAAGCAGCTGGTCGACGCCGATCCCTGCGTCAAGACGAGTCAGTCGCGCAATTAGCCGGGCCCCGAAGCTCGATCGGCGAACGTCGCGCTGTCGCGATCGCCATCCGGCGGTTCCGTCCGGAGAACGGAATCAAGCTGCCGCATTCCCCCGCGCGGCGGACAAACCGCCATGCACCTCGTTTCCGTCAATATTGGACTTCCGCGCGTCGTTGCCCATAACGCCGCGGCGGTAACCGGCATCTTTAAAGCGCCCGTCGCCGGCCGTGTGAGGCTGCGAACGCTCAACCTCGACGGCGACCGGCAAGCCGATCTCTCGGTGCACGGCGGCACTGCGAAGGCGGTCTACGTCTATCCGGCCGAACATTACTTATACTGGAGAGGCGAATTGCCCGGCAGCGATCTCTCCTGGGGCATGTTCGGGGAGAATTTCACGACGGTCGGAATCGCGGAATCCAATCTCGCGGTCGGCGATAAATTGCGCGTCGGCTCCGCCGTCGTCATGGTGACCGAGCCGCGCATGCCGTGTTACAAGCTCGCCATCCGCCTCGGCCGGCCCGATATCGTCAAGCGCTTTCTCGCGAGCGAACGGACGGGATTTTATCTGTCCGTCCTGCAAGAGGGGGAAGTCGGCGCCGGCGACGCGATCGAGCTGATCGAAAAGAGGCGGGACGCCGTAACGATTCGGGATATCACGAAACTTTACACCCGCGAGAAAGCCAACATCCCCCTGCTCCGACGCGCGATCGAAGCCCATGCGCTGCCCGAAAGCCGGCGCGAATACTTTCGCGATCGGCTCACGAAAACGTCGACGCGCTCAGGCCGAAATGCAGTCAAGGATGAAGTCGGCGGCTGCGCCGATCAATCGCGAATCGTTTGCAGGAACCAGTCGCGCGGGATTTCTCTGCCCAATCCGGCGCTGCGCGCGCGGTCGTAGATGAGCGAGCCGACCGTCACGAATTGAAGCCCCTTCACGCTGTCTTCGCCGCCGACCTTGATGCCGCTCGAAGCCGAGATCTCCGCGTCTTTCAGCCGGCCGGGAACGCGGTCGTCGATGAGATCGGCGAGCGCCACCAGCCGGCCGCGAAAATTTTTATTGCGATTGCCGCTGCGGCCGCGCGCCGGCCCCATCGCGCGATGGAGCGCGTCGCGGCTGCCGGCGAGATACGTCGGGAAGCCCTGCGAATCGTCGATGCCGACGCCTTCGACGATCTGGCTCGCCATGCCGCCGCCGACGCAGATGTCGAGCTTCGGATTCACGTCGTCGGCGAACTCGCGCGACACCTGCGTGAGGTGCATGCCGCTCTCGAGGTACCGCGCGTAGATCGTCGGCTCCTTTGAATTCGTGCACGTCGCGAGAATGTCGGCGCCGC
>DASWZY010000153.1:0-4580 GCA_036407055.1 Binatia bacterium
CCGCCAGCTCGCGCCTCAAATAATCCACGTAGTAAGGCGCGTCGTTGGTGACCTTAATGAGCTCGCGGCGCGGAATGACTTCTTTGATGGCGGTGTCGTACTGGCGGCGCGTAATGAGCTTATCGTCGAGCATTTTCGTCAGGACGACGTTTCTTCTCTGTTTCGCGGCTTCGACGCTGCGGTACGGCGAATAGCGTCCCGGAGCGCGGATGAGACCGGCCATTAGCGCGATCTCGCCGACACTCAGCTGCGGCAAGTCCTTAGCGAAATAGAATTCCGCGCCCTGCCAGACGCCGAAAATCCCCTGCGATCCGCGCTGCCCCAGATATATTTGGTTCAGATAATTTTCCAGGATCTCGTCTTTGGAGTACTTCCGCTCGGCGATGAGCGCCATGACCGCTTCTTTGAATTTGCGGTGCAGCGTGCGCTCATCTGTCAAGAAGAAGTTTTTCATCAATTGCTGGGTGAGCGTGCTGCCGCCCTGCACGACGCCGCCGCTTCGCAGGTTCGTCCACATCGCGCGCAGCACTCCGATCGGGTCGATGCCGCGGTGGCGGTAGAAGCGCTCGTCTTCGATCGCGAGGATGGCCTTCACGAGCAAAGGAGGAACTTCGGCGAGCGTCACGATCCGGCGCTCCTCCCAGACGCGGTCGTAGAGGCCGGCGATGAGCTCCGGCTCTAGCTCGAGCGAGAAGACGTCCTGACCGGTCGCGAGATTTTCCATGCGCGTGACGGCGACGCCCTGGAAGGCGATCCGGATGGGGAACCCTTTGAAGTTCTCCATCGGGTAAGCGAAGTCGTGGAGGTAAATTTCCGCTGCCTCGCCTTTTGTGAAGTGGTATTCGCCCTTGTTCATCTCGCCGCGCGCTTCACGATAGCCTAGGCGGCGGAGTTTTTCCGAGAGGTCTTCCCGCCGCAGATTCATTCCGACGTAGAGCAGCGTTGAGTCCGAGTAGATCTTCGCTGGATGCGGCCACTTCGAGCTTTCGAATTTGGCCGTGACGACTCCCTCCAGAGACCGCACGTACCACGCGCCGAGAATTCCCAGCAGGACGACGAAAACGGTCAGGGAAACGAGGAGGACTTTAGGGCGCGGCAGGGGAAGTTTTTTGAACCAGCGCGGCTTTTTCAAACGGTGAGACCTCGCTTAAATTGCCCCTCAGTGTAACGCCTTTCGAAGCCAATAAAAAGAGCCGGACGCGTGCGCGTGCAAGTTCTCCGAAACGCCTTCCTTTACTGGGGCGGCTTCAAAGCGAGAAAGATCGTGCTGGTGCCGCGGCGCACCAGAAACAAGACGCCTTTGCCTTTTTTGACCTCGCCGACCGCTTTGCGATAGTCGGCGACTTTGCGCACCGGCTTGCGGTCGACCTCCAGGACGACATCTCCGCGCCGGAGGCCCGCGTCGTCCGCAACGCTTCCCGGCTCGACCGCGGCAATGACGACTCCGTCCGCGCGCTCAAGGCCCAAGCTTTCGGCGATCTCCGGCGTCAGCTGCTGCACGGTCACGCCCAGTTCGCTCTTTTCCGACGCGGAAGCGGCGCTCTCCTGCTCTTTCATCTCGCCGACGGTAATGGTGAGGGTGATTTGTTTTTTGTCGCGCAGAATTTTCATCTGCGCCTTTTTATCGACGGACGTGCGCGCGACGACGACCGGCAGGTCGTTCGATTCGCGGATTTCTTTGCCGTCGAACTCGACGATGACATCGCCGACTTTGACGCCGGCGCTGTCAGCCGGCCCGCCTTTGGTGACATCCGCGACGAGCGCCCCGCGCGGCTTGTCCATGCCGAGCGATTCGGCGATCTCGGGCGTGACCTTCTGGATCAGAACGCCGAGATAGCCTCGCGTCACCTTGCCTTTGCCTTTGAGCTGGGGCAGCAGTTCTTTCACCAGGTTCATAGGGATCGCGAAGCCGATCCCGATGTTGCCGCCCGACCGGCTGTATATCGCCGAGTTGATTCCTACGACTTCACCGCGGAGATTGATCAGGGGCCCGCCGGAATTGCCGGGATTGATCGAGGCGTCGGTCTGGATGAAGCTGTCATACGGGCCGCCGCCGGGCAGGTGCCGGCCCTTGCCGCTGACGATGCCGGACGTGACGGTGTTGTCTAGGCCGAATGGATTGCCGATCGCCATCACCCATTCGCCGACTTCGAGCTGATCGGAATCCCCGAGCGGCGCAACCGGCAGATTCTCGTTCACATTGATCTTGATGACGGCGAGATCGGTCTTCGCATCGCGGCCGACCACCTTTGCCTCGAATTCTCGCTCGTCGGAGAGCTTGACGACGATCTTCGACGCGTTGTCGACGACATGGTTGTTGGTCAGGATCGATCCGTCCTTGTCGATAATAAAGCCGGAGCCCAGGCTCTTCTGTCTATAAGGCCCCCGCGGCGCGGGCCCACCGAAAAATTTGCGCCAGAAATCGCCGAACGGGTCGTCCTCGCCGCCGAACGGGTTATCGAAACTTTGCCCTTGACCGCCCTGGCTGACCTGCGTCGTCGAAACGTTGACGACGACAGGCCTCAGCCTTTTGGATAGCGTCACGAAATCCGGCAGCCCCTGCGGCGTGAGAACCGGCTCCGAGACCGCTCGCGACCCCCCTGCCTGATTGAACAACTGGGCGATCTTCGGCGCACTGAAACGCTCGAAGCCGCCGCTCATCCCGAAACCGATCAGCAACGCTGCAAGGGCCGCGGCGCCGAGGAGCCTCAGTCCGATGCGCCGGTTCCATACCCGGTTGTCTTCCATTAACGCTCCTATTTCCTCTTCACCGCATCCACATATCGCAGGCGCAGATCGTAAAGCACATCTTCGACGAGCTGCTGCTCTCCGGCATCGAGATTGCCTCGTGTCTTTTCCTGCAGCAGGCTGATGATGTCGATCATCTGCTTGGCAACGGGAAGATCGGTTTCCGCCTTGCCCGACAGCGGGTCCGCGATCTCCCCCAAATGCATCAGCGCCTGTGTGCTGAGACTGATTATGAAGGTAGAGAAGTTGATCTCCGGAAGCTGCGTCTCCGCTTTATCCGCCGCGCTTCCCAGAATGCCTTCCGAGGTCGCGCGGCGCGTCTCGTCCGAGCGCGGCTCGTCGGCTTTTTTCTCATCGTCTTTGGATGTGTCGCGCGCCTCTCCGGTTTCGGAAAAGCGGCGGCGGTCTTCCACTTTGAAGCCTTTACTTTGCTTTTCTCCCTCGTCGGCCATTGAACCTCCAGAATTCAGGCGAGAAAAAAGCCGGGACGACCCGGCCGGGGATTATTTCTTCGAGCCGCAGTCAATGCGCCATCGCGCGGAGCCGGGCGATTCTTTCCTCGATCGGCGGATGCGTGCTGAAAAGATTCGCCAAGGAGCGGCCTGAAAGCGGGTTAACGATGAAAAGATGCGCCGTTTCGGGACGTGCGTCCATCGGCGCAATTTCATTCGCGCGCGAAAGTTTGGCGAGCGCCGAGGCGAGGCCCAGCGGATTGCCGATGGTCTTCGCGCCGCTGGCGTCGGCCTGATACTCGCGCGACCGGGAGATCGCCATTTGGATCAACATCGCGGCGATCGGCGCCACGATAATGGTCAAAAGCAATCCGATCGCGCCGCCTCCCTGGCCTTCGCGGTCGCGGCTGCCATAGCCGCCGAATATCGCACCCCACTGCGCGACGCGCGCGAGCATCATGATGACGCCGGCGAGTGTCGCGGCGATGCTGCTGATAAGAATGTCGCGATTTTTAACGTGCGAGATCTCGTGCGCCAACACACCCTCGAGCTCTTCACGATTCATCAAGCGAAGAATGCCTTCGGTAGCGGCTACGGCGGCATGCTCGGGGTTTCTGCCGGTAGCGAAGGCGTTCGGCGTCTCGGTCGGAATGATGTAGACGCGCGGCATCGGCATGCCGGCGCGAAGCGCCACATTATGAACCATGCTATATAGCTCCGGCGCCTCCGCTTCGCTCACCTCGCGCGCGTTGTACATTTTCAGGACAATCTTGTCTGAAAACCAGTAGCTGCCGAAATTGAGCAAGACCGAAAAGACCAGCGCGATAGCCATGCCCTGCATGCCGCCGAACATCTGGCCGAGCGCCATGAGTAGGCCGGTAAGCAGCCCTAAGAGAAGCACGGTTTTGATCGAATTCGACATTTCCGTTCCTTAAAATTAACACTCCGGCGATTGAAACTTTAATGCCGCCCTACCCCCTTGTCAAGGAGAGGCAAGACCGGGTTTTTCAAGCGGAATTCCTTACACGAAGTGATGACGTCTCCAGGCTTCAGCGCCGTCAGGCACTTGCGATGCCGGCAGCTTTTCATGGCCGGACGCTCGCACGGGGAACATTCGACCTGCAGGGTTATGATCTCGACATTGCTGCCGCGCGGCGCCCATTCGACGGGGTCGGTCGGGCCGAAGAGCGCGATCGTTTTGACGCCGCCGGCCGCGGCGAGATGCGTCACGCCGCTGTCGTTTCCGATATAGACGTCCGCCATCGATAATAATGCGGCGAGCTGCCCGAGGCCGAGGCCGCGGGCGACCGCGGCATGCGCAGCCCAGTAGGTGTATTCGTCGTCCTCCGCGGGTCCGAGGACTACCGAAACCTTACCACT
>DASWZY010000154.1:0-8471 GCA_036407055.1 Binatia bacterium
GCGGGAATTTCCGTTCGAAGAAAAAGAAGAAGAAAAGAACACCGGCGGAAGCCTTTTGGACGACGCGGCGCTCGAGCCCGAGATCGAAGACCTCGAAGAGTCGGGCGAGTTGCTCGTCACCGAAGACGCCGAGGCTGAAGACAAAGAAGAAGATCCCGAGATCGAGCGCATGCAAAAGAGCAGCGATCCGATCGCGCTCTACCTGCGCGAGATCGGATCGGTGCCGCTGCTGACCCGCGAGCAGGAAGTCTCGCTCGCGAAAGAGATCGAGGAAGGCGAGCAGCGGGTGCTTGCTGCCGTGCTTTCCGCCCCGGCGGCTTTCCGCGCGGTCTTGGCGAAGGCGAAGCAGGTGCAGGCCGGCCAGGCGAGCGTGTCCGAGCTGCTCGCCCACGAGGACGCGGGCGAGGGCGGTACGGCCGCCGGCAGCCAGGCCGAGAAGCACTTCCTCAAGGCGGCGCAGAAGCTTCGCCCGACGGCAAAGGGCTACGACCGCATCGCGAAGGAGCTGTCGCGCCAGCGAATCGCCAAGAAGCGCCGCGAGCGGCTCGAAGCGCTGCTCGCGAAGAAGCGCGGCGAGATCCTCGAGGCCCTGATGCAGTTCCATCTCGGCAAGAACTTCGTCGAAAGCCTGGCGCAGAGACTGCGCGAGGCCGACCGGCGCATTGCGGAATTTGAAGCGGGCTTCGCGGCCGCCAAGCCGCACGAGAAGAAGCACCGCCTCGCGGAGATCGAGAGCATCGCGAAGGCGAACGAGATGTCCGCCGCCGAGATCAAGGAGAAGGCGCGGGCGATCCGCGAGGGCGAGGCGAAGGCGAATCACGCGAAGAAGGTACTGACCGAGTCGAACCTGCGGCTCGTCATCACGATCGCGAAGAAGTATGCCAACCGCGGGCTGCCGTTCCTCGACATGGTGCAGGAAGGCAACATCGGCCTCATGCGCGCGGTGGAGAAATTCGATTACCGTCTCGGCTATCGCTTCTCGACTTACGCGACTTGGTGGATCCGCCAGTCGATCACGCGGGACATCCACAACTCCGCGCGCACCATCCGGCTTCCGGTCCACGTGATCGAGGATCGCAACCGCCTGCTCCGCACGGTGCACTATCTGCTGCGCAAGCTCGGCCGCGAGCCGCGCCCGGAGGAGATCGCCTCTGAGATGGGACTCGAAGTCGAGGAGGTCAAGCGCATGCTCGGCCTCGTCGGCGAGCCGGTCTCGCTTAGCACGCCGATCGGCGACGACGGCGAGAGCCGCCTGGAAGACCTCGTCGAGGACCGGCATTCGCCCAAGCCGATGGACCAGGCGATGGACGCGCATCTCCATGCGCAGATCCGCAAAGCGCTGGCCACGCTGCCGCCGCGGCAGGAGAAGGTCATCCGCATGCGCTTCGGCGTCGGCGAGCCGCGCGACTACACGCTCGAAGAGCTGGGCGACAAGTTCTCCGTCACGCGCGAGCGCATCCGCCAGATCGAGGCGACGGCGCTGAGAAGGCTGAGATCGCCGTTTCGCGCGCTGAAGAACTAAGACCTGGATTCCCGTTTCGCCGCAACGACTGAGAGGGCAGTGCCGAGTAAATTGGCACTGCCCTTTTTTTCACGCCGATTTTATCCCTCAGGTAAAGATTCCCCACATTCCAGAGTTTCCCTTATTTTCTGTTGATCTTATCCTGGGTGATAATTCACCTGTCGGTCTTGCGTTCTTGTAGAAATACGGATGCCCGCGCGTGGCGGAGAGAAACGAAATGCTCGTGCATCAGCGGTCGCGCTTCAACGAAATCGCCGTTGACCGGCAGGCGACTGTCGCCGCCCGCGCCGCCCGCCTCTTTCGGGAGGGCGGTGCGCGCCACCTCTTCTACCGCACCATCAACAAAATGCACGTGCGGTTTCTCGACGTGGGAACCGTCAACTTTTTCGTTCGCGATCTCACGATCGATATCGGCGATCAGCTAAGCCCGGCGCTTCCATGCGAGGTTCGCTTTGCGACGCGGGCGGACATCGCGCCGATCGTCGACGGCAGGCCGTCGCTCGGCGCCGCCAAGATCGCCGAGCGCTTCGACCGCGGTGATCGGTGCTTCGTCGCGATCGACGGCACGGGCAGGGTTGCGCATTGCCGCTGGGTCGCCACGGCGGCGGCGGAAATCCCCGAGCTGGACATCGACCTCGTCCTGTGGCCGGGCGAAGCCTATTTCTACGACGGCTACACGCGGCCGGACGCGCGCGGGCGCGGCGTCGACGCCGCCGTTCGCACATACATCTTTCGTTGGCTTCGTTCGGCCGGCTACGAGCGGGTCTACTCGTACGTTCGCGGCGACAATCCCGTCGGACTGCGTGCGGCGGCGCGGCTGCAGCATCATGTCGGGAAAGTCGGTTATTTCAAGCGGCGGGGTGGCCGAACGTTTATCTTCGGCGGACAACACCCGGCGCTGCCGTTGCTCCTGCCGCGTTCGTTCTCGGCATTCGAACAGACGGAGCGCGAAGTGCGCGCGGAAAAGTCGCGCGCATGGTTTCAGGACTGGCTTAACCGGCCGCTGCCGCAGCGCTCGACCGGCTTCCATGAGATGCCGCCCGAGTATTTTCGCGCGACCGCCGATTTCATCTCGACGACGCTCGGTCTAGATCCGGCAAAAGACGTCGTGCTCGACGTTGGATGCGACAGCGCCATGGTGAGCCGTCTCGTCGCACCGCGCTCCGCCGCGTTTTTCGGCACCGACTTCATGCCCTGTCTGCTCATCGACGCGCCGCGGGACGCGGTGAAAACGGCGGCGGGCCTGCCCGGCGCTTTCGCCGCCGCCGACGGGCGCAGGCTTCCGTATCGATCGGGGGCCTTCACGAAAGCGTATTGCTGCGCCGTCATCCATGTGCTCGCCAGCCGCGAGGACGGGATCCGCATGATCAATGAGATCGTGCGCGTCTGCCGGCCGGGCGCGGAGGTATTGATCTCCAGTGTTCCGGATACGGCGAAGCGCTCCGCGGCGTTCGGAGAGTTATGGCGGGCGGCAGGTGCTGTAGAGAAGATGCGTCTGCTCGCCGCGCGTGCGCTGCCCCAGCGGGCGCGCAAAGCTCTGCGGCGCTTGACGGGCATCGATCGGCGCGACCCGATCGTGCTGCTGGAATACGATTTGAGGAGGCTGAAAAGCGCGCTGCGCGCGCACGCGCTAAACTGCCGGATCGTGGATTTCCCGGACAGTTATCCGAGCCGCGATTTCCGGCGCACGCGTTCCAGCCTTTTGATCGGTGTCCCCGGTGCCGCGCCGGCGCGCATCGACGGAAATGGCCCGGGCATCAACATACAGTGTATGGGTGGCGCTTATCGCCACCCCGACTGACCAATCTCGTTTTTCATCGCTTGGCTGCGAAATACGCGCGTACAGCATCTTCAGCGGAATCAATAGGCGGGATTCCCAGAACGACAGGGTAATGCGATTTCCCACCGCCGTCGTCCTTGTAATTCCAGGCATATGCGTATTTGGCTTGGGGATGCACGATTCGGAATACTTCCACAATGCCGGCCCAGCCCGATTTTCCGTTAATGATTTCATGCACCCGGACCGAGGCCTGATAATCGCCCTCAACTCCGTATAGGTCTCTAACGGCCTGCTTTAGTCGATCAAAGTCCGTCATGCGCCGTTTCCCTCCGATAGCTTTGACGGTCATTGAGCCGCTGACGTTTACTTGCCGTATAAAAAAGGGGACGTGCAGGCCGGGATTTTGACCGAAACGGCATCAAACCGGCAGGATGCGGCAAGCCGAATTCATCAATACTCGGGCGTACGAGGGCGAATCGCCCCCGGGATCAAAGAAGGCAGGACACATCGAGGCCGCCGATGTCGGCGATCGTGCTGCCGGTATGTGCGCGGAGTATGCGAAAAATGTCTCGACAAAATGAGGCATCGTCAAAGATGAGACACCCCATATATTCTTTGTCTTCGTGCTCCATGATAAGAAAAAACCTGCTGCTGCTCGGGAAGAGAATCGACGGAACAATCTCTTTTAAAACGCCGATTTCCCCGCGTAACTCCTCGCCTCCCATCCCGGCGCGTCGCTCGACCCAAGTTGGAGGCCAGTTGCGAACGGTCCTGTAGCGCATGAGCGGGTGAGATCGCAGCTCCACATCAACCCCCACAATTCCATTTTGTAGGGGTTCAGAATTATTTCTACTCGGGTTTTTACCCGGTCGTTGGGAAAATCAATTTCGTACGAGCGCTCTGCACTCGTTGCAGATCTCGCCGACGGGCGGGAAATCGATCTCGATATATTCCATAACGGGCCATTCCGAGCAGTAGTGGCTGTAATGCCAAACCTCGCTGTCTTTGAGCTTCCGGAACGGCAGGTTCGCGACGGAAAGATCGACCATGCGATGGGTGCGTTGGATCGAAGCGGTCTTTCCGCAGTGCGGGCATGGAAAGAACGTCTCGGCGACGTAGATTTCGCCCAGCGAGACGCGGTTTACGATGAAGCCCTCGCCGCAGTGAGCGCAGTTGAAGATGCACGTCCAGACAACTGTCATATCCGTACAGATATACGGACGTTCGGCGCGGCTTCCAATCGGGTTCTTACCCGGTTACGACTCATCCAATCCCTTACCGGCAAATCAGCGCAGAACCGCAGTTGAGGTGGTATTTAAACGAGCAAATTAGGTTTCGGCGGCGCGAAAACGCACCGCCGGCGAGTCATTTGCACGAAAGGCGTGAATTAAAACCTAGTGTCTTCGCGCTCGCGCGCAAATCGCCTCACGGCGAGAGCGTGAAGTCGGGACTCTGGCCGCAGATGCCAGGAAAATCGATGCTGCATACGCGGATGCGCGCTACAAGTATCCATTAAGGTTAAGGTATTAGCTGAGTGTTGCGAACATTTTTGGTTGTTTGGCTAAGAAAATACGTAGTTTCGGTATTATTTCAGCTCGCTCACTCTCGGTGAGTGGAGGTCCAATTCTGCCGGTTACGTGTGGTGGACCTTCGGGATCCCGCCAATACCAAGGCCCACTACTGGGTTGTAATTTCTTTTTTACATCATTGTAAGACAGCGGAATGGACGCTATCTTCCGTTTTTGGACAGCTGAATAGGTAATAGCGTCTTCTCTGGGCGTATAAGAAAGCGAAGAGCCATCAGGGAACCAATGAGCCGAACGGTAAAGTAAATTTAGTAGAGCTTTCAACACTTGCTACTTATCAGATCTCTAAATGCCCTCAAACTTCTTTGGCTTTTTTGCAAAAAGAACCTTCAGTTTTTTACGGAGTTCGGCCCTTTCATTTTCCGTCATTGGCGGTCCGGAATCACTCCACTGCTGCGGTGGGGTTGCAGGATCGCGCCATCTCCAGGTCGAAGAATCTTTTAGGCGCAGCTTTCCAGAGAGCGGAGCAAGCATCAGAGGAATATACGCCTTTTTATTTTCACTGCGAATCAAATACCGAATAATGTCCCCTGGGACAATGTAATCTAAACGTGAACCATCATCGAACCAATGCGCAGTTCGAAACGCCGAATTCAAAAGAAATTTAAACATTAAGCTACTCTGTGAGAACGTCACAGGGTGTTTTATTGAATCGTGAGGTACACCGCGCGCTATTGCGTTACGGCGAGAGTGTGAAATCCGGACTCTGCCCGCAGATTCCCGGAAACTTGACGCTGCAGACGCGGACGCGCACGGTCGTGATCGTCGTTTTTGTGGTTGGGCCCTTCTTTACGGTCGCCGTGATCGGCGAAGCGGAGTTGAGGACGTTTTTCACCAGCGGCTTGAACGTGTCGCCGCCATCGGTGGAAAAATCCACTTTGAAGTTTCCATCGAATCCGGCGTAGTCCCATGTAACTGTCTGCGGCGTGCCCGAGGTCCAGATCGTCGCGCCGTTCGGATCGGTGACCGTGATGTGAAAGCCGGGGTCGGGAAACACTGACTCGTTCAGCATGACGGCGATGATGCCGTTGGCGAAGGCGAGATGCGGTCTGTTAAGATCGCCGTTGTCGAACGGAGCGGCGGCGACGGCGAAATTGCCGGTGCTTGTGCCGGGCACCTTGAGCGAGAGCGGCCTGCTGGTGCTGAAGCTTCCGTCGCCGATGCCGGCGAAGACGCCGGCGAGCTTGCCCGGGAAGAAAACGAAGGCGAGATCCAGAGCGCCGTCGCCGTTGAAATCTGCCGCAGCCATACCAACGGGTGTTTTTCCCAGCAACAGCCTGTTTTTCTGCAGCTCCGTAAACGTCCCGTCGCCGTTGCCTAAAAGCATCGTGACGTTCTTGGTTTGCTGGTTGAGCACCGCGAGATCGGTCCTGCCGTCGCGGTTGAAGTCCTCGGCGATGACCTGAATCGACTGCAGCGTGACTTCCATCTTCGGCGTCGCGAACGGCGCGAACCGACCAGGATGGACGCCATCGCCCTTCCAAAGTGTGATCTCCTGGTCGATGAGGCTCGTGACGGCCAAATCAGCGACGCTGTCGACGTCGGGATCGAACTGGCCGATGGCGACCGCAGAAGGTTCTTTCCCGACGCCTGTGGTGCAGGCCGGATTCACGCCGTCGCAGAGCGCGACACTGAGTCCGCCGCTGCCGTCGCCCAGCAGAACCGAGAACGAGTCTTCTTCGCGGTTCACCACGACGACATCGAGATGGCCGCTCGACGTGAGCTGCCCGACCGCGCCGTTGACCGCCCCGCGGCCGACGCTCGTGTACGTGGGCGCGGCGAAGGTGCCGTCGCCGTTGCTCAAAAACATGCCGACCTTGCCGTTGACGGCGTTGTTGCCCGTCGGATTGCCGAAGTAGATGATGACCACGTCGTCCCCGTTGACGCCGTCGAAGTCGCCGGCGAGAACGACCACGCCCCGGTCGCACGTGGCGAGATTGGCGTTCGACGGGCACGGCGAGCCGCCGCCGGTCTCGGTCAGGATCGGTGTCGTGCTGAAGGTGCCGTCGCCGTTCCCGAGAAGGACTGAAAGATAGAATTTGAGTTCGCTGCCGACTTTGACGGGGATCTGGTTGAGGACGGCGAGGTCGAGCTTGCCGTCGTGGTTGAAATCGCCGACCGCGATCGACGACGGCGTGCTGAGCGCCAGGCAGGTCTTGCTGGTCCCCTTTACGGGCGGCGTGCATGGATCGCCGGTGTTAGTATCGACCGCGCCGGTTTTGTACGGCGTCATGTCCTCCGGTGGAAAATCGATGTCCGCGAGCGCGCTTTTCAACGGAAACAGCAGCGAGAACACAGCGACAGCGATAACATAACCGATTTTCATGCGACCTCTCATGGACGAGTGCCGGTTGGAGCAGGCACGGGCGGGACCGGTGGAGCTTCTCCGGCGCAAAATTTGCCTCACTTTATATCAGCCGCATCGCCCGGTCAATCGCCGAGACGCATTTTCAGCGTTATTTGGGAAGTGAATTGAATTCGGCGCCTGCGGCGTGTATCGTGACATTCCGAGGCTTTACGATGCCCGAGACGCTTTTCGAGCAACTGGGCGGAGAGGCGACGCTGCGCGAGATCATGGGCGTATTTATCGACCGTGTGTTCGAGGACCGCATGATCGGATTCTTCTTTCGCAACGCCGACCGCGCCAGGATCAAGGAGATGGAATACCAGCTGACGGCGCAGTTTCTCGGCGCGCCGGTCGAGTACACCGGCCGCCGCCTCGATCTCGCGCACGCGAAGCACCCGATTATGGGCGGGCAGTTTGAGCGCCGGCTAAAGATTCTCAAAGACACATTGGAGGATTTCAACGTTCCCGCAAACGTGCGCAACGCCTGGCTCGAGCATAACGAGCGGCTGCGCGCGCTGATCACGCCCAATCGAGGCTCGGACTGCGATCCCGCCGAGGCGCTCAAAAAGCCCGGAGCGGCCTCTTAGCGGAGCGGAACGCGGCGGTGAAGCTGAAGCAGATATACGGCGGCCCGGGGAAAGTCTTCTCGATCGAATTTTTCCCGCCGAAAACCGAGAAGGGCGACGAGAGCCTGTTCCGCGAGATCGAGTCGCTCAAGAGCCTCAAGCCCACCTTCTGCTCCGTAACCTACGGCGCCGGCGGCAGCACGCGCGAGCGGACCGTCGACCTGGTCGACCGTATTCATCGCGAATGCTGCCTCGAAGTCATGTGCCACCTCACCGTCGTCGGACAGTCGAAGGAGCAGGTGCGCGCCGTGCTGGAGCGGCTCAAGGAAAAACGCATCGAGAACCTGATCGCGCTGAGCGGCGACCCGCCGCAAGGCGTCGCCGACTGGAAGCCTCACCCCGACGGCTTTCGTCACTCGATCGAGCTCGTCCTCGAGGCGGTCGCGCACGGCTTCTCGATCGCCGTCGCCGGCTTTCCGGAAGTCCATCCGCGCTCGAAGAGCAGGGATGAGGACCTGCGCTACCTCAAGGAAAAGGTCGACGCGGGGGCGGACGTCATCATCACGCAGCTTTTTTTCGACAACGATCATTTCTATCGCTTCGCCGACGATCTCAGAGACCTGGGCGTGAAAGTCCCGATCGTGCCGGGCATGCTGCCGATCCTCTCGAC
>DASWZY010000155.1:0-6536 GCA_036407055.1 Binatia bacterium
GCTCCGGCGCGAAACCTTCGGGTTCGTCTTCCAGCGCTACAATCTTCTCGCGACCGCGACCGCCGGCGAGAACGTCGAGATTCCATCCGTGTACGCCGGGCTGCCGAAGAACAAGCGCTCGGCGCACGCCCGCGGCCTGCTCGAGCGCCTCGGACTCGGCGACCGCACCGAGCATCGCCCCGCCGAGCTTTCCGGCGGACAGCAGCAGCGCGTCGCGATCGCGCGCGCGCTGGTGAACGATCCGCCCGTCATTCTCGCCGACGAGCCGACGGGCGCGCTCGACAGCAAGAGCGGCGAGGAAGTCCTCGCGCTGCTTAAAAAGCTTCATGCGGAAGGACGAACAATCGTTCTGATCACACACGCGGAAAACGTCGCGAGCCACGCGAGCCGCATCGTCCATATACAGGACGGCAAAATCCTGTCGGACACCTCCGCTCCCGAAGCCGGCGCCGCGTCATCGACGGCGGAGCGCCGCGACTACAGCGGCGGCGCGCCGCTATTTGCCAGCGTCCAAGAAGCGCTCGTGACAGCGTGGCGCTCGCTGCAAGTCAATATCTTCCGCACCGTGCTGACGCTGCTCGGCATCATCATCGGCGTCGCCGCGGTGGTCGCGATGCTCGCCGTCGGCGAAGGCAGCCGGCAGAAGGTGCTCGACCGCATCAGCTCGTTCGGCACAAATTTGATTCTCATCCGGCCCGGGGCAGCCGGCATCCGCAATGCCGGCGACATCGTCACGCTCGTGCCCGAAGACGCCGCGGCGATCAAGACGATTCCCAACGTCGAGACGGCGCTCCCCGAGCGTAGCGGGCGCATCACCGCGCGCTACGGCAACATCGATTACCAGACGACTATCCAGGGCACGGGCGCAGACTTTCCCTCCGCCCGAGATTGGCCCGTCGGCGAAGGACAATTCTTCAACGACGACGATTTGAAGCAGTACGCGCCGGTCGTCGTGCTCGGAAAAACCGTGGCAAAGACGCTTTTTCCCGACGGGCGGAGTCCCGTCGGAAAATATGTCCAGGTAAAGAACGTGCCGTTCCTCGTGATCGGCATCATGACGGAAAAAGGCGCGGCGCCGAACGGCAACGACCAGGACGACGTCCTTTTTACGCCGATCACGACCGGCCTCGTGCGGCTCTTCGGCAAGAGCTATCTCGGCAGCATCACGATCAAGGTGGCCGACGCGAGCCAGATCGACGCGACGCAGGATCAGGTCGAGACGATGCTCAAGGCGCGCCATCGCACGGAAGACTTCAGCGTCCGCAACATGGCTTCGATCCTGCAAGCGGCGATGGAGACGCAGGATACCTTTACCCTGCTGCTCGGCACGGTGGCGGCGATCTCGCTTTTGGTCGGAGGCATCGGCGTCATGAACATCATGCTCGTCAGCGTCGTCGAGCGCACGCGAGAAATCGGCATCCGCATGGCGACCGGCGCGCGCATGCGCGACATTCTGCTCCAATTCAACATCGAAGCGGCGGTCGTCTGCGCGGCCGGCGGCGTGCTCGGGATTCTATTGGGTATCGGCGTGGGATTCGCGCTGCGCTACAGCGGCATGACGGTAATTTTTTCCCCGACGCCGGCGCTGCTGGCGTTCGCCTGCGCGTCGGCGACCGGGCTCATTTTCGGCTACCTGCCGGCACGGAAGGCGGCTCGCCTCGATCCGGTGGTAGCTTTGGCATCGGAGTAAACTATGCGTAAACACTTACCACTTACAGCCATCGCTCTCTCGCTCGTTTTTTCGGCTTGCAGTCTGGCGCCGCAGTTCGCGCGGCCCAACATGGACCTGCCGCAGGGCTGGAACGACGCTTCAGGAATCGCCATGCGGTCCGGCCCTCCGCAGGAGCAGTTTTGGGAAGCGCTCGGCAGCAGCGAGCTCGATCAGTTGATTGACATCGCGCTCGCGCAGAATCTCGACCTCGAGGCGGCGCTCCATCGCATCGACGAGGAGCGCGCGCTCGCGAAGGTCGCCGCCGCGCCGCTCTACCCTTCTGTCAATGCAAGCGGATCGGGCTCGCGCACGTATACCAAAACCGGCGGACGAGAGACGCAGGCGAACAACGCCGCGTCGGGCGGCGGCAGCATCAGCTGGGAAGTCGATCTCTGGGGCAAGAACCGCAACACGGCGAAGTCGGCGACGTACCATGCCGATGCGACGGCCTTCGACCGCGAGGCGCTTCGCCTCGTCATCACCTCCGACGTGACGAATCTCTACACGCAGATCCTGGGCTTCAACGATCGCATTCAGATCGCGGCGAACAATCTCAAAAACGACCAGGAGGTGCTCCGCATCATCGAGGCGCGTTTCAAAGAAGGCGCCGTGTCGGGGCTCGAGGTCTCGCAGCAGCGGGTTGAAGTCAACGGTCTGCAATCGGCGCTCTCGGCCTTGAACGAGCAGCGGACTACGGCGCTTAACGCGCTTGCCGTACTACTGGCCAAGGCGCCGCAGGACTTCGACGCGCCGGACGACCAGTTCGCCTCGCTCAAAATGCCTCAAGTGAGCCTCACGCCGCCGGCGGAGCTTCTGACGGCGCGGCCCGACATTCAGAGCGCCGAAGCGGGCCTCCGCGCCGCCAACGCCGATATCGGCGCGGCGCGCGCCGCGTTCTTCCCGTCGCTGACGCTCAGCGTCGATTCCGCGATCGCCGCCGGCTTCGGCAATCCGGCGGCCGCGGCGACTTCGCTCGCGGCCAACGTACTCGCGCCCATTTTCTCGGGCGGCAGATTGACCGGGAACTTACAGAACGTGACCGCGCGGCAGAAAGAGCTCGCGGCGCAGTATCAGAAAACGGTTCTCACGGCGTTCCAGGAAGTTGAAGACGCGCTCGCCGCACTAAAAAGCAATGCCGAACAGGCTGACGTCGCGCGCCAGTCGGTCGTCGAATCGCAGAACGCCTACAACATCGCCAAATTGCGCCTCGACGCCGGCGCCATCGATTACGTGACGCTGCTCATTACGCAGCGCAGCCTTTACCAGGCCCAGGATAACCAGATCGTGGTAGACCAGGCGCAGCTCGCGGCGTTTGTAAACCTGCGCAAGGCCTTGGGCGCATGAGCAGCGACCGTTGTACGAAAAAAAATGGCGAGGACGCAATGCGTCCTCGCCATTTTTAATGGACCGGAGCGGCACCTGTTATGTGCACCCGCGCATTAAGAAAAAAATGAAAAGAACGGGTATCGGAACTCCGAGCAGCCAGAGCAATATCCAACCGACCTTACCCGCCTCGCTCCTGAGTATTTTCATTTCCTCCCCCTCCTCGTCATCAATGATTTGCCGCTCAAGGCCGGCGGTCCTCGTAGAAGTCGCTCCTGCCGTTATGGCCGGAGCGGTACCTTGTCCGCGGCGAGCTGAGAAGCGCTTCTCGTACCATCCCCAGGGCGGTCTTGATGATCGCTCCGATGGCGATGCCCTTGAGCGCCGCAAGCTCGCCGCTTACTGAATCTTGCATGCCGCGCCACTTCGACGGTTTTTCGGGCGTCGCCCTGCGCGCGTAGCGGTCCGTCGTATCCGCGAGAGCTCTGCGCGCGCCGCGCCTGCCGATGAGAAAGCCGAGCACGACGGAGCCGCCGAAAAGCTGCCAGGGATGCTGGGCGGCCTGGTAGCGGAAGTCGAAACTCCGCCTGACTTTGCCGACAACCTCCTGCAAGCGGCCCTGAAGCAGCTCGAGCTTGTCGACGAGTTCGGAGCTGGTACGCTCGAGCTTTACGCGTGTGGCACTGATCTTATCGTCGGCCGAGTCAGTTTTGGCCATGAGAATCTCCTCCTTCGCAGCTCGCCGACGTGCGTCACAGTGCTTTTACCGGTAACGAGCAGGATGCCCCCAATGATAGCCAGCACGACGCCGACGATGCCGTAACAGCCCCACAGCGGGATCGGCGTCAACGCAGCGAGCAGATGGACGATCATGAGTAAGAGCATGAGCACGCCGACGCCCAAAACGACCGCTCCGCTGCCGACTTCGATAGCGGCCGTTTTCGCTTTGCCAATCTCGTCCTGCACTTCGAGCTTCGTGAGCGTCGCGCCGTCGGTGATCAGCTCTTTGACGTCGTTAACGATACCGCTGACAAGCCGGCCTAGCGGCGGCCCGTTACTCGGCTCAGAAGCTTGTCGGGGAGTATACATCTCAGTCCCTCAGGCCGCGCGCGAGCAGATAGCCGATGCCGATGCCGATCAGGAGCGACGGCAATGGATATTTGCGCACCAGGTCCGTCGCGTCTTCCGCCAAGTCGGCGTAATTTTTATCGTGCAGGTACGACCGCGCGGAATCGACCGCGTCGCGAACGCGCGCCGATGCCTGGGTGCCGAACTCCTGCGCACGCGTGGACATATCGGAGAAGGTCCCTCCGTATTGCGAGCCATACTCGTTGAAGCGCCGGTCGACTTCCTGCGACGCCTCCTCGCGCGTCTGCCCGTATTTCTGCTGGAGCAAACCGACGAGCTTGTCTTTTTCGCCGCCGATCCAGTCGAAATCGTCGTCGGTAAGTCTCCCCCACCACGACTTCAACGCGCCGCGCATCTGTCGCCACTGGCCTGCCGAAATGTCCTGATTCATCGCTACCTCCTGGAATTTTGATAACGTTAGGGTGGACCGCCTACACACTCCCCATTAATGAATTTATATTGACAGCGGCGCCGATTGGAGCAGGTAAATGCTGCAATCTCGGCAGAATTTTCCCTAATATTCGTAAAACGACTGCTGCTTGTGGACCGGCGGGCATTTCAGATAGATTCGAATCGGAGCGTCGATGCTTTACGGAGTTTTCGATCATCTCGATCGCGGCGCGCTGCCGCTGCGCGAGTACTACGATGCCCGCTTGAGTCTCATCGAGGCCTACGAGCGCGCGGGATTTTACGCGTATCACGTGGCGGAGCACCACGCGACGCCGATCGGCATGGCGCCGTCGCCTAATCTGTTTCTTTCCGCCGTCGCGCAGCGCACCAGCCGGCTGCGCTTCGGGCCGCTCGTGTACGCGCTGCCGCTGCACCATCCGCTGCGCCTCGTCGAGGAGATCTGCATGCTCGATCAGATGAGCGGCGGGCGGCTTGAGATCGGTTTCGGCCGCGGCGCTTCGGTTATCGAAAACTCCTTCTTCGGCCGCAGCCCGGCGGATTCGGAGAAGGTTTACACCGAGTCGCTAGAAATTGTGCTGCGCGGATTGGCGGAGCGAAAGGTGGACTTCAGCGGCGAATTTTTCTCGTTCAAGAATATTCCGCTGGCGGTCGAGCCGCTGCAGACGCCGCATCCTCCGGTGTGGTACGGCGTTCATTCCATCGAGAGCGCCGAGCGCGCCGCGCGGCGCGGGCTCAACATCGTGAGCCTCGACAGCGCCGGCGAGACGCGCGACTTCGCCGCCGCTTTTCGAAGGAGCTGGCGCGAGCTCAACGGTGCCAAGCCGCTGCCCAAGATCGGCGTCAGCCGGTTCGTCGTCGTCGCGGAACGCGCCGAAGAAGCGCTCGCCGCGGCGCGGCGCGCGTATGCGATCTGGCGGCAAAGCTTTTTATTTTTATATTCGACCTTCGGCGGAGCTCCGAAGCATCCGCGGCCGCCTACATTCGACGAAATCATGGCCGACGGCGAAGGCATCGCCGGCACGCCGGAAGAAGTGCGGGCGTTTTTTCAGAGCCAGCAGAGCGAATCGACGGCCAACTACCTCATCGGGCAGTTCGCCTTCGGCGATTTGTCGCTGGAGGAGTCGCTGCGCTCGCTCGATTTGTTCGCGCGGCACGTCATGCCGGCGATCCAGATCCAAACAGATTAACGAAGATTGCCGGTGTGGCCGAGCGAGTACCGTCCCGGCTGCGGCCAGACAGTAAGCCCGTGCGGCTCTTTGCCTACCGGAATGCTTTTCACATCGCCGCTCGACGTATCGATCTTATAGACGACGTTGTCGTAGCGCCCCGATAGCCAGAGCGATTTACCGTCGCCGCTCACATTGCCCATGTCGGGGCTGCCGCCGCCGGGAATCGGCCAGTCCGCGACAATTTTCCGCGAAGCGAAGTCGAGCACCGAGACGCTCCCCTTGCCGTGCCGCGAACCGTGGATTCTGTTAGAGCCGCGGTTCGCCACATAAAGCTTGCTGGCGTCGCGGCTCGGATAGAGACCGTGCGTTCCCTTGCCGGTCGGCAGAAACGCCGTCTCGGTGAGTTTGTCGCCGTCGACCAGAAAGATGCCGTCCGCCTTCATGTCGGCGACGAAGAACGTCGAGCCGTCGGGCGAGACGCGCACGTCTTGCGGCATACCGCCTCTGGAGAGCTTCAAGTAACCCAAGACCTTGCGCTCAAGCCAATCGATCTTCGCGATGCTGCCGGCGAACTCGCACGTGAAGATCGCGTAACGGCCGTCGATCGAGAAATCGGCATGATTGATCCCGCCGCATTCGGGCACGTCAAGCGAAAACTGCAGCACCATGGTTTGCGGGTCGCGGAAGTCGAGCCGCTTCTTGTCCTCCGCGACGATGATCGAAGAGCGCCCGTCGGGCGTGAAGTACATATTATACGGATCGTCGACGGGAATGTTTTTTCCCGGCTTGCCGGT
>DASWZY010000156.1:0-10590 GCA_036407055.1 Binatia bacterium
ATCGATCAAGACGCGCAGCTTCTCAGCGTCGACACCCAGGTCCAATGCGTTTCGAATAGTATTCACAAAATCGAGATTTCTATTATCGCTAATAGTGCAAAACAGCGGCGTATACCGGCTGCTCGCTTTCTGATGCTGATACCAAGAAACATAAAATTCCCATGGGTTACGAATGGTACCCAAAACCGGCAGATGCGCGTACTCGCGCGGCATAAAGGCTCTCGGAAGATGATAGCCGATTTCCCGAGCTGACGGGAAAAACTTTCTTATAATGTCGCTGACAAATGTGCCACCAGTGCGGGGCAAATGTATAAACGCAAAGTTTTCGGTCACTAACACCTTTTATGCCCTATACTTTGTTCATCGAAACACGAGACGAGCTGGTGATCGAAAGAGAATCCGAGCCCACAAATTTCCGATCGTCTGTGAGACAAGAAACGTTTATTATAGAGTACGCTAATCCTTGTTTTTTGGCCGTCTCAAAAATTAATTTCTGCTGCCATGCGCGCCTGTGCCAAGGAGTTTTGAATCCTTCCTTGTTGATTATTTCGCTTTGATACTTCGACCACCAAATCGATCTTTCCGGATGTAAGCTTCTCTCGTCGATTTCTTTTTCGTCTAACTGCAAAACAAATACGTGCACCGGGAGCGTTCGCAAAATAGCTATGATTTCGTCGTATTGCCCTCTCAGATGCGGATATCTCGAAACCGTTGAAACATACGCGGATAAATGGAACCGGTTTAACAGGAAAACCGTATCTCTATCCCGAGAAACACTCTCCTTCATGTAGTTAACAAAAAATCGCATGAATTTAATACGGACCTCTGGGATGCCTTCTATCTGCAATTGTTTCCATGACTGGAGCAGTTCGCCCTCGGAGAAATCGTGGACATCCTTTCCCTTAAGTTTTGTCGTCAGATATTGCTGAAATACGTCTTTTCCCGAACCCGATATGCCTTCAATAATGAACACCCGAGCGTTTAGAACGACTCCTCTTAGTGACGCGAAACCGTTGTCGCGCTGCCGTTGAAGACGCAGCAGATCTTTTATTTGCGCAGGTACAGTAGGCCGATCAGAAGTGGCAGTGCCGTCTTTTCTCCTGGGCACCGAGTCACTACCGCTTCCCGCTATATGATTATTCCGGAACGTCTGCGTCGATTTTTTCATTCCTGTTCCTTGATTGGGATACGTTCCCTAAATGATGCGCAAAACCAAGATGAATTTGAATGAAGCTTAAAATCGAATATTTTTGACTATAAGAATACTGTTTTATAAATGGGTTACACTAGACCAGGAAACAGATGACCGTCAAGAGCAAAATAACGTCTTAGGAGATATTTCCGCGTCTGGATGCGCACCTCAAGTGTAAAAATGCGCCAAAATTTGAGGGGCCGGGCTAAGAGCTACCATGGATGCGGCTATGGCATAATTCCTGCTGTTTTGGGAATCGAACGAATGAGAGTTGGAAAAAATGGCGGAATTGGGACAATAAGTGCCATTTTTTGCCAAATTGTATGCACAACTTTGCGGGAAATTGCTCAATCTTGGTACTAGCCCAGATATCGGTCTGGTCAGACACCGGGTAATTTCTATGGCCACGACCCTAACTCACAAAGAAATTACGCTCGAGCGTGCGATTCCTACCGTCAGATCCCTGTCCATTCGGGAGTGGAAGAAAATGATCGGCTCGCCCTTCGGCGGCGGGGGCATCCGCCGGCGCTTCCTCGTTTGGGGTCTCAGCTTCTTCGGGCTGACCCTGACTCTCGTGATTATCGCCAGTTACTCGTACACGGAGAGGCAGATCAGGCGCGACGCCATCCAGCTACAAACCGAGATAGCTTCCGTTACGGCCGACCGCATCAACAATTTCGTAAGGCGGAAAATTGAACGGTTTACCGACACCGCGAACGCGGTGAACCTCTATCCGCTCGGCAGCAAGGAGCAGCAGCTGCTCCTCGGTTTGCTTGTCAAAAACGACAGCAGCTTCACGGAGGCGTCGATCATCGACTCCAAAGGCATGGAAGCCATTAAGGTCTCCGATCGCAAGGTCTACTTTGCCGCTGACCTCAAAGACCAAAGCAAGTCGGCCAAATTCATCGGCGCGATGGCGGGACAAGACTATGTCAGTCGGGTCTATCTCTCTCGGCAGGGGCAACCGTACATCACGATCGCCATACCGCTGTGGGGTATGGCGCAAAACATCATCGGCGTTCTATCAGTCGAGGCCGATCTTTCCTTTTTGTGGGAAGTCATCGAAAAGGTTCATTTCGGCGCCGCCGGCTACGCCTATCTTGTCGATGAGCAGGGCAATCTCATTGCGCACGGCGACGCTTCGCTTGTTTCGAAAAAACTCAACTTGCGCGGCCTCGACAAAGTGCGTGAATTTTTGAGCAACGCGACGCGCGCGGACGCGAATCCGGCCAAGGAGTCGCACGGCATTATGGATCGACTGGTGCTCAGCACCTATGCCCCGATCCGGGGACTCGGCTGGGCGGTCATTCTCGAAGAGCCGAGCGATGCCGCGCTCGCCAATATCGATCTTTTAAAGCGGTCGGCGCTGATGCTGCTCGTCGTCGTGCTCGTGATCGGCGCAGCGATCATGGCTTGGCTGAGCACCAGGATCACAGGCCCTATCCGGCAGCTGCATCAGGGAGCAAAGATCATCGGCGCGGGCAATCTCGATTACCGCGTCGCCATCGCGACGGGCGACGAGATCGAGGGGCTCGCGCAGCAATTCAACCGCATGGCCGGCGAGCTGAAGATCTCCTACGCCACGCTCGAACAAAAAGTGAAGGATAAAACAAGCGAGCTCGAAAAGGCGAATTCGGAGCTCGAACACGCCTACGCGAACCTGTTGAGGGCCAATAAGGCCAAAGACGAATTCTTGAGCGTCATGTCGCACGAGCTGCGTACGCCGCTGAACGTCGTCATGGGCTATACCGGGATGATCAAGGAAGGCGTCCTCGGGCCGGTGAATCCCCAGCAGAGCCGCGCGTTGGAAAAAGTCATCGGCCGCTCGACTGATCTGCTCATTATGATCAGCCAAATCCTTCAGGCGACGAGCATCGAGGCCGGCAAGGCTCAGGTCGACATGCGTGAATTCGATCTCGGGGAATTTCTCGACGGCGTAAAATCCAATTATGACTTTCCACTCGGAAAAAACGTCGCTTTCCACTGGGACTACCCCCGCGAGCGTCTCCTTGTCAAAACCGACGCCGCCAAGCTCAAGCACATCCTGCAAAATCTCATCAACAACTCGATCAAGTTCACCGAGGCGGGAAGCATCAGCATTCGGGCGACTTTCGCATCACAAATGAAAATGCTGCGGATCGAGGTTGAAGACACCGGCATCGGCATTCAGAAAGAAATGCTGCCCTCGATCTTCAACATCTTCCATCAGGTCGACAGCTCCGAGACACGCTCGTACGGCGGCGTCGGCCTGGGACTTTACATCGTGAAAAAATACACCGATCTTCTCAAAGGAACGATACGCGCGGACAGCGAGCTCGGAAAAGGTTCGACGTTCACGCTCAGCCTGCCCTGTTGATCCGCTCCGCCGGTGCTCACGCGGAGCTTTTTTTGTGCACTTCCAACGGAAGAATTCTCCCGCGCGCGCTCGCGACGGGAGCCTCCCGGCTCACCCGCAGCGTCCCAAGCCCATCCCAGACGCGCGCTTGAAATTCATTACCCCATGCGCCGCGTCCGAGCTCCGCGCGGACGCGGCCAAGCGCCGCGGCTTCGTCGACGGCGCCGACTTGCGGATGGATGCGGAGCACGAGTCGCGTCTGGGCGGCGGTGTCTTCTTCCTCGGCCAGCTGATAATCCGATGACGCTCCGCCGAACGCTTCGGGTAGAATGTTTTCGATGAGCTCGGCGAGATCGGCCCAAAAGTAATTCATTGACTCGGCCGTGAACTTCTCACGGCTGCGAATCCCATGAAGGTGGAGTCCGAGCCCGCTTGCTTCCAGCGCGCAGCCGCACGAGATGCGATCGATGATCCCGCAGTCGCCGTTCGCCACGTTCAAAAGCAGCCGATCGGCGCACGGATCGATCGTCGTAAAAAGCAGCGGACTGTATGCTGCGGTGGAATGCGGCACAACTGTGGCGAAGTTTTGCAGGACATGAACCTCGTCGGTAAACCGCCTGGCGCCGCAGCCGTAGCCCGCCATGCCGAGTTCCGTAAAGGCATACCGGCACGTGACCGTCGCGCCGGCGGCTTCGATGATCTCGCGCTTCGCTTCGGTCAGCGGCTCGCCGGTAGCGATAAAGGTCACCCTATCGAGGCCAATCCCGCCTCGCGCCGCCTGACCGGCGATACGGACTGCATTGCTGGACGACGCGGTGATGCAGCAGCGCCGCGCGGCGGCCCGCTCCTGGGATATCCAGTCGAGAATTTCCGTCGAGTCGACGAATTCCGGCGCCGGAAATCCAGAGCCGCATTTTCTTGCCAGCCGCACGATCAGTTGGGTGCTGAGCCAATGATACAAGGCGCCCGTGCGGCTTTTATTCGGCACCGTGCGGGCGAACCACCGCTTCGGGACGACGCCGATTTTCGTATAGATCAACATGCAGCACGTGCCGCCGCTGCCGGCAGCACGGCGTCGACAAGCGCGTGGCTCGCGTCGAAGAGGCCGTGCGCCGCGAAGAAAGCGATCAGCGGCCGGACGCTGAAATCGAGGCGCGCCAGCGAGGCGGTGGCCCCGATCGGCTGTCCGGTGCTGCCGCTCGTCTGAATGAGAATGCCGGGCGCGCCGTCGCGGCGCTGAAACATCTCCGGCGTTACCCTAAAGGTCATTCCGCCACGCACCACATCGGTATTCCCGCGGTATTCGGAGACCGTGAGGTAAACGCCCTCGGCAGCCAGCCGCTCCAGCGTCGCTTCGAGCCCGGCTTGACGAACGGAATGCGCCAAATCGGCGAACTCGCAGCCGGCGAGACGCAGCAAACGCAGGTACGGAACTGATTGGATCGCCGTAAATCCGCTCGCGCGCAACGGCGAGAAAAGTCTCCCCACGCTGCTCGACGCCGCGACGGATCTCCTCTTTGGCTTCCTGAAATGTGGGGCGCGTGCTGTAGAACGCCGGAAGCGCGCAGCCAAGCCGGTACAGCTCCACGACCGCCGCCTGCTTCCGCGCCATTGACGCGCCGCTCAACAGACCGAAAAACGAGATAGCCGACATTCCCGCGCGACCGCCTACTCCAGCACCGTCACACCTTCCGGCCAGACGACGAGAACGACGGTTTCACCCGCGACCGCCGACGCAAACGGTCTGTGGATAGACTTGGGATCAAGATAGACGACATCGCCGGCGCTATACGAGCCCGTCTCGTCGGCGATCGCGCCCTTGAGCACTAAATAAAACTCGCCGCCGACGTGCTCGTGTCGGAGAAAGACATCGGATGCGGCCCCGGCCGCAATTCGGTAGACAACCAGCTCGCGCTTGCCCTCCCGCGCGAGACGGGCCATCTTGAGGCCGTTGCCGAAATCGCGCCAGGAAAGCCGATCCAAGGCCTGGTCATCCACCTGAATGCTTGCGATGCCGGCGAGCGAGTGGCGCAATACGGTCATGGCTGAGTCTGTTATCATGGCGGTGATGGCGGCGAAAGACCGGCCGTTGACACCAGCTAAACTTCTTCATTACCCTCGATGCATGCGTGCCGCGCTGGCACTATTGTCTCTCCTTATTACCGCCGCGCAAAGCATCGCGGCGGTCTCCAGCTCGTCGCGCATTACGCTGAGCGGCGGACAAATCGCGGCGCTAAAACAAACGCTCGAGAGCGAGCCCGCCGCAGCGGCCGCTTTCGCGCCCGTGCAGAAGATTGCCGATCGCGCTCTGAGCGAAACGGCGCAGCCGATAGGGAAAATCGTTTCCGAGGGGCGATTGCACAACGATCCGGAAAAAGCGCGCAGCTTGGCCGCGCGGCGTGACCTCTTCAAGATCGAGGCGCTTGGATATTGCTATGCGCTGACGGGCAAGCCGGCATACGGAGCCAAAGCGCGCGAATTTATTCTCGCGTGGGGTCGCGTTTACGAGAGCGACGGCAATCCCATCAACGAGACCGAGTTTGTTCGCCTGATGAAGGGCTACGATCTCACCAGGGAATTATTCTCTCGGGAAGAGCGCGCGGAAATCGATCGCTGGCTGCTGCGAATGGCGGAGAAAGAAAGGACGGAGATCCGTCCGGAAAGCAGCTCGGCGCACAATAATCACATGAGCCACCGGCTGAAGATCATCGGCCACGTCGCTTACCTCCTGCCCGACGCCGCGCAGGCGCGCTGGATTGCCGCCGAATACCGGCGCCATTTAGACCGCAATCTCAACCCCGACGGGACCACCTTCGATTTTCACCAGCACGACGCGCTGCATTACCATGTCTACGATTTGCTGCCACTCGTCGAGCTGGCGATCGCCGCGGACAAAAACGGCGGAAACTTTTACCGCGATGTCACACCGCAAGGCGCGACGCTGGAACGAGCGATCGCCTTTCTCATTCCCTATATCACCGGCGAAAAGAAACACGCCGAGTTCGTTCATTCGACTGTCAAATTCGATCGTGAGCGCAGCGCCGCGGGCGACCCGACTATCCGTGTGGGCACGACATGGAAGCCTGCGGAGGCGGGAAGATTATTCGATATGGCAGGCTATTTCACGCCGGGGTTTCACTCGGTGAAATTCCCCGGAAGCAAGGGCGTGAGCTTCGACCGGCTGATCGCGAAGTCGGGAAGACAATAAAAAAAGGGGCGGTTCTTGCGAACCGCCCCTTTACAAAACTTTACAGCCGCTAGGCCGTCGCCGCTTTGGCGCGGCGGCGGGGCTGCTTTGTCTCGCCCGTTTTTTCGCCGCCTTCGGTCTTCGCGCGCCGGCGCCTTCTTTTCTGACCGCCCTCGGCTTTCGCCGGCGCCTCGGCCGGCAGCAATTCGACGATCGAAACTGCCGCCTGGTCGCCGCGGCGCCAGCCGATCTTGACGACGCGGCTGTAGCCGCCGGGCCGGTCTTTGAATCGCGCCGCCAGCGAGTCGAACAGCTTGTGCACGACCGCTTCGTCCTGAATCACGGCCAGCGCCTGGCGCCGCGCGTGCAGCGTGCCCTGCTTTCCGAGGCCGATCATCCAGTCGGCCCAGCGGCGCAGCTCTTTCGCCTTCGGATCGGTCGTCTGGATGCGCTCGTGGCGCAGCAGCGAGGTGACGAGGTTCCTCAGCAGCGCGCGGCGATGGCTCGCGCTGCGGTTGAATTTTTTGCCTGCCCTTAGGTGCCGCATGTTTTTAGGCCGTTTCTTTCTCCCGCGCGCGGCGGCGGTTTTCGATCTCCTCGCGCGACGGGAAATGATCGAGCTTCATGCCGAGCTCGAGGCCCATGCCGCGGAGAATTTCCTTGATCTCGTTGAGCGACTTTTGTCCGAAATTCTTGGTCTTCAGCATCTCCTGCTCGGTCTTCTGCACAAGCTCGCCGATGTATTTGATGTCGGCGTTCTGCAGACAGTTCTGCGAGCGCACGGAGAATTCCAGCTCGTCGACGCTGCGGTAGAGGTTTTCGTTCAGCGGCGTCGTCGGCGACTCGTCGCGGCGGCTCGGCTGCGGCTCTTCGGTGAAGTTGATGAAGATCTGCAGCTGGTCCTGGAGGATTTTCGCGGCGTAGGCGACGGCGTCGTCGGGCTTGATGCCGCCGTCGGTCCAGACTTCAAAGACGAGCCGGTCGTAATCCGTGCGCTGGCCGACGCGGGCGTTCGTCACCGTGAAATTCACTTTGCGGATCGGGGAGAAGATCGCGTCCATCGAGATCGTGTCGACCGGCACGCCCTCTTCCTTGTTGCGCTCGGCGGGCACGTAGCCGCGGCCGAGCTTCACGACCAATTCCATCTCGAGCTTCGCGTCGCGCGCGAGTGTCGCGATGTGCTGGTCCGGGTTCAAAATCTCGACGCCCGGACCGGCGATGATGTCGCGCGCCTGCACGGACTTCGGCCCCTTCGCGTCGATGCGGATCGTCTGCTGCTCGCTGTCCATGAGCCGCAGTCGGATCTCTTTCAGATTCAGGATGATATCGGTGACGTCCTCGGTGATGCCGGGGATCGTCGAAAACTCGTGCAGGATGCCCTTGATCCTGACGGAGATGATCGCCGCGCCCATGAGCGACGAGAGCAGCGTCCGCCGGAGCGAATTGCCGATGGTCGCGCCGAAGCCCCGCTCAAACGGCTCGGCGTAAAATTTGCCGTAGGTCGGGTTGAGACTCTTTTCGTCGGATTCGAGCTGCTTCGGCTTGATCAAATCGGTCCAGTGCCTATGCATAATGATGCGCTCCTCAGGTTACTTGGAATATAGCTCGACGACGAGCTTCTCGTTGATCGGCGCGGTGATGTCGCTTCTCGTCGGCAGGTACTTGATTTTGCCGGTCGCGGCGTCGCGGTCTACCTCGACCCATTCCGGCACGCCGCGGCGCTGCGCGGCCTCCATCGCCGCCAGCACGCGCTCGAGCTGCCGGCTGCTCTCCGCCACGGTGACGGTGTCGCCAGCTTTGACCAGGTACGATGGAATCGTGACTTTTCTGCCGTTGACCCTGACATGACCGTGCCGCACCAGCAGACGCGCGTCGGCGCGCGAGCTGGCGAAGCCGAGGCGGTATGCGACGTTGTCGAGACGCCTCTCGAGGAGAATCAGCAGCGTTTCGCCGGTGATGCCTTTCACGCGCTCGGCCATCCCGAAGGTGCGGCGGAATTGCTTCTCGAACAATCCGTACATGCGCTTGATCTTCTGCTTCTCGCGCAGCTGCAGGCTGTATTCGGAGAATTTGGGCCGTCCCTGGCCGTGCTGTCCCGGCGGATAGTTCCGCCGCTCGATGGCGCACTTGTCGGTATAGCAGCGCTCTCCTTTAAGAAAGAGCTTCATGTTCTCACGCCGGCAAAGCCGGCACACCGATCCTGTATACCTGGCCACTGCTTAAAATCTCCTCGATGCTGCTGTCATACTCTCCTCCGTTTGGGCGGCCGACAGCCGTTGTGCGGGATCGGCGTCACGTCCTTGATCAGGCTGATGTGAATGCCGGCCGCCTGCAAAGAACGGAGCGCCGACTCGCGCCCCGCGCCCGGACCGCGCACGAACACCTGCACGCTGCGTACGCCGTGGTCGGCCGCTTTTTTCGCCGCGCTGTCTGCTGCCTGCTGCGCTGCGAACGGCGTGCCCTTGCGCGAGCCCTTGAAGCCCATGCTGCCGGCGCTCGACCACGAGATCACGTTGCCTTGATAATCGGTGATCGTCACGATCGTATTGTTGAACGTCGAATGAATATGCACGACGCCTTCGGCGATGTTCTTGCGCCCTTTTTTCTTGCGTGCGGCGCGCTCCGGAGCTTTCTCCTCGGCTTTGCCTTCGGCTTTTTTCTCGCTCTGTTCGTCCTTCGCCATAAAATCTCCTGATCGCCGACGTTAACCCTTGGACGGCGCCTGCTTCTTGCCCGCGACGGTCTTGCGCGGCCCTTTGCGCGTGCGCGCGTTGGTGTGCGTGCGCTGGCCGTGGACCGGCAGATTTTTCCGGTGCCTCAGGCCGCGGTACGAGCCGACGTCGATGTGGCGCTTGATGTTCTGCGTCACATCGCGGCGGAGATCGCCTTCGACCTTCCAGCCCTGATCGATGATCGAGCGGATTTTCACGACCTCGTCGTCGCTCAGGTTGTCGGTCTTGGTATCGAACGACACTCCGGCCGACTGGAGGATCTTCTTCGAAGCGCTCCTTCCGATGCCGTAGATATACGTGAGCGCAATCTCCATACGCTTGTTTCGCGGCAAATCGACTCCGGCTATGCGCGCCATATGTCCCTCTATCCCTGTCTCTGTTTATGCCGTGTGTTTTCGCACACGACGCGAACGACGCCCTTGCGGCGAATCACCTTGCACTTATTGCAAATCTTCTTGACCGAGGCTCTCACCTTCATCTTATCTCTCCCGGTAAATAATCCGCCCGCGCCCCAAGTCGTACGGCGATAGCTCGACGCGGACCTTGTCGCCGGGAAGGATCTTGATGTAATGCATGCGCATCTTCCCCGAGATGTGCGCCAAGACCTTGTGCCCGTTCTCGAGCTGCACGCGGAACATCGCGTTCGGCAGCGTTTCAAGCACGCTTCCGGTAACTTCGATGGCGCCGTCTTTGGGCATAAACGTTTATTCTACCACAAGGAATTTGAAAGCCGAAGCCTTCGCATCCCGTCTATAATCGGCTCAAAATATACGGCCCGTTCTCCGTGATGGCGACGGAATGCTCGAAATGCGCCGAAAGGCTTCCGTCCTTCGTCACCGCCGTCCAACCGTCGTCTTTGATCGTGACGTCGTAGCCGCCCACGTTAACCATCGGCTCGATGGCGAGCACCATGCCCTGGCGCAGCCTGAGACCGCTTTCCGGCTGACCGTAATTCGGCACCGGCGGCTCCTCGTGCAGGCGCCTGCCGATGCCGTGTCCGACGAACGAGCGGACGACGGAAAACCCGGCGTCTTCGGCCGTCTGCTGAATCGCCGAGGATAGCTTTCCCATGCGCTCGCCGTCCTTCAAATGCTCGATGCCGCGGTAGAGCGCCTCTTCCGTCACACGCATCAGCCGCTCCGCC
>DASWZY010000157.1:0-10309 GCA_036407055.1 Binatia bacterium
GAAAGCATGAGCTTCACCTTTGCGTCCTGCACGGTCTCCACCCATGGAATGTCCCGGTCGCGCGCGATCACCGGAGAGCATTTGAACTCGTCTTGAATACGCTCGCCGGCCGCCAGCCACTCGTCGTAAAATGTCGTCATATTTCCTCCTCGTTAAAAGTACGCCGCTGAATTAATCGCCCATCTTCAGATCACGCCGTCGTCATGTAGACGACGGATTCTGTCGCTGTCGTAACCAAATTCCAGAAGGATCGCTTTCGAATGCTCTCCAAGCGCCGGCGGCGGAGCGGCTTTTTCCAATTCCGTGCGGCTGAATGATACCGCCGGACGAACCGAGCGTGTGACGCCTTCACTGCTGTGGCGGTACTCGATTTCGAGGCCCGCGTGCTTCACCTGCGGGTCGGCAAAGACTTCGCTCATGTCGTAAATCGGCGTGCACGGCACGTCGAAGCGCTCGAATTTTTCCAGCCAATCGGCTCTCGGCTTTTGCTTCAGGACATCGCCGAGAATAGCCGCGAGACTTTCGTAATTGGCGATTCTTGTCTCGCGCGTGGCAAAGCGTGGATCGGTGCGTAGATCCGGCATGGCGATCGCCTCGGTCAGCGATTCCCAAAATTTCGGCGGCGAGGAGAGATGAATCGCCAGGAGCTTCCCGTCGGCGCACGCGGCCGCGTACACCTGCGAGACGCGCGGCCTGGTAAAACAATCGTTCACCTCGCCGGCGGACAAGTACGCGACCGCCGGCTCGATCAAAAAGGAAAGCGTCGCCGACAGCATGCTGAGCTCGACCTTTTGCCCCAAGCCGGTCTTTTCCCGCGCCAACAACGCACCCAGGATGCCGTAGCAGGCGAACACACCGGTGATGCAATCGGAAAAGGCCGGGCCGACCGGCCGCGGATTGTCTGCGTCCATCAGGAGCCTCAGCAGACCGCTGTATCCCTGGCCTACGGTGTCGTACGAAGGGCGCGAGCGATACGGCCCCGTTTTGCCGAAGCCCGTCACCGAGCAATAAATAAGCTTCGGATAACGCTCGGCCAGCGCCTCGTAGCCGAAACCCAAACGCTCGGCGGTTCCCGGCCGGAAATTTTCGATGAGAACGTCGGCCTTCGCGAGCAGATCGTGCAGGACTTCGATGCCCTGCGGCGACTTCAGATCGAGCGTCAGGCTTCTCTTGCCGCGGTTGTACGCCCGGTACTGCGGGCTGTAGCTGCCGCGGCTCCAGGTGCGGAAGGGATCTCCGCCTTTCGGATGTTCGATCTTGATAACGTCGGCGCCGAGATCGCCGAGCAGCATCGCGGCGTAAGGCCCGGTGATGAAGCTCGCGATCTCGAGTACGCGCACGCCGTGAATCGGAGTCATGAGCTTCTCTCGGGCGCGCGGGTGGCTGCCTTCTTATCGAGCGGCAGGAAAATATCTTCAGGCGCCGGTAGATTGCCGATGAGGCCCTCTGCGTACAGTTCACCGAGAAAAGTCATCAGCACTTTTTGATTCGCTTCGAGGCCGTAAGGCCAGTAATCCATGCCCAACACTCGCCGCGCCTCCTCGACATCGCCGCTCAGCCACGGAAGCGTCACGTGCGGCGCGTCCGTGTCCAGCAGCTGCTCGTAGCAGAGCTGTTTCGCCTCTGAGAACGCGTCGAACAAGCTCTGCGCGATCCATGGATTCTCTTCATAAACGGTGCGGCGCATGATCAGAGTGTGCATGATCGGAAAAATCCCGTGCTTCTCTGCCGCCGCGCGCTCCGCCGCACGCGAGTCGGCCCACAAGCGGCGCAGCTTTCCCGCGGCATAGTCTTTGGGCGTGATCACAGATAGCAGAACATCCAGATCGCCGCGGAGCAGCATGCGCTCGAGCTCCGCGTGTCCTCCCGCGACGACCGAAGCGCGCGGAGTTGAATGCGTGGGCACCACGCTCGGGCCGATGTACCAAGTCATGTCCTCGGGCGAAATGCCGTATTCCGTGCGCAAAAGCCAACGCACCCAGACCGCGGCCGTCATCGTGTAGCTGTTGACTCCGATTTTTTTGTGCCGCAAGTCTTCGGCCGCGAGGCGCGAGTCGCTCGGCACGTAAAGAGCCGAATGGCGGAACATTCTCGAAGGGAAAATCGGTAGCCCGACGAAGCGCCGGTCACCGGAGGCGTGCATGATCGATAGATAGGCCAGCGACATTTCTCCGACCGCATAGCTGCCCTTGAGAACCTCGTTGAAAAGCTGTTGCGGCGGAGCCGAGGACCATTCGAAAGCGATGCCCTTCGCGCGAACAGTGCCGTTCGCCAGCTGCAGCGTCCGGTCGTACAAACCGCAGCCGACCGTCAATCGCGTTTCGGAGCCCATGGGTTTTCCGCTAGATACCTTTTTCCTCGATGCGCCGGAGCAGATTGCCGTTCGATGCTTGCGCCGCGGCTATGATCTTCCCCTCGTCAAGAAAAACCATTTCGCGGTTTTTCATCAGCAGGCAGCCGTCCACGATCACGGTCGATACGTCGGTGCTTTTTGCGCAGTGCACGAGCTGGCTGAATAGATGATTGACCGGCTGGATGTGCGGCGCGTGAATGTTGACCAAGATCAGATCGCCTCGCTTGCCTTCTTCGATCGTGCCGCAAAGATCCCCAAGCCCCAGGGCTTGCGCGCCTCCGACCGTCGCCATCTTGAGCACGGAATAAGGATCGATCACGCCGGGATCGCGGTGATGGACCTTTTGTAGCAGCGAGGCCGCTTTCATGGTCTCGAAGAGATCCTGCGAATGGTTGCTCGCGGCGCCGTCCGTGCCGAGCGCGACGTTGACGCCGGCGGCCAGCATTTCGCGTACCGGCGCAACGCCGTCGCCGAGCATCATGTTGCTCACGGGATTATGCGACACCGAAGTGCCGGTTTGCTTGAGCAGTTGAATCTCTTCCGGCGAGATGTGCACGGAGTGCGCGAAGATCGTGTTCTCGCCTGGAATATTGAACTGCTGGAGATACGCCACGACGCCGGGCGCGCTGCAATGCTGCCGCACGTAATCGAGCACCGATGCCGATTCCGCGACGTGCGCGCTGATGCCAATCGAGGTGCTGTCGGCGAACGCCCGGAGCTGCCGCAGCAGATCCGGCGAAGCGTTGATCGGCGGCGTATTGGGGCCCGTCATGAAGGACAGCTTCCGCGTCTGCGTTTCCGACAACGTCTTCCGCGCGCCGCTGACGATCGACTCGACGAGCTTGAAGGCGGCCTCCGGCTTTTCTTTGACGCAGCTCGGAACGACCTCGCCGGTGTCCATGATCGTCCGCGCGAACACCGAGCGGACGCCGGATTCCCTGAGCGCGCGCACGGTTTCGGTCGCGCAGTCGGCATGCGGATTCAAAAAATTATGCTCGCAAATCGTCGTCGCGCCGCCCTTCAACGATTCGAGGCAGCCCAAAAGCGTGCCCGCGTAGAAATGCTCCGGCAGCAGCGCCTGCGCCGCACCGTAGACTTTTTTTAGCCACGGAAACAGCGGAATGTCCTCCCAGATCGCGCGCAGCAGGACTTGGTACAAATGCGTATGGGCGTTCACCAACCCAGGCATCAGCACGGTTTCATGCGCGTCAATGAGCCAGCCCGGCTCGACCCGCGCGGGCGCGCCGCTCCCGACCCCCGTGATGACGCCATCTCGGACGGTGACATAACCGCCGCGGATGATATGCGACTCTGCCGTCATCGGCAGGACGACGGCGTTAACGATCGTTCCGCTTCCCGTCAATGTCCTTCCTTTCCCGTCTCATCGTCAGGCGATTTTGACGTAGACCTCGCCGTTCTCGACTTTCGTCTGATACGTCGCGATGTGGAACGTCGGACAATTCAAGCCCTTTCCGGTGAAAAGATCGAAAATAAATCCGTGCAGCGGACACTTGATCGCCTTCGCGGCGAAAACCTGTCCTTCGTCGAGGTTGGCGCCCTCGTGCGGGCAGCGGCGCTGAATCGCGGCGATGCGCTCCCCCGCGACGGCAACAGCAACTTCCCGGCCGTTGATCGTTCGTCCGACCAATCCTTTTTGCCTCACTTCAGATTCCGGCCCGAAGAGCGTCCATTGTGCTTCGTCTGGCATGGAATCGATCGCCGCCCTCACATACCGAGGATCTTGCGGCTGTTGCCGGAAAATATTTTCTGTCGGTCCGGGGCGCTCAGCTCCGAATGGTCGACGTTCCAGATCGCTTTCTCCATGTATTGCATTCCTTCCTGCCCGGTCCCGAAGGGATAGTCGGTGCCGAAGAGGATGCGGTCGATGCCGTATATTTTCACTGCGCAGTCGATGATCGCCGGGTGCGTCGGCCCCGCCGTGTCGTAAAAAATATTTCTGCGGAAGTAATAGCTCGGCTTATTTTTCGCGCGGCCTTCCTGAAACCCGCGCTCCAGCCGCTCCGATAAATACGGAATCGCGCCGCCGACATGCGCTGCGATCAGCTGCAGGTTCGGATAACGATCGAAGAAACCGCCGAGCACGAGCCGCGAAATCGCAAAAGTCGTATCGAGCGGCCAGCCGATCAGGTGGTGCAGACGATAGGCTTTCCACGGCTCCGGGAGCTCGAATTCTTCGGCGCGGTATCCCATCGGATGAATGAAGATGACGGCCTTCATCGCATCGGCCATCTTGAAAAATGCGCCGAAGGCGGGCTCGTCCAGCATCTTGCCGAGGATGTTCGAGCCGAGCGCGATGCCGACGTAGCCCGGCAGCGCCTTCGCCCGCTCGAGCTCGCGGCACGAGACCTGCGCGTCGCCCATCGGGACGGAGGCGAACATTTTGAACCGGTCCGGCCAGCGCGCGCAGATCTCGGCATAGGCGTCGTTCGACAGGTGCGACATGTCGAGCGAAAAAGAGGGATCGTCGAAGTAAACGCTCGGCGCCGACATCGAAAACACTTTCACGTCGACGCCCCACTGGTCCATTTCCCCCAGGAACACGTCGGGATTCCACGTCCAGTGCGGGCGCAGCGCCGGCGGCGATGGGAGCTTCCGCTTGATCGCCGCGACGTACTGCTCTGGGAACGCATGCGTGTGGATATCGATTTTCATATTCCCGTTTCAGTGCGATTTGAAATAACCCGACCGCTCCAGCTCGTCGAGCAGGCTCGTGTCGACGACGTCCGACGTCGATAGCTCGCCCACCTTGGGGTTGATCTGAGCCATCCCTTTAAACGCCAGCCGAAAGGCGGGGTCGGTCGGGTATGGATTCTCCTGGTAAAGATTGAATGCCACATGCTTCCATTGCCGCTCGAGAACGGCAGGATCGGGGTTCCGCAGCCAGCGCGACGCGATCTTCAACGACTGCTGCTTTTCGGTTCGGAGAAAGCGAACGGCGCGAACGAAGGCTTTCAGCGTTGAGAGAACGGTCTTTCGTTTCTCAGCGAGATAGCGCCGGGTGACGAAGATCGTATCGAACGGGTATTCGATCCCCGCCTGCGCCACGTCGAATAACATGTGAAATTCCGAGGACCCGGTGCCCAGAAACTCCGTTCCGGATAGAATCGCGGCATCCACCGAATTCGATCTGAGCGCGGCGATTCTGTCCGGCGAACCGCCGATTGCAACGAGCTTCACCGTGCCGGGATCGACGCCCATCCTTTCAAGAGCTACCCGCGTTGCGATTTCATTCGAGTCGCCGAGCCTTCCAATCGCAAATCGCTTGCCCTTGAGCTCGTGGGCTTTCACAGGCTGGCGGGTAACCAGCACGTAGTCCATTCGGTTGACGGGCGCCGCCACAATGACGAGCTTCGCGCCCGAGGCGATCGCGGCGGCGACCGGCGGTGCGCCGGCGTAGCCGGCTTGGATGCTTCCGCCCACCAGCGCTTGCACCGTCGTTCCCGAGCCGCGGATGAACGCGATCTCCGCGTTGATCCCTTCCGAAGCGAAGATGCCCGCGTCGCGCGCGATCCACCACGGCGCCATCGAAAGCGTCAGCGTGGGAAAGGAGACCGTGACATTCTCCAGCGGCTCCGCAGACCTCGCCGGCGCGGCCGCGCCGGCGAGGCAGAGGAGCCAAACGAGAGCCGCAATGAAGCGCTTCTCCAGGATGTCCGTCATGATGATCTCCCGTTTATACCTCCGGCGCTTACTCGGGCGCGTCCTCGAGCTGCTCGAAGCCCGCGCCGCGGTCGACGCCGATGCAGTCCACCAGGTTCGGCTGAACGGAAAGCAGCCGCACCTTTTGGGTCGATGAGCCGTTGAAATACTGCACGGTCACGCCGTGGTCGCGCTGTGGAATGTTGATCATGTCGCCCTGCTTCCACTCGTGCTTGTCGTTGTCGAGCATCAAGTGGCCGGCGCCTTCCAGCACATACTGAACGATGCCGCCCTGCACTTTCTGTTTGCCGGTTTTCTTCCCCGGGGGAATTTCCTGCGTATAGACGATCAGCGCCTTGGAGGCGGTGTCGTCGAGCAGCGGGTGCATGTACCACTTGACGAGCCCGTTGCGGTTTTTCTCCAGCGGGCGCTCCTTCGCGCGCACGACCCGGAGGCCCTTGGCGATGTTGGCGCGCTGCTTGTCGCGGAGTTCGAATAGTTGATCTAAAAGCGTAGCCATGACGATCTCCTTACTTTGCTTGTTTTTGTAGTTTGTCTTCGCCCGGCTTGCCGAGCAGTGTGTAGAAATTGCCCAGTTCCATGAAATGGGGCTGGTAGAGGAACGCCAGCAGGCGGCACGGCTTATCGGGGTCGGTGTTGAACTGCTGGTGCTCGACGCCGCCGGCCTGGACCGGCAGAATGATCAGGTCGCCTTCCTCCCAGTCGTAGCGCTTTCCATCCATGACGGTGTAGCCGCTGCCTTCGAGTGCGTAGAGCACGACGCCGCCTTGATGGATGTGCTTTCCCGAGTGCGTGTGCTGCCTCTCCTCGAAAACGACCCAGGTTTGCACGGTGGTGTCGGGATACGCGTAAGGGCTGAAATAAAATTTGATCTGCCCCATCTTGCCCTTCTCCCAGGGGCATTCGTCGCCTTTGACGACGACGGTGCCCTTCAGCGCGCGCTGGCGCTGCTTCTCCCAGAAGTGAATACTCGCCTCGTCGGCTGTATCGCCCTCATCGACTTTGATCTGAAAATCAGGCTTTCGCATGCTTTTCCTCCTCGGTAGGGATTTTCTCATCCCGTTGATAAAATTTGGTTTTCCCTTTTGTCGCTGATCCGTTGTTTCCCGGACCGTTTCTCAATCTAGCCGTTTCCGTTCGATCGACGGCGCGCGAAGCCGCCTCCACCGCGACGCCGTAGTCGCGGCGCGCGGATTCTGAGCTCACGATACCGTCGATCACGTCCTGCAACACCGCTTGCGGATCGCGCGCCAGCGGGTCGCCGAAGCCCCCGCCACCGTTGGCGAGGATTTCCACGACGTCGCCGCGGTTGAGCACATAGCGGCGATTCACGTCCAGCCGCTCGGACGCGCAGCCGGCGCGCTCGAGCGTCAAAATGGATAAAGGCGCGGCACGACCGCCGGCCGCGCCGAAGGTCGCGGTTTCCTGCCGCAGCCCGCCGCCGGCGGCTACGAACTGGACGTTGTCCGCGAGGACGCGGAACCGATATCTCACGCCGAGGCCGCCGCGCCACTTCCCGGGACCGCCGCTGTCGCGGAGATATTCGTACGCTTCGAGAAAGTACGGGCACGTCATCTCGTGGCGCTCGGGATCGGGCGCGCGCGCGCCGCCCATCGAGCTGATCGGGCCGACGTGATTCCAGCCGTCGATGCCCTCGGTCGCGCCGCTGCCGCCCTTACAGAAATGATGGATGCTGACGAAGCGCCGCCGCGTCCGCGGATTGAAACCCTCGGTATGCGGGCCGCACCATTTTCCCCAGCACGCCTGGATGCGGTCGGGAATCGCCTCGGCGAGCGCGAGCCACGTCGCCTCGACGATCGCCGCGCACGTGACGACGGTGCAGGCGGTCGTCGGCGCCGGATCGCGCGCGTTGACGAGCGTGCCTTCCGGGGCGAGCACGCTGATCGCCACGTACGAGCCGTGATTCATCCGCACGTCTTTTCCGAGCGCGCCGAGCAGCGCTTGCCACGAAGACGAGACGGTATTGGCGTAGGAGCTGTTGAGGAAGCCCGGCACTTCGCCGTCCGTGCCGGAATAGTCGAACGTCGCGTGTTTATTCTTGACGGTGATTTTCAGGCGGATGCGCGGCTGCGGCATCGACGGATCACGAAAGTCGAGCGGGCGCTCGGCGGTGTAGCTGCCTTCGGGGATCAGAGCGATCGCTTTCTCCATCTGCGTGCGCGTTGCGTCGAGCTCGAGCGCGATCGCGTGCTCCACCTCGCGGTAATCGTAGCGCTCGAGGAGTTGATGCAGCGCCAGCTCGCCTATGCGCGTCGCTCCGATCTGGCACAGCAGATCGCCCTGCACCAGCTCGCGGTTGCGCACGTTCGAGAGCAGGAGATTCCATACCTCGTCGATTCTTTTCCCGCGGCTGAAAAGTCGCGTCGGCGGCAGACGAAGACCTTCGTCGAAAACCGTGCGGGCGTCCGGGTTGTAACCGGCTATGCCGGCCCCGCCGAGATCGGCGTGATGGCCTTTGTTAACGACCCAGAAGCTGACCTTGCCGCGGTGGAACACGGGCTTCAGCACCGTCAAATCGGGAATGTGCGTATTGCCGACGTAAGGATCGTTGAGCAAAAACAGATCGCCTTCGCAGGCGTCTGCATATCGTGCAGTTACGGCGTCCATCGCGCATGGAAGGGAGCCGAGCAGCACGGGAATATAAGTCGACTGCGCGATCAGCCGGTTTCGTGAATCGAAGACCGCCGTGACGAAGTCGCGCGATTCGCTGAAGATCGGCGAGCGCGAAGTCCGGAGCATCGTCTCGCCCATCTCGCGGGTGATGTTGGCGAGTTTCGCCGTGATCACCGACGCGACGATCGGGTCGAATTTATTTCGCGCTTTGCGCTTCGACGGCTTCATGTCTACAGATCCAGCGCCAGTCTAAAATTACCGCTGCCGTCCAGCTGAGCACGGCAGTACGGCTGCACGACGACGGCCGTGTCGGGGTATTCGACGACGCACGGCCCGTGGAGACGAGCGCCCGCGCCGAGCGTGGCGCCGTTGTATACCGGAGCGGCGGTGAATTTCCCGGCGAAAAATATTTTCCGGGTCTCCTTGAACGATCTTTTAACGCCGCGGTCCTTACCAATCCGAATGCGCGCCGGCTTCTCGGTGCTCGCGGTGGAATACAGACGAACGTTAACCAGCTCGACTTCTGCGGTTGGGTCGGCGTAGCCATAGAGGCTTTGGTGCCGGGCGTGAAACGCCGCGGTGGTTTTTTTCACGTCGAGATCGGCGAGGGGGATTTCGACCTCGTGAAACTGCCCGGCGTAGCGCACGTCGAGCGTGGACCGGAGAGAAAGCTCACCGGCGTCGCTACGATTTTTCGCTTCTTTGGTCATTTCATCCAGCGCGCGCCGGATTTCCGCTTCGACACCGGAAGTAAGCGGGCGGGCCAGCGAGCGGATAAAATGGTGATGGAAATCCGCCATGAGCATGCCGTATGCGCACATCACCGCCCCAACGCGCGGTATCAATACATCGCGAATACCCAGCTCGGCGGCGATTTCCGCCGCGTGGATCGGCCCGGCCCCGCCGCCCATGACGAGCAGGTGGTCGCGCGGATCGATGCCTTCCTGAATCGTGACGACGCGAATCGCGCCGGCCATGTTCGCGTTGACGATACGGTAAATCCCCGCAGCGGTTTCCTCGGCGCTGAGACCGAGCGGCTTTCCTGCGGCGCGCACGGCGCTTGCGGCAAGATCGGGATTCAATCTGAACCGTCCGCCCAAAAACGCGCCGGGATTCAAATAGCCCAGCACCAGCTGCGCGTCGGTCACCGTGGCGGCGTCGCCGCCTTTGCCGTAACAGGCCGGGCCGGGAAGCGCGCCGGCGCTCGCCGGCCCGACGCGCAGGATTTTCCCCTCTTCCGCCCAGGCGATGCTGCCGCCGCCCGCGCCGATCGAATGGATACGCAGCCCCGGCGTCGCCACGCGGTAGCCGCCGACTTCGCGCTCGTTGGTGAGCGATACAACGCCGCCCTGGATGAGGCTGACTTCGAAACTGGTTCCGCCCATGTCGCCGACGAGAACTCCCGGATGTTTTCCGGAGAAAACTCCGGCCGCCGTCGGCCCGGCGGCCGGACCCGACAGCAGCGTGTTCACAGGCGCGCGCCGGATCGAAGCGAGCGAGCCGACGCCTCCGTTCGACTGCATGATGTAAAGCTCCCCCGCGAAGCCGTCGCGCGCGATCGCCGTAAGCCTCTTGTTCTCGTTTCTCAATCCGGCGCACGAGAAGCTTGTCGCCGAGGTCGTGCGCGAGGCAGCGAAGCAA